>NZ_CP117255.1:3577500-3664408 GCF_003240565.2 Rhizobium tumorigenes
GCGCAACATTCGCCAAACTTGCCAGGCAGTATTTCAATTACGGCAAGGGGCGCTCCCGCACTGTCCGCCGTCACCCGACATCGTTCAAGATTCGCCAGTTCGCCGTTCCGGCTTTCATGAGTGCCTGTGCTGCGGCAATCGTTCTGAGCCCGCTGTTTCCGCTGCTGCTGATGGTGCCGGCCTTCTATGTCTTCGTACTGGCGGTGACCTCGGTTGCCATCGCCTTCAACAAGCGGTCTGCCTGCGGCCTGCTGGCCGGGCCTGCGGCTTTTACAATGCATGCCTCATGGGCGCTTGGCTTTATCACAGGGATCCTGACGCTGCGGGAAACCCAGTGGCAGCCGGACAAGGCCTATCGTGGGCTGGGAGAAGCTGTTTGAATTCCGTAACGGAAAAAGCGCCCGTGCGGGCCTTGCTGATCGACCCCTCGCTGTTCACGCCGGCCTATGACGCCGGATTGACGCGGGGCCTGCGCGCTGTCGGCATCGCGCCCTATTGGGCAGCGCGGCCCTTGCGCAAGGGGGAGCATTCCGAGATCACGGTCGCCGATATCGGCATCACCTTCTATCGCGGCGTCGAAGCTATCCCCGCGAAATGGAACAAGCTGCGCGGTCTGGCCAAGGGCCTGTCGCACATCGTCGATCTGGTTCGCTTGGTAGCCCATGTCCACCGTCGCCGCCCGGCGGTCATGCACGTGCAATGGGCCGTCCTGCCGTTGTTCGATGCCTTGGCGATGCGCCTCGTGCGCCGTGTTTGCCCGGTCATCATGACCGTCCATGACACGGTACCATTCAACGGCGAGAAGATTTCCTTTCTGCAGAACTCTGGCTTCGACATGCCGATTGCGGCCGCTGACCACGTCATCGTCCACACCCGCGGCGCTCGCCAGAACCTGATCGCGCGCGGCATCGCCGAAGGCAAGATCTCCATCGTCCCGCATGGCCCGCTGACCCTCAATGTCGAGCCTGCTCCTCTTGCGCCGGGTGCGATCCGCGATCCGCGCTGGACGTTCGTCATGTTCGGCCAGATCAAGCCGTACAAGGGACTTGATGTGTTGATCGAGGCGCTCGGTCAATTGCCGCCGACCCTCCGCCAGCGTGCCCGCGTGGTCATTGCCGGCGCCGCTCACATGGACATGGCGCCGATTAGCCAGCGCATTGCGGCCCTCGGTCTGGAGGATGTTGTTGAATTGCGCCTTGGCCGACTGGACGAAACCCAGATGGCCTCGCTTTTCGAGGAGGCCGACAGCTTTCTCTTTCCCTACCGGCAGATCGATGCCAGCGGTGTCTACTTCCTCTTGAAGCCGACGGGCAAATGGATGATCGCATCCGACGTCGGTATCTTTGCCGAAGACATGCAGGAGGCCAACGGCGCGCTGGTGCCACCGGCGGATGCCAATGCGCTTGCGGCAGCCCTTGCCGATGCCATCGAACGCCGTCCGGAGATCACGATTACCGCCGGCGGCGACTGGACCAGCATCGGCGAGCGCACCTTGGAAATTTATCACGAGGCGATGCGCCAGCGCGGCGCCGTCGTGGCTGGCCAGCCTTCGCCAGCCCGTTCCTCCCTCTAGTCCCAGAAGGGTTCTTCCCACTTGCAGCAGCCCCAGAAGAAGCAAATCCAGGAAATTCAGGTGCTTCGCCTCGTGGCGTCGATGATGGTGCTGATCAGCCATCTCCAGCACGAAGTGATGGATCAGTCATTTGTCGATACGGCAAACTTCAAGCCATTCGATCCGGTCTTCTGGGCCGGGGGTGTCGATCTGTTCTTCATCATCAGCGGCTTCATTATGTACCACCTGTCGCGCAACAGCTTCGGAAAGCCGGGCGCGCCGCTTCAGTTCATCCTGCGCCGCATCGTCCGCGTCGCGCCGCCCTATTGGTTCTTCACCATCGCCATGCTCTGCGCCATGGTGGTGTTTGCAAGTTCGATCCGCTACGGCAGCCCGTCTCTCGAACAGATCGTCGGCTCTTTCCTCTTCATTCCGCTGCCTGATCCGTATGGCCACTTCTATCCGGTCCTCATCCTCGGCTGGACGCTGAATTTCGAGATGTTGTTCTACGTCGTCTTCGCGATCGGCCTTTTCTTCAGCAAGGGCTGGGGCATGACCTGGGTCATCGCCGCGCTTCTGGTACTCGGCGGCTTGCCGTATTTTCACGTTGTCCAGACACCACCGTTTGCATTCTGGGCCAACCCAATCGTCTTCGAGTTCTTGTTCGGCATCGCGCTGGCGCATCTGCGCGACCGCGGCGTCCGCCTCGGCGCGTTGGCCGGCTGGTCGCTGTTCGTCGCCGGCATGCTGCTGATGGTGGTCTTCAAGTCGACAGGCCTGACGGAACTTGGCGGTCTCTGGCGGCCGCTTTGGATGGGGCTTCCCGCTTTCGTCGCCTGCGCCGGACCTGCCTTGCTCGATGAAAAGCTCGACAACGCCCTGAAGCCGCTGATGCGCGTTCTGGTGTTTGGCGGCAATGCGTCCTTCGCGCTCTACCTGTCGCATCCGTTCTCGATAAACCTGGTGGCGCTTGTTGCCCCGCGCATCGGCATCCACAGCCCCTGGCTTTACATCTTCGTCGCCGGTGGCTTTGCCATGTTCGTGGCTGCCTTCGTCTACCTGTTGCTCGAACGACCAATGACCGGCTGGTTGCACCGGCGCTTCTGGGGGCCAAAGGTGCCGAAGAGTTTCGACGTTCCGGCGGTGGGTCCAAGATGACGTGCGCTCGCTATCTTCATACGGCCACGAGCCACACGCTATCGGGAGACAGCCATGACTGACGCCAAGGTCGCCATCATCACGCCGTCCTATCGCAACGATTTCGAGAACGCCGTCGACCTCTGCCAGAGCATTGACACGTTCTGCCAGTTCGACTTCGAGCACCTGGTCATCGTGCCCCAAAGCGACATGAAGCTGTTCGCCTCGCTGCAAGGGCCGCGTCGCCGGGTCATGGCGCGCGAAAGCATCCTGCGGCCGCACGGGTTTATCAGGCTTCCCGTGCCGACTATCATCAAGCTGCCGTTCGGCAAGACGCTGCGCCTCCGCGAGCAGTACTATCTGCCCGGCGTCGGGCGGATCAGCGGTTGGCTGGTGCAGCAGATCGTCAAGCTCTGCGCGGGAGATCTTACCAAGGCCGACATCTTCATCTTTGCCGACAGCGATGTCTTCCTGGTCCGCCCGTTCTCGCTCGAAGCGCTGCAGAGCGGTGGCCAAATCATCCTACAGCAGCATGTCAGGGGTCGCGATCTCGATACGCACCGGCTCTGGAGAAAGACGGCGCACGAGCTTCTCGGCGTCGGCAAGCCCCCGGAGACCGAGCATTTCAACTATATCGGCCAGCTGATCCCCTGGGATCGCGCTACCCTCGATGGGCTCATTAAACGCATCCAGTCGGTGAAGGGCCCGGACTGGCAGCGCGCCATCGCCAAGGCCAAGACCGTCTCGGAATACATTCTCTACGGCGAATACGTCGTCGAGATCGCCGCCGTTGCCGAACCGCGCCCGATCAAGGACATGAAGCTCGCAAACTCCGTCTGGTCGCCGGATGCCGTGATCGACGTCGAGGCGATCATTGCGGCCATGGAGCCGGAAAATATCGCCGTCCACATCCAGTCGACGAACCCGCTGCCCATCGCGGAAAGACGTGCAGCCATCGCGACAATCAGCGGCCGGGTCCTGGATCCGCAAGTTGCCTAGTTTCAAGGAAACAGCATGAACCGATCCCGCAAGATTCTCGCCATGCTCATCTCGCGCTTGCCTCACAAGGCTTTGCGCGCGGGAGCATACCGTATGCTGATGGGTTACAGCTTGGCCCGGGGGGCAAGCATCGGCTTCGGCGTGGTCATCGCTGTCGACCGCTTCTCTTGCGGACCCGATGTCATCATTCGCCGCGGCACAAGCTTCATGGGCCCCATTTCGGTGACGCTTGGCGAAGGCACGTTTATCGGCCGATGGAACCGCTTCGAATGCGGTGACGCTGCTGCCGATCCGCGCCAGGCGCATATGGGCTATGCCCGCAGCTTCGGGACCGGGCGCGATTGCCTGATCAACGAAAGCCACCTGTTCGATATTCTCGGCAGCATCTCCATCGGTGACGGCACCTGGGTCGCAGGCTTCGCCTCGCAATTCCTGACGCACGGCGCGGGCACGATGAACCGTGACATCGTCATTGGCGAAAAGAGTTTCCTAGGCACCGCCGTACGCTTCGCCCCAGGCAGCGGTGTGGCCGACCGGGTGATCGTCGGCATGGGTGCGGTGGTCACGAAAAGACTTCCGGAGAGCGACGTCATTGTCGGCGGCTTGCCGGCCAAGGTGCTGCGCGTACGCAGCGAAGCCGATGTCTATTCATTCGAGCGGACGTGGTGAAGGTAAGCGCGCGATCGTGAGATCGGGCCCTGGGCAACGTCAAGGAACGAGTGCGGAATGAGCAATGTGAAATATCGCGGCGATATCGATGGCCTGCGTGCCGTCGCTGTCTTGTCGGTGATCCTCTACCATTTTCAGTCAGGGATTTTTCGCGGCGGCTTCGTCGGGGTCGATGTATTCTTCGTCATCTCCGGCTATCTGATCACCAGCATCATCAGCCGCGAGATGCTGGCCGGCCAGTTCTCCTTCATCAAATTCTATGAGCGGCGCGTGCGGCGCATATTTCCGGCGCTTGCCTTCATGCTGGTGGCGTCGGCCATCGCAGCCTTCGTGCTGCTTTACCCGTCGGAACTGATCGACTACTCGAAAAGCATCATCTCGACGCTGACCTTCACTTCCAACTTCTACTTCTACGGTTTTCGCGGCTATTTCCTCAGCGATGTCGAGACCAAGCCGCTGCTGCACACCTGGTCGTTGGCGGTCGAAGAGCAGTACTACATTTTCTTTCCACTGCTGCTGCTCGGCCTCTATCGCTTCCTGCCGCGCTTCGTCACTGCAGCTATCGCCGTCATGGCTGTCCTTTCCTTTGGCCTCGCGCTCTGGCTGATGCACACGCAGCAGCCAGCGGCCTTCTATTTCTCTCCACCGCGATTCTGGGAGATGCTGGCCGGATCGCTGCTGGCGCTGGCAAAGATCCCCGTCTTTCCGCAGCGCATCCTGCGCGAGGGTGCCGGCGCGGCTGGCCTGTTTCTGATCCTTGCCGCCGGCCTGCTCTACAAGCCGACGACGGCCTTTCCGGGCATGACAGCCCTTGCTCCGGTGCTCGGGGCGACGCTGGTCATCTATTCCGGCTCCGGTCCGGCAACCCTTGTCAGCCGGCTCCTGTCGCTCAGGCCGATGGTCTTCATCGGCCTGCTCTCCTATTCGCTCTACCTCTGGCACTGGCCGGTTGCCGTCTTCTATCATCTGTTTGTCGAGCGGCCACTCGAGCCGAAGGACATTGTCATCGTCGCGCCAATTACGGCGGTTCTTTCCTATGTGTCCTGGCGTTTCGTCGAGCAGCCTGCCCGTGACCGAGTTGCCGTACCGCCAAGGCGGCTGTGGATCGCGAATTTCGCGATCTCGGCGCTCGGTATTGTTTTCGGCCTCTGGTGCATCGTGGCGTCCGGCCTGCCGCTGCGCTTTTCGCCCGAGGTCGACCGGCTGGCGACCTACCTTCAATACGATGACCGTGCCGCCTACCGCCGTGGTACCTGTTTCCTCGATGGCGAACTGCAGACGCCGGCCGACTACGACACGCAGTCCTGCCTTCGCTTTTCGGACACAAAGCCGAACTACGTTCTGATCGGTGACAGCCACGGTGCCCACTGGTGGAGCGGTCTGAGCAAGACGATGACCGACGTCAATCTGATGCAGGCGACGTCGTCGGGCTGCAAGCCGCTGATCTCGGGCAACGGGCTGAAAAATTGTCGCGCCTTTATGGAAGGTATCTATGACACGCTCGGCAAACAGCATCCTCAGGCCGTGATCATCTCGGCACGCTGGGTGGCAACCGACCTGCCGGACCTGCTTGCGACCATAGATCGGCTCAAGTCTTTCGGCAGCCGGGTCTACGTTCTCGGGCCGATCCCGGAATACAAGATCGGACTGGCGCGCCTGCTGGCCACGCAGGCGCTTTGGGGCCCGGCAGACCTTACCCAGGAGAGGCGGGTGCCCGCCATGAAGACTATCGACGAACAGTTCGCCACTGCTCTGAAGACAACAGGTGCGACCTACGTCTCCATTTATGACCTGCTCTGCCCGCCCGGCACAGCCACATGTCAGACGACCACCGACTCCGGCGTGCCGATGCAGTGGGACTACGGCCATCTGACTGCGTCGGGATCCGTTGTCCTTGCCCGCCGTGTTGCACCGGAATTGATGCCGCACTGAAGTCGAAAATCACCGAGGATTACCCCATGAGCCACAGCCCTCTGAAAGCTTTCGCCACCGGTCTGCTATTCGTCTCTTTTGGAGCCCAGGCCTGGGCTGCGGAGGAGACGGTAACTTTGCCCGTTTCCTCCAAGCCGGCGACCGCGACATGCCAGCCGGCGACCGCAACCGGCGACGTGCCGGACGTGCACCTCACCCGCACGTTCTTCGACAATTTCGACAAGCTGGATCTTTCCGACAAGAAATGGACGCCGCACTACGATGGCGACTATAGCTGGATGACGAAGCGCACGTTGCAAGGCAACAAGGAGCAGGAAATATACGTCGATCCGGGCTACAAGGGGCAGGGACAGACGCCGGTCGGGATTAATCCCTTCAAGATCAAGGACGGCGTGCTCTCGATTATTGGCGAGCGGACCCCCGACCAGTTCAAGCAGGCGCTCTACAATTACCAGTTCACGTCGGGTGTGCTGACGACCCGCCAGTCGTTCTCCCAGACCTACGGCTATTTCGAGATGCGCGCCAAGATCCCGGCTGGCAAGGGGCTCTGGCCGGCCTTCTGGCTGCTGCCGACCGACAAGAACAAATGGCCGCCTGAGCTGGATATTCTCGAGGTCGTCGGCCAGCAGTCCGACAAGATGGTGATGACCGCCCACTGGAAGGCCGGCGGTACCGGCGCCTATCAGCATTCCGGCTGCCGTGTGCCGTTTGCGCAGGCGACCACGGGTTTCCATACGTTCGGTGTGCTCTGGCAGCCGGATCGCCTGACTTGGTATATCGACCGCAAGCCGGTGCAGGTCCTGACAACGCCACCCGGCTATGACATACCGATGTACATGATCGTCAACCTGGCAATCGGCGGCAAGATGGTCGGTGTAGCAGATGCAGAAACGCCGCTGCCTGCCGCCTTCCAGATCGACAAGATTGCTGCCTACCAGATTGACGGGTTGCCACACCCCGGAGCGAATAAATGACGCAGGCCTACATGGCTGAGGACGTCTATACACCGATCTCGATGAAAGAGCGCGACTTGCCCGTGCTGGTAAGGCTGGGGCTGGTCGTGCTGCTCGTTCTCTGCCTGATCCAGTTTTCCGGCGCCTGGTACTGGGGCGGGGTGGACCTGACGCAGGAAGACCTGGAGGGGGTACAGCCCTTCGGCGTGCCTTTCCGCTATGGCGTATGGTTGTCGATCAGTATTGCCATCTTCTATTATTTCACTTCCCATTCCTACAAAGCTGTCGGCACTGCGCTGATGCCGTTCCTGCCCTTCGTCGGTATGGGCTTGATCTCCGGCGTGCAGGGGTTCTCGTTCATCACCTCGTTTCGCATCGAGATCTTCTGGCTGCTGATGGCCCTGAGCGGCACCATCATCGGCTTGCTTTTGCCTGCCAACCTCATGGCCCGGGTGATGTCACGATATCTGACCGTCATTCTCATCCTGTCGATCGTGCTGGTCATCGCTATCCCGAAGGCCGGCACGGAGGTGTACGGCGGCGCCAGCGTCTGGAAGGGAGCGTTCCAGCAGAAGAACTACCTCGGCGCCCTTGCCATGTGGGCGGCCGTCTTCGCCTTTTTCTTCTCGAAGGCCGTCGGCCGCTGGAAAAGCCTGCTGTTGTTTCTGGTTGCCGCCATATGCCTGGTCGGCTCGGACTCGAAAGGGTCTCTTGCGGTCGCCTTTGCCGCCATCGGCTACTATGTGCTGCTGATGTCCATGTCGAGGTCGCGGCTGTCGCCCTTTATCGGATCGGCGGCGCTGATCGGCACTGTCCTGCTCCTGGCGGTGGGCGTCTATTTTCTTTGGGTTCCGATTACCGGCGCATTCGGTCGCGATGCCACGCTGACGGGACGAACGGATATCTGGATGGCCTATCTCGCCCGCGTGGTGGACCACTGGTTCCTGGGGCAAGGTCCCGGCGCCTTTACCTCCGTGTCTCCAGTGACCGAAGACCTGTTCTACCAACTGGCCGCGCTTGGCTCCATTCGCCAGCCCCATAACATTTTCATCGCGGTGGTCGGCGACGGCGGCGTGGTCGGGCTATTTCTGTTCGTGTCCGCGCTCTTTTACGTGGCTTTCGTGCTGCCGTTCCAGAAGCGGACATTCGAGGCGCGTCTCTGCGCAATCGGCGCCTTCCTCATCATTGTCGGCGGTATGGTCGAGGGCCGTGTCGGATACAATGCCAGCCTCGACAGCTTCTTCCTCTCGCTGCTGCTTGCCGCCAGGGTCCGGGCAGAGCGTGCAGTTTTGCGGCGCCAGCGGCAATCCCAGGTCGCGACCGATGAGGATGCCCTGCTGGCGCCGTAAGTCTCAGGACTGTCCGGGAATTAACCCCGACGCCGGCGTAACTGGTCGAAATAGACGATCAGGATGATCAGGAAACCGGTGATGACGCGCTGCCAGAACGAATTCAGGTTGAGCAAGTTAGCACCGTTGTTGATGGTGGCGAGTATGAAGGCGCCGATCAGCGGGCCGTAAGCTGTGCCCACGGCTCCAAACAGGCTGGTGCCGCCGATAACGCTCGAAGCGATTGCCTGCAGTTCCCAGCCATCGGCTTGCGTTGCATTGCCGATGGCGATGCGCGAGGCAAGCAGCACGCCGACAAAGGCAGCGAAGGTCCCGGAGAGAATGTAGGCGAGGTAGATCATGCCCTTGACGTTGACGCCGGAGAGCCGGGCTGCTTCGGGGTTCGAGCCGACGGCGAAGAGATAACGGCCCCAGCGGCTAAGATGCAGGAAGACGAAGGCCGGTACTGCCATGACGATCACCATCCAGAACAGGCTCGGAACGCCCAGGAAATCTGCCCGGGCAAAGTTGCTGAAGGCTTCATTGGTGATGTTGATCGACGATCCGTTGGTGATCAAGAGGCCAATGCCGCGCAGCGACGTCAGCGTCGCCAACGTGATGATGAACGGCGGCAGGCCCATGCGGACGATACCGAAGCCATGGAAGGCGCCGATCAGCGTTCCAAACAGCAGCGTGATGATGATGGAAGCCCAGACGGGCACGCCCGCCTGCAGCAGCCAGGCAATGATGACCCCGGCAAAGCCGACGATGGCGCCGACCGAAAGGTCGATGCCGGCCGTGATGATCACGAATGTCTGCCCGAGGGCCAGGATGGCCGTCATTGAGCCCTGACGCAGCAGGTTGCTGATGTTCAGCGACGTCCAGAAGCTGTCGGTCGCAAAAGCCAGCACCAGCCAGAGGAAAAGCAGCAGACCGATCAGCGTCAGGCTGAAGAGGATGTTCATCCGCTTGCGGGGGACGGGCGCGGCGGCTTCTGTAGGAGTGACTGTCATCGAATTCTTCCCTTAATATTGATGTCTCAGGCGCCGATGGCTTCGCCGAGGACTTCCTCGTGCGATGCGGCATGGAAATCATGGCTTGCCACCAGATGGCCGCTACGGAAGACGTGCAGCCTGTCTGCCAGCTCATAGACTTCCGGCAAATAGGAGGAGATCAGTATGATGCCCGCTCCTTCCTTGAGGAGCTTCGCGAACAGCCGGTAGATTTCCGCCTTTGTGCCGACATCGACTCCGACCGTGGGTTCGTCGAAGATGAAGAGCTTGGCGCCGTGGCTCAGCCATTTGCCGATCACCACCTTCTGTTGGTTGCCTCCCGACATGCTGGACGCGGGCACGCGCCTGGTCGGCGTCTTGATGCTGAGGTCGCGGATCTGCTTGTCGGCATTGGCAGCCTCCTTGCCGCGGTTGATCACCGGCCCCATGCTCAGCCGCTGGAACACCGGCAGATTGATGTTGAGCCCGATCGGCAGGTTGAGGCAGAGCCCTTGGTCGCGCCGGCTCTCCGGGGCAAGCGCGATGCCAAGGGCCATGGCGTTCCGTTCGTTCTTGATGTCGACCTTGTTGCCCATCCAGTGGATTTCACCGGCCGTTTTCTTTTCGCGACCGTAGAGGCCGAGCACGAACTCGCTGCGACCGGCGCCGATCAAACCATAGAGGCCGACGATCTGGCCGGCCTTGACGGTCAGGGAAACGTCTTCGAAGCCCGGTCCGGAAAGGCCGCGAACATCAAGGATCGTCTCGCCGATCGGGATATCTTCCTTGTGGTAGATCTGCTCGATCGAACGGTTGATCATCATCGTGATCAGCTCTTCGTCGTTCGTCTCGCCGATCAGGCGCGTGCCGACATGCGTACCATCGCGCAGCACGGACACGCGGTCGGCAAGCTCGAAAACCTCTTCCATGCGATGGCTGATATAGACAATGGTGACGCCCTCTGCCTGGAGGCGGCGGATCAGCTTGAAAAGCTGCGTCGATTCCTGGCGGGTCAGATAGGCAGTCGGCTCGTCGAAGATCAGGAACTGCGTGCCGCGCATCGCCGCGCGCGCTGTCGCCACCAGTTGCTGTTGGCCGATCGTCAGGGAGTTTAGCGGAGCAGCGGCGGGGAGGCCGAAGCCGAGGTCATTCAGCACAGTCTGCGCCATCTTCTCCATCTGCTTCTTCCGCATCAGACCGAAGCGGCTGACCTCGTCACCGAGAAACAGATTGGCTGCCACCGAGAGATGCTGGCACAGTACCACTTCCTGATGGACGGCGTTGATGCCGCGCTCGATAGCCTCGTTCGGCGTCGATAGCGCGACTGGATGTCCGCACCAGTGGATTTCGCCTGACGTCCGGCCGATGACGCCGGTCAGAAGCTTGATCAGCGTTGATTTGCCTGCCCCGTTTTCCCCGACGATGGCGTGGATTTCGCCGGCAAGGAATGTCAGCGTCGCAGGCTTCAGCGCCTGAACCGAGCCGTAGTTCTTTTGCAGCGCCTTCAGTTCGAGAATGGGGGAACCTGGCGGAACACGGTTTGCTTCTTTCAGCGCGGTGCGGTCATCGTGACGATGACTGACCTCTTCCAATCCGGCCATGGGGCTATCCTCTCAATTGCGGCCAATGCCGTTCTTTTCCGGGCATCGTTCGCATTTCTCCAAACGGCAGTTTCTTGTCAGGTAAAAAGGCCGCGCAGGTTTCCGCGCGGCCTCCAGTGTCAGTTGGCTTACTTCAGCTTCGGGTTCAAAAGAGCGTCGATCTTCGGCTCGCTCATGTTCGCCTTGGTCACGAGGTTGGCGCCGGTGTCGACGGTAGCCTCGACCTTTTCACCCTTGGAGACGGCAAGTGCTGTCTTGATGCCATCATAACCCATGCGGTAGGGGTCCTGAACGACGAGGCCTGCGATGGCGCCGTTTTTCAGGAAGCCGATGGTCTTGTCGTCGCTGTCGAAGCCGATGACCTTGACCTTGTCGCCGAGCTTGTTTTCAGCGATTGCCTGGCCAACGCCCTGTGCCATGATCAGGTTCGAGGCAAAGACGCCTACGATCTTCGGGTTCGACGTGATCAGGTCGGTCATGATGTTGAGGCCGGTTGTTGCCTGGCCGTCGGCATACTTGTCAGCAACAACCTTGAGGCCCGGATACTTGGTCTTGATTTCATCCAGGAAGCCGGCGCGGCGCTGCTCGAGAGAGCCGGCACCGGGGGTGTTGGTGATGATGACGACATCGCCTTCTTCCTTGCCGGTCATACCCTTGATGGCAGCAGCAAGACCGTCGGCAGCAATGCGGCCGCCTTGTGTGTTGTCGGTCGTCAGGAACGACTTGAACGCCTTGGAGTCGGCGCCGGAATCGATCCCGATGATCGGAACGGACTTGGCGGCTTCATCGATCGGCTTGCCGAGTGCCTTGGACTCGGTCGGCGAGATGACGATGGCAGCAGGTTTACCGGCAACGGCATTTTCCAGGATGCTGATCTGGCCGTTGACGTCGGTCTCGGCCTGGGCACCAAGTTCTGGCACCTTGACGCCGAGGTCCTTGCCGGCCTTGCGGGCGCCGGCGAGCACGATCTGCCAGTAGAAAGACGTGGTGTCCTTGACAATGATCGGGATCGTCACTTCGGCGGCGAAGGACGTGACAGGTATCGCTGTGGCAAGGACGGCAGCGCCGGCAAGGGCGGCAAATGCACGGCGGGAAAGAATGGATTTCATGATGTGAGTTCTCCTCTCAGGTGCGTTCCCTCCAGATAAATCGTGCCGCTGAACGCATGCGGACGACCTTTGTCGATAGTCTCTTGATTGTTCGTCGCGAAAGGAAGCCCGCGTCTGGCGTATCAGCCAATGGTGGCTCGAACTGTTTTGAAAAACGGACGGCGTCCGTAGCTTTCCCTCCCTCTCCAAGGCCGTCTCCCCTCGGCCAGTTGTCTCAACGAAACATAAATTCCACAAAGGTGTCAAGATGGAATATATGTTCCAAATAGCGGTTGCTGCCCTTTCGGCCCGGTAATCCGTGCAGCCTTATACGCGTACAGCATCCTCTCCCAACGGTGGTGCTACCAGCACGTAGCGTTCGAATAGCGGATAGACGCTTTCCGGAACCGGCTGCGCGAAGTTTTCCATGTTACGATACAGGCTTGCAGCCTTTCCAGTGCCGATCAGCACCGAGGCTACAAGCGGGTCCTGGAGCGGAAACTGCAGCGCCGGTGCCGCCAGAGGAATCCCGCTTTTCGAGGCTATGGCTTCCATCGCCGCGACCTTCTCGAGCACCTCTTCCGTTGCCGGCATATAGTCGAAATTTGCACCGGCAACCGGCCCGGTTGCAAGGATGCCGGAATTGAACACTCCCCCAATCACAAGCGAGGTCTGCGCTGTCCGGCAGAGCGGCATCAGTTCGGCCACTGCCGAGCGATCAAGCAGCGTGTAACGTCCCGCCAGAAGGATGCAGTCGAGCGAGGCGGCGCGCATGACGTCGAGGCAGACCGGAATTTCGTTCACGCCAAGGCCGTAGGCGGAAATGGCGCCCGAAGATTTGAGCTGCTCTAGTGCCTTCAGTCCTGAGCCGAGCAACTGTCCGAGATAGTGCTCGTTTGCGGCCCGCCCGTGGGTGTAGGCGCCGATATCGTGAACATAGAGGATGTCCATGTGGTTGAGGCCGAGGCGTGCATAGCTGAAGTCGACCGAGCGCATGATGCCGTCGTAGGAATAGTCGTAGTCGGCATCGAAGGAGAGCGGGTCGACGTAGCTGTAGTCCGGAACGGTGCCGGTCGGCACCGGCCGCAGCAGTCGCCCGACCTTGGTCGACAATACATAGCTGCCATCCGGCTTGTCGCGCAGGAAATCCCCGACATAGCGTTCGGCAAGGCCAAGGCCGTACCAGGGTGCGACGTCGAAATAGCGGATGCCGCTATCCCATGCCGCCTGCAATGTCTCCATAGCCTGATCGCGTGGGCAGGCGCGGTACAGACCGCCGAGCGCTGCGGCACCGAAACTGATTTCGGTGACTTCAAGCGCCGTCCTGCCGATTTTCCTCCTGTTCATCATCTCTCCTCAGACGATTGTAGATCCTCAGTCTTAAAGCGTCGCACCCAGATGCCAAGGGACAAACTCGTTGTCGCCATAGCCGAAGGCTTCGCTCTTGGTTTTCTTGCCCGATGCCGTTTCGATGATCAGCTCGAAGATCTCGCGGCCCTTGGCCTCGATGGTCGTCTCGCCGGTGGCAATCGTGCCGCAGTCGATATCCATGTCCTCTTCCATCGCTTTGTAGAGCGCGGAGTTGCTGGACAGCTTGAACGACGGGGCAGGGCGCGAGCCGAAGCAGCTTCCACGTCCTGTCGTGAATGCGATCATGTTGGCGCCACCGGCAACCTGTCCGGTCGCCGACACGGGGTCGTAACCAGGTGTATCCATGAATACCAAGCCGCGGCCGGTGACCCGTTCAGCATAGCCATACACGTCGGTCAGCGGCGAGCGGCCACCCTTGGCGACTGCCCCCAGCGATTTCTCGAGGATAGTCGTCAGGCCGCCGCGCTTGTTGCCGGGCGACGGATTGTTGTCGAGAGAGGCGCCGTGCAGGGCGACATACTGTTCCCACCAAGTGATCTTGGCGTCGAGCTTGGCAGCGACGTCTTCGCTGACCGCCCGGCTGCGCAGCAGGTGTTCTGCACCATAGATTTCCGAGGTTTCCGAAAGAATAGCCGTCCCGCCGGCAGCAGCGAGGATATCTGCCGCAGCCCCCAGCGCCGGATTGGCAGTGATTCCGGAAAAGCCATCCGAGCCGCCGCACTGCAGGCCGATGATGATCTCGCTGACGGAGATCGGTTCGCGGCGAGCGGTGCCCACTTCCTCGCAGATTTCCTTGAGCACGCCCATGGCAAGGTTGACGGCACGGCGCGAGCCACCGGCATCCTGAATATTGAAATGACGCTTGCTGGCACCGGCGCCGCTCTGGCCGTAGAGCGTCAGCTGATTGACCTCGCATCCAAGCCCAATCATCAGCACGCCACCGAAATTGACGTGACGTGCATAGCCGGCCAGTGTCCGGTGCAGGATATGCATACCATCGCCGGTCGAGCTCATACCGCAACCCTGATCGTGGACGATCGGCACGAACCCGTCGATACCGTCATAGTGCGGCAGCAGCGTCCGGTTTGCCTCTTCTGCGATGGCGCGGCAAACCGTGGTGGAACAGTTCACGCTGGCAAGGATGCCGATATAGTTCCGGGTTGCTGCGCGTCCGTCGGCGCGCCGATAGCCCTGGAACGTACGGGCCTTTTCAGCCTCGGTGGCCGGCTCCGGCGCGGCTGCTGCCGTCACGGAAAGCCGGTCGTTCTCGAAATGCAGGTTATGGCTGTGCACATGATCGCCAGCCTTGATCTCAGCCGTCGTGCGGCCGATCGCCTGACCGTACTTGACCACAGCTTCGCCCAAACCAAGATCCCTCAGCGCGAACTTGTGGCCCGGGTCGATCTTTTCGCGCGTCGTCAGCAGTCCGCTAAACGCAGTTCCGGCTGCGATCGGTGCAGTCGCAACGGCGACATTGTCACCGTTGGACAAGATGATCCAAGGCTGGTTGTTCAACTTCGTCTCCCTGTCCAGCGCCTGCTGCATTGGCAATCGCGCATTGATTTTGTTTTTTATCTACAATAAACATTTTGAAGTCAACGGGGAATTGCCGCTGACGAGGGAGAATGCGCCAACAACAAGCGCTTGTGAAAAGGCGCGCTACACTGGCCACGCAAGCTTTGCCGCCTTAAGAGGTGGCCGGGTTGCGCGGGGTCGTGCAGGCAGCAGGGGGTCGGCATGGCCAGACAAAACACGGTGTTCAAGGAGGCGTTCAATCGCTACGCGGCGACGCTCGTCCCGCATGCTGCATTGCCGTCAGAGCCCGATATCGCGGCCCAGCTCGGCATCAGTCGCAGCACTGCGCGCGCAATTCTCCTGCGGCTGAGCGATGTCGGTATCATCCAGTGGAACAAGCGCGAGAAGACGGTGCTCCGCCCGCCCGTCGCTGCCGATCTGTTTCCAGAGCAGGAAACGAATTCGCTGCACGACATCATCGAGCGCAGCTTCATGCTGCGCATATTGTCGGACGAAGCCCAGCCGGGCATGCAGATCAACGAACTGGAACTCGCCCGCGAAATCGGCACCGGCACGACCAGCGTGCGTGAGTTCCTCATTCGCTTCTCGCGCTTCGGGCTGATCGAAAAACGCCCCAACAGCCATTGGACGCTGAAGGGTTTTACCCGCGAGTTCGCGTTGGAACTGGCTGACGTCCGCGAAATGTTCGAGCTGCACTCGGCAGCGGAGTTCGGGCGGCTTCCGGCCGATCATCCCGCATGGGCAAGCCTTGCCGCGATCCGCAAGGAGCACGACGAGTTGCTTGCCGACTTCGACGAGAGATATCGTGACTTCTCACAACTCGACGAGAAATTTCACCTGCTGATCCAGCGCGCGTCCAACAACCGTTTCATCGCCGATTTCTACGACGTCATCGCCATCGTCTTCCACTATCACTACCAGTGGAACAAGGCACAGGCCCGGGAGCGGAATGCCAGGGCGGTTGCCGAGCATCTGGCCTATATCGACGCCCTGCAATCGCGCGACATCGGCCGTATCGACGAGGCTTGCCGCCATCACCTGAGGTCTGCCCGGCAGACATTGCTGCAATCGATACCGCAGGCCCCGAGCGAGGAAGGAAACCCAAAGTGAAGACCCCCATCATGCAGTTCGGCACCAGTCGCTTCCTCCAGGCCCATGCCGATCTCTTCGTCAGCGAGGCGATGGAGAAAGGCGAGGCCCTCGGGCCTATTACCGTCGTGCAAACGACAGGTGCAAGCGAGCGCGCCGAACGCCTCAAGGGGCTCGCTGTCGAAGGCGGCTTTCCTGTCCATATCCGTGGCATTGAACACGGCCGCCCGGTTGACCGCGTGCAACAGGTGACCAGCGTCAGGCGTGCACTCTCCGCATCCGCGGATTGGGCCGAGGTCGAGCGCATCTTTGTCGAGGAAGTCGAACTGGTCCTCTGCAACACCGCAGACCGGGGATACGATATTTCCCTCGAGCCCGTGACGCTTCCGCCGAATCTGCCGGTGTCCTTCCCCGGAAAACTGACGGTTTTGCTGCATCGCCGGTTCGTGTCAGGGCGAACAGGTCTGACAATCCTGCCTTGCGAGTTGATCAGCAGGAATGGCGAGGCGTTGCGAGCTATCGTGACCGGCCTTGCCTCCAGCTGGTACGCGGACGACGCCTTCAATGCGTGGCTCGCTACTGACGTGATCTTCTGCAACACGCTGGTCGACCGTATCGTCTCCGAGCCGCTGTCGCCGGCCGGCGCGGTTGCCGAGCCTTACGCTCTCTGGGCAATACAGAGGATGCCGGGGCAAGCCTTGCCCTGTATCCATCCGGATATTGTCGTGGCCGATGACATCGAGCCGTACGAGAAACTCAAACTGTTCATCCTCAATCTCGGCCATACCTTTCTTGCCAATCGCTGGATCGAGCAGGGCAGCACGGAAGCGATGACCGTGCGCGAAATGCTCGGCGATGCGCAAACGCGAAGCGCTCTTGTGTCGCTCTACGAGACCGAAGTCGTTCCGGGTTTTGCGCGAAAGAAAATGCAGGTCGAGGCGGAAGCCTATGTGGTCGCGACATTGCAACGCTTCGACAATCCGTTTCTCAACCACAAGCTTTCCGACATCGCACAGAACCATGCTGAGAAAATTCGCCGACGTTTCCAGGGCTTCGTGGAGTGGTCGGGCATCACCGCTCCGACCCTGCAGGCCATTATCCGCTCCAATGCCGACGTGTAACCGCTTCCCGGAGTGTCCAGGGTAGCCGGCAACGGTTTCCTCTGGTCAAGGGCTTCGAACGACGTGTATCACACCTGCTCCTGAAGCCGTCGGACCGATGCACCATGCGCCTTGCAAGCCTAGCCATGTACACCACGCCAGCCCCGGTTGCTGCTGCCAACGACGCACTATGGGCTTATCTCGGAAACCGGTTGCGCCAGCTAGGGCTCGATGGTGTCCCGGACGATCTGGACAGGCTTGTGGGCTACGATCAGGCCTGGCTGCGTCCAGACCTGCTGGTGGCGCAGACCTGCGGCCTCCCCTTCGTGACGAAGCTGCTTGATCGTGTTCGCTTGCTCGCAACACCCGTCTACGATCTGCCGGGCTGTAACGGACCTCTCAACCGCAGCAAGATCATCGTCGCGAAAACCAGTCCTGCCACGGGCCTCAAAGACCTGCGCGGATTGACTGCCGCCATCAACGAGCCCGGCTCGAATTCCGGCAGCAACCTTTTTCGCGCAGCCATCGCACCGCTTGCTCGAGACGGCCGATTTTTCGGCTCCGTAATCGAGACCGGTGGCCACCTCGCCAGCATCGAAGCCGTCGCCTCCGGCAAGGCTGACGTGGCCGCTATTGACTGCGTCACTTTCGGCAACACGCTGCGATTCGATCCCGATCGGCTTGCCAACATACGCATCCTTGCCGAAACCCCGGAAGGGCCAGGCCTGCCTTTCATCACGTCGATCAGGACGACGGACGACGAGATTGCGGCAATCAGGCTCGTTCTGGATGAGGTCGCTGTGGCAACGGAACTCGTTGAAGTCAGGGAAGTCCTGTCGCTTCGACGTTTCGAGGTCCTGCCCGAAAGCGCCTATGAGGGTCTTGCCGAACTGGCGCGCGGTGCCGCATCGCTCGGCTATCCCGTCATAGCCTGATTTGAAGTCTCTCTGATCCGATGGTGGTCAGTTCGAAGGATGAGCTTGCTCATTTCGGGCATTGGTCAGGCCCGTGATGGCATCATGGTCGCCGGTAGCAGCGGCCGCCTCGAAGATTCGAATGGCATCGGAGTAGCGATTGAGGTTCAGGTAGGCGTAGCCGCGCAGCACCATCAAACCGATCTGCTCGGGCTGGATTTGATTGAGCTGGTCGAGATACAGAATGGTCTCCCGATACCGCTTTTCGTCATAGGCGGACGAGGCGCGTTTGGTGAGGATTGCCACTTGCAGGCTCAGCGCCCGCTCGCGGCTCTGCGGCGCCTTGATTGCCGAGACTGCGGCGTTGCTGGCGAGATTGAGCTGCAGGTAGGCAAGGCTCTGGCCGTAAGCCGCGTCCTGGCGATCTTTCGGTAGCGTGCTGCGAAGTGCGATTTCAAAGGTGGCGGCCGCCTCGACTGGCCGCTTTTTGCTCATCAGGCACCAGGCGCGGGGTAACGCGGCCTCTGGCGATAGCATGGCGGGATCGATGGTCGTCGTGCAGCCGGCGCCGGCAGGCCTGCGGGCTTCCCGCACTCTTACCACCTGAGCCTCCTGTCGTGGAGCAGACGAGAGATAGCTGGTCTCGCGAACAGGTGCCGGTGGCTCCCGTCGCACGCTCTGGGGTGCAGTTTCGATCGCCTGCGTCTCGCCACCATCGACACGGGCTTGCCGCGGCGCTGCACCGGTGTCGCGGAGCGTGGCGATACGCTCGGATCTCCCGGCCCACTGGCGCTGGATATCCACCACGCCGGCCTTGTCGTTCAACTGCGCAAGGGTGATGGTCAGGCCGTAGGCAGAAGGCTCATCGTCGGCCTTCCACCCGAGCGCCGCCCTGAACCACTGTGCCGCCGTCTGTGGCTGGTTGAGGCCGCGCGCATACCAGCCGAACTGCTGTGCGCTGGGCACATCGCGGGCCTTGAGCACCGCGCCAGCGATCCGCTGCAGGACGTCGACCTTGAGGATAACCGGTGGGTCGATTGCCAAGAGGTTCGCTGCCGCCGCGAGGTAGGTGGCATTCGCGTCCTTGGAGTCGTCACGCCACTTGAACATGACCTCCTCGGCCTCCTCCGGTGACTTGCGAGCAATCAGGGTCAGGGCAAGCCCTTGCGATGCCGACGCGGTGTCCTCCTTGGTGCGCGCAAGACGAAACCACTTTTCCGCGTTCGTCAGGTCTCCGCGCGGATAGTTGTACCAGCCGAGCAGCAGGGCGTCGGACGCCAGCCCTTGGGTCTCGCTCAGGCGCTCGAGGCGGCTCAGATATTCGGGGGCAATCACGAGTTTGGGGTCGGCATTGGCCTCGGCCACGAAACGGCGGGCGAGATCGTCGCGGATACTCTCGAATTCCCGCGTCCCATCTGCCATGGGCTTTTCCTGCGCCATCAGGTCCTGCATGGTGCTGTAGGGCAGCAGCGCCGACGCCTTCTGGATAGTCGCAAGCCGCTCGGCAGCATTGGTGCAGTTTTTCATGACGTACATGTAAGCGTCGCGCGCACGGGTCAGGCGGTCGGAATGACCGAAGGCATCCGCCACCCGCCACAGCACGTCGACTTCGCTGCAGGTCAGCAGACTGGGAGTTTCGGACGCCACGCTGACGACGGTCTCGTATTGCTTCAGATCAGAAGCGTTGATGAGGCGGGTGCGAGCTTCCGCGACATTCAGGCGCTCGGTAAGGTCAGCAGGTGGCTGCCAGCCCGGCTCGGTGGCCTGACGGTCGGAGATTGCCTTGCGCACCTCCGCATAACGAGCCTCCGAATAGAGCTGCCACATCGATTCCAGCTGCTTGTCCTGGTTCTGGGGCACAGCCAGCGGATCGGCCGGTGGGGTCCATGTCGGATAGAGGGCTTGAAGCCTGGAGATTTCGGCCTGCAGCCGCGCCTTGTCGCCGCGGCTGGCAAAATACCGCAGAGCGCTCTCATCGACTGCCGGCTGGGCAGCGGCAGGTGGGTTCGATGGCGGAGGGGAGGCCGGGGGGGCTGCGAGAGGCTGGTCGTTAGCCGTTGCCGGCGCATCGGAAGCAGCCGTATTCTGGGCGAGGTCCACGGCAGGTGCCGCATCCACATCACGCGCCAGTTCTGGCTCTGTCGTCTGCCTGTCGAAGGGATGAAAGTCTGGGCCGCTGATACGCCCCATACGCATCAACTGAGGTATCTCCCCAGGCGTGTTCGTTCCCAACAGGTCTGATACCCTGTCGGCGATCTGCGAGCGGTCCTTGAGTGCGACTATGCCCACCGTCATGATGAGCGTCGCCGACAACAGGACTAGGGACGGTCTCATAGGCACTCCGGATGCTTTTCCGCAACAAAGGCAAGCCCCAGCAGGTGGAGCGTGGACGGGAAATACAAAGTCGGAACAAATGATTTGGCCGACGCTGGGAGTTTCGTCCCCACAAGCATACAGGCCATAATATGGTTAATAATCTGATAACCGGGGTCGTCCAGCGTCGCCTTGACGCTGTCGTTGTTGAGGTCGATGAGCCGGATAGAGCCGTCGGCAGCGCTCATTCCGGACTGCAGCCGGCCCAGCATATCCTTGTCGTCGATGCCGCCGCGCATCAGGTAAAGGGGAATCCGGATTGAATTATAGCCGAACTCCGGCACGAAGCCTTCAGCGGGCTTTGCCTGCCTCTTCAGGCTGACCCAATCTGCCGGCAGTTTTTCTTTTCCGAATTGCATCTGCGAAATCAGGACGTGGCCATCATCGAAAAGCTGCTGCCACTTCGGTGATGGCACCAGCGCATTCATCAACGGAAAGGCCTCGAAGATCCAGTAGGACGGATTGATCACCGGCCCATCGGCACGGTCGGCCGCCGCAAAGCCGGAAACGCCGGGCAGCAGCAATGTCCGGCCGCCGCTTTCAACGACCGCCTTGTCGAGCAGCGTCGCCGCAATCTTCGTTGCAGCCTGCGTATAGTCTGCCCGGCTCCAAGCTGCACCGGCGCGCGCCAGGGCATAGGCAATCAGGAGGTCGCCATCGGTCGCATCGTTAATGTCGTTGACATGCGGGGTCTTGTCTGGGCTCCAGCTCCAGGCGGCAAGGCCGTCATCGCGGATCAGCAGCTCGGTGCGCGTGAAATACCATATCTGCTCGAAATCGGCGGGGCTTTCCGAAAGGTAGGCGAGCAGCAGTCCGTAGCCCTGTCCCTCGCTGTGGCTGATCCCACTGTTTCCATCGTCCACGATGCGACCGGAGGGATCGAGAAACTTCGCCTTGTACGCCTGCCAGGACTGCGTTTGTATCATCGGCTCCTGTGCTCCGGCCGGGTTGTCGCAGACAAAGAGGAACAGGGCTCCGATGATGCAGGCGGCAACCTGCCGCAAAGTCATCGGCGCCGTCCAAGATTGGATAGAAGCGCGGCAGTGGCGAGCCCCATCAGCATCGTCAGGGCTGCAAAGAGCAAGGCGTAGGAGAGGATGTTGGTCGACAGCCAGTTAGCGGCCACGAGCCGGTAGTTGGAGAAGGAGAAATCCTGCGTCGGCACGAAGGCAAACCGCGCCACCGGCACTGTCTCGATCTTCTTGGTTGCTGCCGCATAAGTCGTGACGCGACCGGAAAGCTCCGGCCACGTGTCCTCTGCGGACAGAGCCATCAGGCCGGACCTCAGGTCGCTGGCCGTCGGCGACGTGACGATGGTCCAGGTCCCGTTGCCGTCCGGGCTGGCACCTTGCGCGACCATGATAGTTGCAGCATTGCTCGGCATGAACGTTGCCTCGGCACTCGGTGCAAACCGCAGGGAGCTGAAGGATATGTCAAAATTCCGCCTCATCCAGTCCTCGAACGCGGAGATCTGCCCGGTCCAGCTGCCGCCACTGACCATGGACCGCCACTGCTCGAATGTTGCGCCAGTATCCACATCTGCCGGCTTTCCAGCCGTATTCGGTCTCCAGCTGACCTGGCTTGCCGGCGCAATATTCAATTGCGTGAGTGCTGTCGGTGGTATCTGCGAAATGGGGCCGATGAACAGCGCGTTGCGATCGCCGATCCCGGCGGGCGATGTTGCGACCTCGATGGGAATGGGACGACCAGCCATCAAGGCCAGTCTCGCGAGGAAGGTCGCCGATGCAGAGAGCGTATCGGCGTCCACCCGGTCGAGATAGACCGGCAGGACGTTCTCGATCAGGCCGTAGGGGTAGCCAGTGCCGCCGGTTGCCGCGAGATTGGGACGCTGGCCGACGCGGGCGAAGTCCGGCATGCGGAATTCGGATGTATCGAACAGCGCGAAATGTGGCGTTGCCGACGAATTCGAGCCCGGAGCGCAGGCGGCGTCGGTGCTGGTCAGGAGCGCTGCCTCGACGGCAATGTGGTTCAACCCGGGCTTGAAGTGCCGGAGAGTCACACGGATCGGCAGGTGCCGGAAAATGCCACCGCCCTTGTTGGTGATCGGCACGGTCGAAGCAACGCTTCCGTTGACGAATACGTCGATATGGCTGCCGGGCAGGACGTCCGGCGAATAGGCCGCGTCAAGCAGTATTGTCGCCTCGCCATAGGCGTTGGCATAGAAATCGGCCGGCACGCCAATCCCAAAGTCTGTCCGGAATCGACGCCCGGTAAATTGTGTCGTCGCGACGCCAAGCTGCGAGAACGGCAGGACTGTATTGCTGAAAATCAGCGGTACGTCGGGTGCCTGCCATCGTTGCGTCGCTAGCACGTCGCGGCGGTTGTCCACAGCCCGGTCCGTGGATGTTACCAGGCTGTCGATGGCGGTATCCATCGACTGCCACGAAGGACCCGTGACCAGCAAAACCGGCCCACCGCTGCGGGGATCGTTGACGAAAGCCGCCATTGGCGCCAGTTGCGCTGCCTGTGGCAGAGCTGGAAAGAGGGGCTGCAGTTCGCTTGCCGTCCCGACCAGGACCGTGAGCTTGCCCGGCGCCAAAGCCGGCAGGCCGGCAGTCTGGAAGTTGAAGGACTGGTTGGGCATGCCGCTCAGCACCGAAAGGCCCTGCGCCAGTCGCATGAGCGGCTTCGTGGTGCCAGGCTGGGAAAGCCCCGGCACGACGAAGTCGAATTCAGTCGCACCCTTTTCGTCGACGCCCACTGCCCTGACACCATCGGTACTCACCAGCCGCGCGGCGTCCGTGCCGCCAAAGCTGAGATAAGTGCGGCTCGGGTCGATATCGGTCCAGAGTTCATAGGTCGAGGAGATGCTGCAGTCGGTCCGGTGGCGTTGCTGTGTCTCGAAACTCACCAGGTTGGAGCCTGCCTGCAACAACCCGGCCGGTACGTCGAAGCTGAGCTCTTCCGGCTTTTCGGCAGAGCGTATGGGAGTCGATCCGACCGAACGGCTGTTGATCAGCACAGTCAGTTGAGACGCCTCGGGCGCGACGACGATGGCGTTTTGATAGGCGAGGTTGAGCTTGACCGAGGCAGCCGCTTGCGCCGGCGTCAGGTAGATCGACCATGTCTTCTTGTCGATTTCGCCGTTCAGGCCAAGATCTGAGGCCGGGACGAGAAAGCGCCGGAAGCGCTCTGTCGTGACAGGTTTGCCCGCCGGAGTAGCACCTGCACTCTTTGGCGGAGCCGGGGCGACTGGTGTGGCTGGTGGCTTTGCGGTGGCCGGCACCGGTGTAAAGGGCGGTATTGGAGGCTGCGTAGCCGGCGCTGGTGCCGGGGCAGGCTGAACCGATGGGCTTGCGGGCGCTGCACCCTTCGGACGCTCGGGCGACATGTCGAAGGGCGTCGTCTGCGCAATTGCAAACGGTGCTAGCCATGTTGTGGCGAGGGCGGCCGCAACCGCGATACGACCCGGCTTCATTGCGCGCCCGCCTTTACCGGCTGGATCTGCTCCTCGGGCTTGCCCCTGAAACTGCGGAAGAAATACACAAGCCCGCGGCTCGTTTGGTACGCCGATACACCGAGAAACCAGATCGTTCCCCTGATCAGCCCGGGATTGCGGCGACGGGACAGCTGGAATTGCGTCCACTGGTCGGAGTTTGCAAAGATCAGGTCCGCGATCAAGCGGTGATCCAGCGCGCTTTGCGGATTGTAAAGGCAGCCGATCGCGGTGATTTCGCCGCTGGGCTGGGTGTTGCGCACAGTCACGATCAGTGTCTCTTCCTGGGCGCCGCTGTAGGGCCTGAACTTGATCGTCGCGCGGGTGTCCACTCCCAGCGGATCGAAGGTCTTGCTGAAAACGTGCAGCCTCGCACCATGGACGGATACGTCCTCGATAGAAGCCGGATACCAGCGCCCGTCGACGCCGAATTCGCACCGTCGGTTGACACGCACCCGCCGCGACGAAGACCGCTCGCCGCGCTCGGAGACGACGCCGAGAGCGCAGCCGGCCATGATCAGGTTGAGCAAGGTCCAGCCGGCAACGACCAGCGTCACGTCTGCCTTGTAGGGCTCGGCGTAAAGGCGGTAGATCGCCATTCCGAAAGCTACCAGCAGAACCCCGAAGATGACGAAGAACGGTCGGCTGATTTCGGAAAGGCGCGCGACGGCAATGGATTCGTCCTTGGCTGTCACCTTGAATGTCGGCTTGCGCGGGTTGAGGATGACCGAGATAACCGCCGGCAGCAGATGCACTGTCTGCACATATTCATAAAGCTCGGAAATCCACGGCCAGCGGAAAGATCCGTAGAGATAGTTCTGCATCATCATGTTCACGACCATGTAGGCCAGCGAATAGGCCAGGAACTCGCCGCCCGACGAAGTGAAGATCTCGAGATTGAAGAACAGGTAGAACAGTGGCGCGAACAGGAACATCGTCCTTGGGAACGGGAAGAGCCAGAACAGCGTCGACGACATGTAGCAAAGCCGCTGCGGCAGGGAGAGCCCGCGCTTGAAGAGCGGGAAGCGGAAGCGGAGGATCTGCATCATGCCCTGCGCCCAGCGGCTGCGCTGGCCGATGAAGCTGGCAAAGGTCGCCGGCTGGAGCCCCGCGATCAGCGGCTTGTCGACATAGATGCTGTTCCAGCCTCGGGAGTGCAACTCGATCGCCGTCTCGCAGTCCTCGGTGATGCTCACGCCGCTGAACCCGTTGGTTTCAGCCAGAGCCTTGCGCCTAAGGACGGCAGCTGAGCCGCAGAAGAAAGAGGCATTCCACTTGTCGAGACCGCGCTGGATAATGCCGTAGAACATCTCGTTCTCGCTGGGCATATGGTCGAACGTCTGCAGATTGCGCTCGATCGGGTCAGGATTGAGAAAGAAATGCGGTGTCTGGCACAGGAAGAGCTTCGGATCGTCGTCGAAGTAGCCAACGGTTTCGAGCAGGAAGTCACGCGCCGGCGCGTGGTCGGCATCGAAAACGGCGATGAGCTCGCCGGTTGAGTGCTGCATGCCGTTGTTGAGATTGCCGGCTTTGGCATGCTCGTTGCGATCGCGGGTCATATAACGGACGCTGAGTTGTTCGCACAATTCCTGCAACTGGATGTGGCGGAGCGAGGCTGCCTGCGCATCGAGGATGTTGTTGGCATTGCGCTTCTGCAAGGTGCTGCCGTCGTCGAGCAGCCAGACGGTGACCTTTTCGGGCGGATAGTCCATGGCCTTGGCCGCCGCCAGCGTATTGCCGAGAAGCGCCGCATCCTCGTTATAGGTCGGCACGAAGACATCGACATGCGGAAACTTGCCTTCGGTGGCGGCACGAGACGGTCGTGGCGGCAGCGGCATGGCAACGACAAACAGGCTGAGAGCCCCCATCATCACGCTGTACATTTCCGCGAGATAGACGAGGAAGCCCGGAATGAAGTTTTCAGGCTGGTTGATTGGCGGCAAGGTGCTGGTGGTTCGCCAGAAGACGTAGCGCAGGATGATCGAGCTTCCGAAGGCGAGCGCTACGAGGCGCCACTTTCCCTCGCCCTTGAACAGCTTGATCAGCGCCATGATGATGACCACCGTGACGCTGACGATCAATTGCGTCTGGAGGCTGATCGGCAGGGTAATGAGGGTAATTACGCATACCGCGACGATCATCCAGATCAGGATACTGGCGGCTTTGCGCATGGTTATTCCTTTACCTCAAGTCAACACTCAAGCACGACGCGATCATGGCGACGACACCAAGCACCGTGACACCGGATGGTTGACAAACCGTTCATTCTACTCGTCTCTTGATCGATATAATCGCAAGACCTTAGTTAGGGGCAGGCACAATGACCGCCGGAGCCGCTGTCGTGCTGCTTTTGTCGTGGCCGATCGGCGACGGAACGACCGGCCCCCTGGGCGCCGGCGCGGGTGCCTGCTGTTGCGCGACAGGACGCGGTGCTGCGCGCAGCTCTACCCTACGCGGGCTTTGCGGTGCGATGCCAGGTGATGCCGCCGGCAATTGGAAAGCGGCCGGTAACTGGCCGGCGCTCGTAGGCGATACCACCGGGTAGATCGGATTGCCGGTGCGGCCAAGCGTCGGATCGACCGGCGGAGCGCTGTCATACGGGTTCCAGCCGGGCGCCGGGAAAGTGCCTGTGATGGTGTAGCCATACATGACACGAAGCAGTTGTTCGGCGGGTGCATGGGTGTCGCAAAGTCGCAGCCGGACCTGCACGGTGCCGCGATTCTGGAAAGCACCACGAGCATTGTCGCTGGAGCGCACCTGCTGCCAGGCATAGAGGCAGGTGTCTCCCTGCGCACTTTTGCCCGTGGCATAGCCGAACGGTCCGTAGTTGTTCTGGACGTAAATACCGGACCGAACCATCGCCACGCCAGGCAATGCACGACGCATGTCCCTGTCGACCGTGCTGTCGCGGATCGAGGCATAGCCCAGCCCCTTGCGATTGTCGTAGTCGAGACCAACCGGCCCGAAGAACGTCACCTGCAGGTCGTTCTGTCCCGAGGTTGCGGCCGAGGTAAACAGGTAGATGTCCTGCTGGACGGCGTTGTTGTAGGAGTGCTGCACGACGTTGACGATCGACGGACCACCCGGAGGTGGCAGCGCAAACGCCTTGTCGCTCGTCACCGTCTCCGCGGGACCGGGAACCCGGATACCATCCCTTGACGCGCAGCCGGACATAGCCAGCGCCGCCGTGAGCCACAACGCGCCATAGACACTTTTTGTCATGCGTGACGGCGCGACGTGCCGAATCAGAGAACGAGGGACCATGCGCATGAAATAGCCAAATGCGCTACATAAGCAACATGAACATCGTTTTGCGGGTATTGGTGGATGCGCTGAAGGGCCCGGTCGAGAATGAAATCTTCTGCCGCGCGTGCCTTTCCGGCGGCAATTGACAAGCCAGCGTGGATGAAGAACATGCCCTCGGGATCGCGTGATGCCCGGGAGTGCGGCGCGCGATCAGAAAAAATCAGGGCAGGAGACGGTAAAATGGCAGGCGATATCGGCATGTTCGAAGCGGGAAGCTTCATCGGGCGTATCTGGGATGCGGCCAAGGACGGTCCATCCGTTGTCGTTATCCGCGACGGCACTGTCTATGACGTCACGTCACGAGATATTCCGACCGTCTCTGCCCTTCTTGAAATGGACGATCCCGTCGCTTTTCTAAGCACGCAGGCAGGTGAAGCTGTCGGTAGCCTCGCGGCGCTGTTTTCGGCCGACGCCAATTCGCCCCACACATTGCTGGCGCCGATCGACCTGCAGGCCGTCAAAGCCTGTGGCGTAACGTTTGCCCGCTCGATGCTGGAGAGGGTGATCGAGGAGCGCGCTGCCGGTAATCCGGATCTGGCGAACAGCATTCGCGGCCGCATCACCTCCATAATCGGCGACAGCCTTCGCAATCTGAAGGCGGGATCGCCGGAGGCCGCAAAGGTCAAGTTGGCGCTGATCGAGGATGGCGTCTGGTCGCAATATCTGGAAGTCGGCATCGGTCCTGATGCCGAGGTCTTTTCCAAGGCGCAGGTGCTTTCCTCCGTCGGTCACGGTGCCGATGTCGGCTTGCACCCCATTTCCAAATGGAACAACCCAGAGCCGGAAATCGTGCTGGTCGTCGATAGCCAGGGGCGCGTCAAGGGCGCAACGCTCGGCAACGACGTCAACCTGCGCGACGTCGAGGGCCGCTCTGCCCTGCTGCTCGGCAAGGCCAAGGATAACAATGCTTCCTGCTCGATCGGGCCGTTCGTCCGCCTGTTCGACGATACCTACTCCATCGACGACGTCCGCAACGCCGACCTCGATCTCACAATCGAGGGAGAGGACGGCTACGTGCTGCACGGCAAGAGTTCGATGAAGGAGATCAGCCGTGATCCGCTCGATCTCGTCTCCCAAACAATCGGGCGGCATCATCAGTATCCCGACGGAATGGTGCTGTTCATGGGGACGCTTTTCGCGCCGGTCGAGGACCGAGACGTGCCGGGGCAGGGCTTTACGCACAAGATCGGCGATGTCGTCACGATTTCGAACGACAAGCTGGGCGCACTTCGCAACCGCGTCATGCTGTCGACCGATTGCCCGCCCTGGACCTCGGGCATTACAAAGCTCATGCGCAATCTGGCTTCGAGGGGCCTGCTCTAGGAAAGTCCCTCGCTCGTTGCAGCTATTCGGAGACGAGCAGCGCCACTGGTGAAGTGGCCAGCAGGGCTGCCAGTTTCAGCGGCTGGCCTGTCTCGTGGACCGTACCGTCCATGACATTTCGCACTCTGCCGACAGCGCGCTCGGGCAAGGCTATTGCACTGCCTCCCCAGTAATCGCCGCACGGCCATTCGCCTTCGCCGAGTCCGTAAACCAGCCGAGGAGCAATGGCGACGACCATTTTGTTCTCGTGGCTGCGCAGGAATGCAATGGCGTTGTCGGCGCGTTCACCGGTGACGGCCAATGGCTGATAATCGCCTTTGGCAAACAGCGTTGGCTCGGCGTTGCGGAGCGCAAGGCCCTTCTGGACGAGGCGCTGCTTGAAGAGTCCCCGGGCAAGCGCGCCCTCATCGCGTGTCTGGAGAGGCACGGCCAGGTCCTCACCCAGGCGTTTATAGTCTGGCAGGCGGCGATTGTCGGGATCGACGAGGCTGAGATCCAGTTGCTCGGCGCCCTGGTAAACGTCGGGTATCCCTAGAGCTGCCAACTTGATGAGCGTCTGTGTCAGGCCGTTAAATAGGCCCGCCCGCACGAACGGCTGCAGTGTCTTGCGGAAGTCCTGCAGGAAAGCCGCATTGTCGCTCGCAAGCAGGTTAGCCGCGAAAGCCTTTACGGCGTCCTCGTAGGCACCATCCTCCTCGCCCCAGTTGGTGCGCTGCTTGGCCTCGCGCAGCGCTTTCTCGACATAGGCAATGAAACGGTCGGGCAGGTCGGCCGGAGCAGGCGCTTCGAGCGCGAGGTCGGCCGGCCAGGCGCCGGCGAGCGCCTGGTAGAGCATCCATTCGACCCGTGGTTCCGGCGCGGCGCCACCCTGCAGGGAAGCGACGGTGGCTGCATTGATCTTGCGCCAGCGCTCCACGCCATCCAGCCATGCCTCCGGAGCTTCGGTAAGCGCATAGAGCCTCGCCCGCCCGTCCTCGCCGCGTTTCGTGTCATGTGTCGAGGTTGCGGAGAGGCCGGCCGGCTGCGTCTCCATCCGCTTGGCCATCTCATGGTGGAAGCGCTGGAGGCCGAATTCACTGGCGGCAGGTTCGCCGCCGACCTCGTTCAGGCCGATCAGACGGTTATATCGATAGAACATAGTGTCTTCGATAGACTTCGCCGTCAAAGGCCCCGTCAATTGCTGGAAGCGTCGTCGGAATTCGAGCGCATCCGCCTTGGCCTCCGGTGCCACATTGCCTTGAAATACCTTGTCGACGAAGGACAACGCGGCGTGGTCCGGCTTTTCGGATGAGCCGCCCGCAGTTTCGACGATAGTGCTCCACATCGCGCCATCGGCCGCGTCGAGGGCGCCATCCGTCCCGTAGGTGCGATACACCGGGCAGGCGACAAGCACAGATACCAGCGCCTGTTCCAGTGCCGCTTGCTCGGGCACGTCGCCATTGATAGCTCCGACACTCAGAAGCAGCTGCAGCAAATTGTTGGTTTCAACAGCGAAGTTTTTCCGGGCAAGCATCGCCTTGACAGCCAGCGCGCCCTCGGCAAATTCCGGCTCACCATCGGCAATTTCCCGATAGGTCTCGGTGATTGCCTTCATTCCGGACGTGTTCACCAGAACGTCGGGCAAGGTGGTGATAAATTCATAGCCTGTGGTTCCGGAGATCGGCCACGCCTCTGGCAGCGTCTCTCCTTCGGCGAGGATTTTCTCGACGACGATATAGGTATCCTCACCGACGGCACTTCGCAGACGCTCGAGATAGCCGGCCGGATCTGCCAGCCCGTCGATATGATCCAGCCGCAGTCCATCGACTGCACCGCTGCGCACCAGTTCGAGTGTCAATCGATGTGCATCGTCGAAAACAGCCGGGTCTTCGACGCGCAAGCCTACAAGGCCAGTCACCTCGAAAAAGCGACGATAGCTGAGCTCGCGCGGTGCGTCCTTCCAATAGATCAGCCGCCAGGGCTGCTCATCCAGCACGGCCTGAAGCGAAGCCGGGTCGCTGAACTTTTGCTCGAGCGCCTTGTTTATGTCCGCCGTCTCGCCCGATACCATGTCCCGCATGCTCTGGCGAAATTCCGTCTCCCGCTGTGGATCTGCAGCAGACGCGAGAGTGCACATTGCGGCGACGACCGGGAGATCAAGTCGCGATAGGACGGCGGCATAGGTGCTCGGCGACAGCGGCAGCCGCTGCTCGTAGTAGGCAACAGTGAGCGTGCCGGCATCCGAGTCCACCGTCAGCTTCAGTTCGCCTGCCTCCAGCGCGTCCTGCAGCGGCTTGCCGAGGATTGGCAACGTCAGCTTACGGCGCCAGTCGATGTCGAAATGCTGGCTGAAAGGGCTCTCCTCACCCCACTCGACGACGCTGCGCCACCACGAATTTTCCAGCGAGGCGGCCATATGGTTCGGAACGATGTCGACCAGCAGGCCAATGTCGGCTTCCCGCAGTGCCTTCGATAACTTGTCGAACCCCTCGCGGCCGCCAATCGCGGGATCGATCTCGTTGGTGTCGGTGACGTCGTAGCCGTGGGTGGAACCCTTGGTCGCGGTGAAGATCGGGGACGCGTAGAGATGGCTGATGCCCAATTGGCGGAGGTAAGGAACCATTTTCCGGGCATGGTCAAAAGTCATGCCGTCGCGAAACTGGATGCGGTAGGTAGAGTTGGGCAATGTCATGGGATACCTGGCAAATTGGGAAGGCCGTCGGGTGGCGTGGTCAGCAATTAAGTTCCTGGAGCCGATTTCAGGCCGCATGAAAACGAATTAACCGGCAACGCAATGCCCTTAGCCTCTCGGTGAAGCCTCGACCTGCAAACTTGCGGAAGCAAAATAAGTTCCGTCCACTGACGATGCGGGGTGGCGCAGGGCGCCTCTGCCTAGTGGGTCGGTGCCGGTTGCAATGCCGGCTGGCTGCGCGCTGCGGTCAGTTCTGCGGTGGTGTGGTTGAGGCGGTCGGCCAGCACTCTCATGATATCCACGGCCATTTCGGGGAAGTCGGAGAGCAGCTTGAGGAAGTGCTCTTTGCTGATCCGCAGTGCCTCGACATTCGAGGTGGCCTTTACGGTCGCAGTACGGGAGACGTCGCAGAGTATGGCGATTTCTCCGACAATCGAGTTGACGTCGACATCGGCCACCTTGATCTCACCGGTCGGCGTATCGACCAGGATATCGGCGGTTCCTGCCAGCACGACATAGGCAGCGTCGCCGAGATCGCCCTGGTGGAAAAGTATCTGGCCAGCACGGTAGCTGACGCGATCGGAGGTGAAGGCGAGCAGTTTCAGCTTCGCCGGCGCAATGCGTGCGAAAATCGGCACTCGCCGCAACATTTCGACTTCATCTCTTAACAGCATGCGCGTTCAACCCCGGGATCACAGCCGCCAGATAGCCTATAACGATAAAAGTTCTTTGAACATCCCGTCGTGCTGCAAAAGATCTTCGGTTGTGCCGCTTTCGGCCAGCGTGCCGCCCTGAAATACCAGGACGCGATGGAACTGCTCCGCCAGCGCAACATTCGACAGAACCCAGATGATTGCCGGGTTGTGGTCGCTGTTTTCAATGTCGCGTAGAACGGTGCGGACGATCTGGTCCTGGATGCGATGGTCGAGTGCAACCAGCGGCCTGTTAAAGATCAGATAGTCTGCGCGCTTCAGCAGCGCGCGGGCAAGGTTCAGCTTCTGGCGCTGGACGTTGGTCAGGCGCTTGCCGCCGGAGCCGACGTCGAAATCGAGGCCGATTGCCAATACGCTGTCCTGCAGGCCGAGCCTGTCGAAAAGATCCCGCATGATCACATGGATCTGCTCAGGCGCATCGGCCTGCTGGTGGGCGATGCGCCCAAACAGCACGTTGTCCATCAATGTGGCCGAAGCCGTGAAGCGCTCGGGATCGTAGCGTTCGATGACGGCGTTCAGATCGGCCGGGATATGCTTGTGAAACTCCGTACGTGCCTCGACGATCTTGTTCATCAACTGCTTGGTGAGCAGACCGAAGCGATGACGCGGCTCGATGTAGGAGAAACTGAGACGAATGATCGATGCCCGCTCTTCGGGTGTCGCCGTCTCGAAGTTGCGGCCGCCCCGTTTCTGCAGCAGGGCCTGATAGTCGGGAATGTCGTCCGCCGTCATGAAGGTCAGTTGCTGGAAGAAGGGATGGTCCGGCGGCAGGTCGTTGAACAACTCGACGGTGTTCTCGGCGATCTCGATGCCCATGTCGTAGAGTTCGCTATTCAGGCCGCTGTCCTGGAAGAGCTTGATGAAATAGGGATGGGCTGCAAGCTTCCTGTTGGTCATCAGCGGACGCTTCAGCGTGCCGAACAGCAGGTTTTCACCTACCGTCGCCTGCGTATTGTAGGCGGTGAATTCGAACGGCACGACCAGCCCGTCGAGATCCTGCTCCTTCAGCCGTTCGATGAGGGCGTGGCGCAGTTCGACGATCCGTTCGGTCAGGTCCTTGTGCGTCTCTGTATCGACCGTGGAGCGCAGCGCCATGTCGAGAATATCCTGCGACATCAGCACCGAATCGAGCACCGGTCGGATGACGCTGTAAAGATCGTCCGGTCCGGTCGCCCCGGCAGATGTGTAGTCGACCCAGTCGCTGTCGAGGCTGAGAGACGGGTTGCCGGCTCGCTTGGCCTCCGAAATGGCCCACTTGTTGCGCACCGCCGCCTCGCCCTCATAGGTGACGGTCGTCAGCGGGGCATGCTTCAAGCCATAGAGAATGTTGTCGCGCAACGTTCCGTGGAAGAAGTAGGTGTCCGAGCCGGCATAGGCGATGCGTCGGCCCGTTACCGATTCGGGTAATTCCAGGATGTCGTGCCCATCGACCGTCACCTTGCCACTGTCCGGCCAGACCAGCCGTCCGAAGGCCTCCGCCAGATACTCGCCGCCACTGCCACTCTCGCCGACGATCGCCACGGTTTCGCCGGGCTGGATCTCGAGCGAGATATGGTCGAGAACACGGGCGCCGCTGTCGTCGCTGATTGTCAGGTTGGTGGCGACAAGCGCATGCTCCAGCCGTGTCGGAGATTTGGGGTCCATGACCTGCACGCGCGGGTCGATCAGCCTGTCGACGCTGAATTGCTCGACCACCTGATTGTATTTTACCTGCACATCCTGACGCGACTGGTCCCAGTCGATCAGTTCCTTGAGCGGTCCTGGCAGATCCTTGTAGGCGTTGATGACTGCCACCAGTTGGCCGATGTCCAGGCGCCCCTGCAAGGCGAGAAACCCGCCGATCGAATAGAACAGGAACGGTGTAACCTGGGCCAGGAAGTTATTGATGAACTTGACCAGGAACTTCCACTGGTAAAGGTCATAGCGGATCGAGAAGATCAGCCCCAGCCGCGCGGCGATATCAGCCCTTTCGAAGTTGGAAGTGTCGTTGCCATGGATGGTGCCGATGCCATCGACTATCTCGCCAACGCGGCCGGAAAGCTCGCGCGCCGTCAGTTGGCGCTGGCGGCCAAGCTCCAGCAGTCGCTTGCGCATACGGGGAATAATGATCGCCTGGACCGCGACGATGCTGGCAGCGATCATGCCGAGCCAGAAATTCTGCATGATGATGAAGATCAGCGCGGTGACCGCCTGGCCGCCGAGCAGCGCAGGCTGTACGAATGCGTCGCCGGTAAAGCCGCCGAGGGGCTCTACCTCGTCCTTGATCATCGTCGCGATTTCAGCAGCCTTGACGCGCTTGAAGTGCGAAGGCGGAAAACGCAGGACCCGATCGACGAGTTCGAAGCGGATGCGGCGCAGCATGCGCTCGCCAAGCCTGCCCTTGTAGGTATTGATGTAGAGTTTGAAGAGACCGTTCAGCACCACCAGCGCCAGAAAAACCAGGCTCAGCGCGATCAGCATCTCGAAACGGTCGAGCTTCAGGCCCTTGAACACCTCGATATGGCCAACGAAAGGGATGTCGTAGGCGATATGCATGAAGGACTGCGTGGCGCCTTCGCCCTCGAAGCCCTTGCCCTGGATCGGGCCGTTGACGATCTGCTTTGGCAGGTCGAAGGACAGGAAGTAAGGCACCATGGACGCGGCAACGACGAGCAGGATCCATATCTGCTCGAGGCGCGTGTTCGACCAGATATATTTGGCGAGGCTTTTTTCCATTGCTTACCGCATGCTTCTAAATTCGGGGGTCGCCACGCTCGTCTTGCTCTCTCGCATGCCGCTTTTCCCTGTCGCTCGGAATGCGAAATGCCATGGCGGCGATCCGTTCCGATTCCCCGCCTTCAAGCTTATATCACAACAGTCTGCAAAACGAGGTCAAAGCTGCAACGGTCAGGCGGCATCTTGAACGATAACAGCCGTCTTTTCGGCGCCATCCAGGTCGATAGAATGCGAAGCCGGCTTTGGTTTCTGCAGTGCTGTTGCAACGGACTGCTCCAGCATCTCGGCCGTAAGCCCTGCCTCCGGCAAAGCCGTCGCCAGACCGAGCGCCTCCAGCCGTTCTGCGCGGACAGATTGCTCCGTTTCACCACCGGCGGTGAACGGTACGAGGATAGAGCGGCAGCCGGTGACCAGCAGGTCGCAGACCGTATTGTACCCCGCCTGCGAGATCGATAGCTCGGCCCCACGCAGCAGCGACGGGAAATCGCTGCGAAAACGAACCAGCTGTGTATTGGCTGGAGCTTCGTTCTGAAGGGCCATGAAGTCCGCCTCGGGCATGTTCGGCCCCGCGATCAGGCACCAGCGCCGCTCGGTCGCGACGCGTCTCGCCGCTTCGAGAGAGGCGCGGACGAGGTCGCGACCAACCGCGCCGCCGCCGGCAGACACAACGATATCGAAGACCTCGACCGGCTCCGGTGGCATCGCCGGTGCCACAAGTCCGGTGTAGCGTATCTTGCCGGCGATATCGGCGGCCAATGGAAACGTTTCCTCAAGACGTACGAAACGGGGATCGCCATGGACCAGCACGCCGTCGAAATGTGCACTGAGCGTGGCAACGGTTTCAGCGTCGCGCCCCGCCTTCTTCTGCTGCTGAAGGATGTCGCGCACCGATGAGAAAAGCTTTGGCCGCGGCTTTGCAGTCTCGGCGGCATCAAGCAGCGGCAGCAATTCGAACCGCATTTGCCGACGACCGAACGGAAAGGCCTCTATGATGACGACGTCCGGTCGCGTCGCATGAAAGGTCGCAAGCAGCCGGTCGCGGCGGTGGTCCAGGAATGCCTGGTCGACCGGCGTGCCATCCTTGTGGGCAAGTCCCGAAAATCCCGATGTCGCAGCCACCACCGGAGGCAGGGCAATTGATGTGACATCGTCACCCGGAAATCCAGCAACGGGCAAACCGCCGGTCACCAGCGTAACGCTGCAGCCGCGACGCGCGAGCGCATTCGCAATGCGGCTTGCACGGGCGAGATGGCCGATGCCGAGCAGATGTTGAACGTAGAAGAATACCTTTGGTCCGCTCACGCCGAATACTTCCGGTTGTCGTCTTTTTGCCATTCCTCTTCGAACAGCCGGCTGAGGTGTCGGATGCTGGAATGATAGTCGAAGTTCTCGCGCACCCGCCGCTCTGCGGCCAAACCCAGACGGTGGCGCAGGGCAGGGTCGCGGATTGCGGTTTCCAGGGCCCGTGCCAGGCCGGTTGGGTCTTCGGAAGAGACCAGCAGCCCATTCTCGCCGTCGATCAAAAGTTCCGGAACGCCGGAGACCCGCGTCGAGATGCAGGCGAGACGCTGGCTGGAGGCCTCGACCAGCACGTTCGGCAGCCCATCGCGGTCGCCGTCGGCAGCAACGCGGCAGGCAAGCGCGAACACATCGGCACGTCGATAGTGTGCCAGCACCTCTTCCTGCGCCATCGCACCCTTCCAGATGATGCGGTCGGCAATGCCGAGACTGTCCGCCAATACCTTAAGGTCGGGCAACCGGTCGCCGCCGCCGATATGCTCGAAACGCCAGTGAAGCGTCTCCGGCAACAGCGCCAGCGCCCGCAGCAGCACGTCGTAGCCCTTTTTTTCGACGGCGCGGCCGACGCTGAGCAGCAACACCGGTGCAGCGGGATCGCTGCCGTTGCGGTCGGAATGGTCAACTTCCGGAGGGCTGAAACGGGCGAGGTCGAGGCCGTGGTAACTTAGGTGCACACGCTCCTTGAACGGGGTCAAAGTTCGCATGTGGTCAAAACCACTATGAGTGCAGGTCACGGCCCATCGTGCCTGTCCGAGCTTTTCGGTCAGTTCCCAGTCGGGCGATGTCCAGATATCCTTGGCATGCGCCGAACAGGTCCAGGGGGTGCCGGTGAGAATGCTTGCATAGGCGGTTACGGAGGCGGGGGTGTGTATGAAGTGGGCATGTAGCCACTCGGCTCCGTCAGGCCACTCATGCGCCAGCACCATGGCCTGGCCAAGGCGGCGAAATCGGTTGCGCGTCGGGTCACGCTTCAGGTCGGTCCAGAATTGGCGCAGCAGCGGCCGAAAGCCGGGTCGGCGCCTGACCGATAGCAGCGCCTTGACGACGCGCAACGGCTCCTCGTGCAGATATTCCGGCAGGTAGACGACACGCGCCTTGATCTCGTCGTGGACCGGATGCCGCTTCTTGTCGGTGGGACGGCGCATCGAGATCAGCGTCAGGTCGAAACCGGCCTGTTCCAGCCCAAGCAGTTCCTGGGCGATAAACGTTTCCGACAGCCGGGGATAGCCCTTCAGGACGACCAGAATTTTCTTTCGGATAGTCAATGGCTGCGCTCTACTCACCGACGACGGAAAGCGAGGGATAGCTCTCCCGCCCGTCGAGCCACTCGCCGACGATCTGCGAGATATTGACGAGACCCTCGAGCCGCATGTTTTTCTCGCCGCTCTTCGATGGAGGTGCACGATTGACCAGCTTCTTCAAGGCTGCCGATAACTGCAATGCGTCCTCGGACTCTTCTGGAAGCAGCATGTCGACCAGTCCCAGTGCACTCGCCCGCTGGGCGCGGATCAGTTGTTCCTCGCGCGGTCGCGTCCGCGGGATGATAAGCGCCGGCTTGTCGAAAGACAGGATTTCGCAATAGGTGTTGTAGCCACCCATGGCGACCACGGCTGTCGCACCATCGATCAGTTCTTCCATGCGCTTGTCGAACTCGATCACCTCGAGACAACTGATCTTGTTGGCACGCTCGACAAGTTCGGTCCGCTCACGGGCCGGCATGTAGGGTCCGAGCACGATCAGCGTCTTGTACTGCAGCGAGCGATCCTGTTCGTAGGCGTTGACGATATCTCGCACGAGATCCGCGCCATCGCCGCCGCCGCCTGTTGTCACCAGAATGTAGTCCTCATCCGGCACGTGCTCGGATTTCTTGCCTTGCGGAACGCTGCGCTGCAGGAAGCCGACAAAGTCCATTTTCCGTCGTACGCCGGCGGGAACGTCGAGGCCGAGAAGCGGATCATAGAAATCAGGCGGCCCATAGACCCACACCCGGTCATAATACTGGTCGATCTTCTCCAGCATGTTGCTCTTCTTCCACTCGGCATCAAGCAGATGTGGTGCATCCATCACATCGCGCATGCCGAGCACCAACGTCGTTCCGCGCGCCTTGAGATATTGCAGCGTGTCCTCGACTTCGCCCTTGAGACCGAGCGGTTCCTTGTCGACGATGAAGATGTCCGGCTGGAAATTTTCGGCCGTCTGGCGGATGATCGCCTGGCGCATCTTCAGCGTGTCTTTCAGGTCGACGTCGCCGGACATCGAGGTGTATTCGCCGTCCTTGAGTTTGATGACGCTCGGCACCTGAACGAAGTCGACGCGGGCACGGTAGTCGAATGCCCCGGCGATGGTTGCGCCGGAAATAATGAGGACATTCAGCCCGCGATAGTCGCCAACCAGCGAATGTGCGATCGTCCGGCAGCGGCGCAGGTGTCCGAGCCCGAATGTGTCATGGCTGTACATGAGTATGCGTGCATCTTCAACGCGCCGTTTCATGGGCAAAACCTCAAGTCCAAACGTCTTTCGCAGTTAGTTTGCAAGAGGGAGCCAATGCCGTCATGCGCGGCGCGCGCTGTTTCGCGTCCGCACCACACGCTATTTGTAGGGATCGGCAGCATCGCGCAAGCCATCTCCCAGAAAATTGAACGCAAGTATCACAAGAATTACTGGAATCATCGGGAACAGAAGCCAAGGATAAAAGGCGATAACACTGACGCTTCGGGCCTCTGTCAGCAAGATACCCCAACTCGTGATGGGTGGTCGCAAACCAAGTCCCAGAAAGCTCAGCGCGGTTTCGCCGAGGATCATGCTCGGGATCGAAATCGTCGCGGTGGCGATCAGGTGCGACATGAAGCCTGGTACGAGATGCCGGCCGATGATGCGTCGCGATTTGGCGCCCATCAGCTGTGCCGCCAGCACATAATCCTCTTCGCGCAGCGACAGGAGTTTTGAGCGGACAGCGCGCGCAAGCCCGGTCCAGTCCAAAATGCCGAGAATGATGGTGATCCCGAAGTAGACCAGGATCGGGCTCCAGGTCACCGGCATGATCGCCGCCAGCGCCATCCACAGCGGCAGGCTCGGTAGCGATTGCAGAACTTCGATAACCCGCTGCACCAGGAGATCGAACCAGCCACCGTGATAACCGGCAAGTCCGCCGAGCACGATGCCGAGAATGAAGCTGATGGATATGCCGATCAGGCCGATGGTCAGCGAAATGCGTGCACCGTAGATGATCCGCGAGAACACGTCCCGCCCGAGCCTGTCTGTTCCCAGCAGATACATCTGCCCGCCCACAGCCGGGCAGACCAGATGGATGTTGGAGGGAATGGCGCCCCAGAAATTATAGGCATCCCCACGGCAGAGGAAGCGGATCGGCTGCACGTCGTCAGGCTTATCCGTATAGGACCTGCGCAACGTCTCGATATCGAGCGACATGCTGCGACCGTAGACGAAGGGCGCCACCAGCTTTCCGTCATGGAAGATGTGGACCGCCTGGGGCGGCGCATGGATGAAGTCGACATTGCGCGTGTGCAGGCCATAGGGCGCAATGAACTCGGCGGTGATAACGACGCCGTAGAGGAAAAGCAGGAATATGCCGGAGGCGACAGCCACCCGATGGCGCTTGAATTTCCACCACATAAGCTGCTTTTGCGACGCCATGTGATAGCGCGTCTGGCCGGCCGACATCGCCTCGAACTGCATCGGGTCGAATGGTGCCGTCGAGACGTAATGCTGCATCGGCGCCCCGGGTTCTGGCAAGGATGAGGTCAACGGATGCTCCTGCCCTGCAAGCGGATACGGGGGTCGAGAAAGCCAAGGGCTATGTCGGAAATCAGCACGCCGATAACATTGAGTACGGCGAGGAACATCAGGAACGATCCGGCAAGATACATGTCCTGGCTCTGCAACGCCTTGATCAGCATAGGCCCGGTGGTCTCCAGCGACAGCACGATCGCTGTTATTTCAGCGCCTGAGATGATCGACGGCAGGATCGAACCGATATCGGCGACGAAAAAGTTGAGGGCCATGCGCAGCGGGTATTTGATCAGCGCGCGCAGCGGGTGAAGACCCTTGGCCCGCGCGGTGATGACGTATTGCTTCTGCATCTCGTCAAGCAGGTTGGCGCGCAGCCTCCGGATCATGCCGGCGGTACCGGCCGTGCCGACGATGACGACGGGGATCCACAGATGCGAGAGGATGGAACTCGCCTTCTCCCAGCTCATCGGCTGGGACAGATATTTTTGATCCATAAGGTGGCCGATGGAGACGCCGAACCAGACATTGGCGAAATACATCAGGATGAGCGCCAGCATGAAGTTCGGAATGGCGATCCCGAGCAGCCCGAAAAACGTCAGGCTATAGTCGCTCCAGCTGTACTGATGGGTCGCCGAATAGATGCCGATGGGAAACGCGATCAACCATGTCAGCAGGATGGTGGTGAACGACACGAGGATGGTCAGCCACAGTCGGTCGCCGACCACCTGCGATACCGGCAGCTGATATTCGAAGGAATAGCCGAAATTGCCGTGCAACATGCCGGCCACCCAATAGACGTACTGGACTGCCACCGGCTTATCCAGGCCGTATTCCTTGCGAAGCTCCTGTATTTCCTGAAGGTTGGCGGTCTCGCCCTGGGCTTGCAGTTCAGCGATCTGGCTTTCGAAGAAGTCGCCCGGTGGCAACTGGATGATGGTGAACACCAGCATAGAGATGACTAGAAGCGTCGGAACCATGACGGCAATGCGCCAGACGATATATCTAAGCACGGGGATGGTCCTCCGTCAGCCAGAAGGTATCGGGCATGTAGATGCCGAGAAAGCATGTCGGGTCGAAGCCGTAGAGCGCCTTTTCAGGCACGTTCTGCAACCGCTTGGAGTGCAGGATGGGCTGCAGGGTGCCATTGATCAAGCCGATCGAAAAGACCTGCTCGGTATAGATCGCCAGCATTTTTTGCCAGATTTCCGTTCGTTCCTCGAACGACGCTGCGATACCCCATTGTGCCAGGAGCTCGTTCAGCTGCGCAGCCTCGGGAACATCGGGGGCAACCCCTTGGCTGCCGCCGGACAGGTAATACATGCCCCAGAGCGGCCATTGAAGCTGGTCGTCCATCGTGGGGGCCAGTTCGCCGGGGTTCATGTCTGCGGTCGGTACGCCGTTATCCAGCCCGTACCAGATGGACATCATGATACGCCCGCCCATCGCGCGGCTGCGGAAGATGTCGCGCTGCGAGGAGCGGGTAAAGGCGGCAATGCCGATCTTCCGCCAGTGGTCGGTGACCAGCTCCATCACATCGGTGTCGAGCGAGCTTTCGCCCGCCGTCTCGACGGTGATTTCCATCGGCCGCCCGTCTGGCAGCAGGCGCAGGCCATCGGCGTTGCGCTTGTCGAGGCCAGCGGCGTCAAGCAGGGTGTTGGCCTGGGCCGGGTCGTGGTTCACCCACGCCTTGGCGTATTCCGGCTTGAAGAGCGGGCTTTCGGGCAGCACGGTGTCAGCGCTTTCGGCACCGAGGCCATAGAAAGCCGCCATGTTGATCTCATGGCGGTCGATCGCCATGGACAGCGCCCGGCGTACCCTGACGTCGCGGAAAACATCGCGCCAGACCTTGTCGGCGCAATTGAGATTTGGCAACAGCGCCACGCGGGAGCCGCGCGCCATTTTCCAGAGGTTTACCTTCACCGGGTAGCGCTTTTCGGCGTCTTTCAGGAACGCATAATCATCAAAATCGATGCCGGTCGCCTGCAGGTCGCTTTCGCCGGCACCGGTTTTGGCGGCTATGATCGACGACGAACTGACATTCAAAATGAAGCGGTCGATATAGGGAAGCTGCCGCCCGTTCTCGTCGACACGGTGGAAATACGGGTTGCGCTCGAAAACGAACTGCTCGGCCGGTGGTGCGGTGGTGTTGTGCCACGGGTCCAGCACCGGCAGGGCCGGATTTTCCGGACGGTATGCTCGACCCATCTTGATGTGCATCTCCTGCCACTTGCGCGCATGATTTTCCTTCATGAGCGAAGACAGCCTGATCTCGTCCTGGTATTTCTTGTGGAACTGCTTGAGGTAGTGAGCGGGGCCGGCAAGCACCAGCGGCTGCGGGGCAGCGATGATCGGCAGGAAGTTGGGGTTCGGCTTGTCCCAGGAGTAACGCACCGTCAGGGAATCGATCACCTCGAACTTCGGCAGGCTGCCATGCGGCCTCAGTTCCAGAGCACCGCCGCCCGGAGTGAGCTGCTTGTTGAGGATGACGTCTTCCCACCAGTAGCGAAAATCGTCGACGGTGAACGGCGCGCCATCCGACCATTTATGGCCGGGCCGGAGGTGGAAGGTGAAGACCCGGTCGTCTTCGATGTCGTAGGATTCGAGGATGTCCGGCTGCATCTGCAACTTCTGGTCATAGCCGATCAGTCGCGCATAGCCGTAGATCGTCATGAACCGGAGATCGCTCTGCCCGCCGATGATGGTCCGCACCGAGCCTCCATATTGGCCGGGCTGGCGCCCCATCGCCTTTAGCTGGATGACCCTAGGGCGGTCCGGCAGGCGGTCGGCCATAGCTGGCATCTGGGCTGCATCGAGCCAAGGCCGAAGATATTCCGGCTCGATATCGCGATCTGCAGCGCGCGCCGAAAACGCCGGCAGCATGGTCGATGCGATTGCACCAAGGAACGTCCGACGGGTTACCACGTGCGCAATTCCTGGATGTTGGCGTCGCGATGGGCGCGGACGAAATGGCCATCGCCGAGATCTGCGTAGGCAAGTTCCTCGCCTTCGGCCTCAGCGAAATTAGGCCCCCAGTCCCGCTTCGAACTCGGGCCGACTGCTTGCAGCCCGGCAAAATCCAGAGGACGGTCGAGGTCGGGGAAGGGGACAGCGGACAGCAGCGAACGGGTATAGGGATGCACCGGATCGCGCAGGATGATGCCCCTGGGCGCAATCTCGACGATGCGTCCGCGATACATCACGGCAATGCGGTCGGCCATGTAATCGACGACGGCCAGATTGTGCGAGATGAATAGGTAGGTGAGCCCGAGTTCCTTCTGCAGGTCCTTCAGCAGGTTGAGAATCTGCGCCTGCACGGAAACATCGAGCGCCGAGACCGGCTCGTCCAGGATCAGCAGCTTCGGACCGAGTGCCAGTGCCCGGGCGATGCCGATACGCTGGCGCTGCCCGCCGGAAAAGCTGTGTGGATAGCGGCTGAGGTAGCGTTCGTCGAGGCCGATCGCGCGCATCAGCGCCGAGACTTTCTGCTTCCGGTCGGCGCTGTCGCCGCGACCGTGTATTTCCAGAGGCTCGCTGAGAATGTTGCGCACGGTCATGCGCGGCGAAAGCGACGAAACCGGATCCTGGAACACCATCTGGATGTTGGTGCGCATTTCCATCAGTTCGTCGCCGCTCACGGACAGCACGTCGACGTCGCCGTGGCCGTCGTTGAAAACGACAGTACCGCTGTCCGGCTGCACGGCGCGCATCAATATCTTGCTGACGGTGGTCTTGCCGCAGCCGCTTTCGCCGACCAGTCCGAGGCACTCGCCGCGACGAATGTCGAAGCTGACATTGTCGACAGCACGCATCTCGGAACCGCTACCCCTGTCGAAAAGGCCGCGTTTCTTGGTCTTGTAGGTCTTGGCAAGATTGCGCACCGTCAGCAGCACTTCCGGCCCTGCGGGCTCGCTCTTGCGCTTTGAGGAGAATGTATCGATGTTGACAGGCACGTCGCGCAGTGATTTCAACCGCTCGCCGGGCTTCATGTCGAAATGCGGTACGGCAGACATCAGCCCCTTCAGATAGGGATGTTGCGGGTTCCTGAAGATTGTCTCCACGGGACCGGCCTCCATCACCTCGCCGTGGTAAATGACTACAACCTCGTCGGCCATGTTTGCGACCACGCCGAGATCGTGGGTGATCAGCAGCATCGCCATCTGCATCTTGCTCTGCAGATCGCGCAGCAGGGTAAGGATTTGTGCCTGGATGGTCACATCGAGGGCCGTCGTCGGCTCGTCTGCGATCAGCAGCGCCGGGCTGCAGATCAGCGCCATGGCGATCATTGCGCGCTGGCGCATGCCGCCGGAAAGCTCGAACGGATACATGTTGAAGGTGCGCTTTGGATCCTGAAAGCCCACCAGCTCCAGCATTTCTTCGGTCTTGCGGCGCTGCTCTTCTTTGGTCGCAGTGCTGTGGATGCGAAGCGCTTCGCTGATCTGGTTGCCGACAGTGTGAAGCGGCGACAACGACGTCATCGGCTCCTGAAAAATGGTCGCCATCCTCCCGCCACGCAGCGCCCGCATGGGAGCACTGTCGCGAGACAGGCTCAAAATGTCGGTGGTGAGGCCGTTTTTTGGGTCGGTGAACAAGATGCTGCCGGAGGCTGTAGCAGGCGTGGGCAAAATGCCCATGATTGCCTGGCTTATGATCGACTTTCCGGATCCGGATTCGCCCACCAAGGCGGTCACCTTGCCCGGCAAGATCCGGAGGCTGGCGCCTTTGACGACGGACAGCCTATCGCCATAGAGCGAAAAGGACACGTCGAGATTTTCGATACGCAGCAAGTCCGTCTCAGGCGCCATGCAAAAAGAATTTCCCCGTATCACCTGTGACCCGCGCCGGCACACTAACGTAGGCTATAACGGGTGTCCAGTTAGCCGGTTCCAGTCTCCTGACAGAAATCTGGTTCGTCTTCAGATACCTATCGGAATGGCGCGAAGGAGCTTATGCTTGGCTCTACTGGACGATTTTTCCGGGTTGCCGCCGGATATCCTGTTTCTTGGCGTCACGATGCAGAAGAATGACTTGCTCTGCCTCGGATAACCCGTCCGTCGCGGCATCGTAGAAAACATCTTGATCACCCTGCGATGTAACGACAGGCTTCGGATGAAGTACAGTCAGTTTCTGGCCTACGCCGCGAAGCTTTTCTTCGCCAAGCGTTACCCAATCGCCGCCGCTATAGCCAACGAATGCCTTGCTGGCGACCACTTCGCGGGAATACTTCTTGGTCAGCGACTGCAGTCGTTGTACTTCGTTGACGGCAGAGCCGAACGCGGAGAACGTCAGCCGGTCCCTGAGGCCGACATTGCCGAACATAACATTGCCGACATGCAAGCCGATGCCATAGCGGATCGGGTTTAGCTTTCGAGACAGGCGATCTTCGTTCAGTTGCGCGACACGCATCTGCGCCTGCGCGACCGCAGCAAGCGCTGCCCGGCAGGCAACCTTGGACGGGTCCCTGTGCCTGTCGCAGGGATACACCGCCAGAAATCCGTCCCCGAGGAAACTCATGATTTCGCCGCCGTTCCGATTGAACGGCGCGGCTATCGCGTCGAAGAACGCGTTCAGCGTGTCGATATACGCCTGGCGCCCCTCTTTCTCGGCAAATACCGTCGATTGACGCATGTCTCCCATCACCAAAGCCGCACGAATGGTCTCGCCGTCGCCGCGCCGGATCTGGCCGTTCAGCACGCGTCTGCCCGCATCGCCTCCGAGATAGGTGGTCAGCATATTGTTGGCGAGCTTGCCGAGCACCGCCATCTTGGCTGCCAGCGCCAGATGGTTTTGCATCCGCAGCAGGGCGCCGATCATCTCTTCGCTGAAGCCGCTGGCGCCGTCCGTTGCCCACGAACCCATCATGCCTTGCGCCGAGCCGTCGCCGAACGTCTGCACGAAGGCTATGTAGTCGGTAACTTTCTCCTTGCGGAGTTCCTCGAATATCGGGAAGTCGAGCGGCCCGTCGCCGTCGATGCGGCGGCGCATGTAGTCGAGATTGCTGGTCAGCAGATGGTAATAGGGGCTTTGCAGGAACCGCTCCGGCTTTTCGCCGGAATGGCGATAGCCTTCGATCGTCAGCCCGCTTGCGCGACGCCAGGTGAAGCCCAGCGCATCGTAAAGTGGATGCAGCATCGAAAACGTCAGATGCACACGGGCAATCGGCAGGCCGGATGCGGAAATACGGTCGCAGAAACCGCGCACGACGTTCTCGAGGTTTTCACCCGTCAGCGCCGCTTGCGTCAGCCACTCCGCCACCTTGTCGAGAAAAATGTCGGAGACGCTGGAAAAGGAGTTCGTCATGCAACCGGTTCTCTGGATTGGCGTCAGCTGCCCAGTCGGAAGGCGCAACTGCTACCCAGGCAGATAAGAACATTTCAGAGTGAGGCAATGGGCATGGCAACGTCCGTCGCGTAAAACGCAGTTCCACCGGACGAACAGCGTCAGGCCGGGCCCGGTGCGAGAGCCGACTAGCCTCCAGCTGGCATCTCAGCCCCAGACTGCTGCTTGGCACGAAGATCCGCGGCAGCCATTGCGTAGCCGCCATTGGCGCCATCGATGAAATGCATGTGGTCGCGCGACAGGGGCGTTGGCACGAAGCAGGTCATCAGGGCCGAGGCCTGCCGGTGCAATCCGTAGCGGCATATGCCCGCGGCTTCCGCTTCCTTCAGGATTTGCCCCAGTCGTGCGAGGCGGTCGGCATCGAGGTCGATCGTCATTTTCAGGCCGTCGTCGAATTTCCGGAAGTCGGAATTGGCCGCGACGTCCTGCTTGTAACGGCGTGCATTGAAGGACCCGAGTGTCAGCCGAAGCTTATGCAGGGCGATGGTCAGGCTGATTTGTGCGGCGATGGCAAGTTTGCGGCGCAATATCCGTCCGTCCAAGGCGGTCGCGCGCGCTTCGTCCGCTACCCCGCCAAGCGCGAGACCGAGGTTGGGGCCGTCGACGGGCACCGGATGGCCGTCGCGACCTTGCTCGGCGACGATCGCAATGATGCCAGCCACAAGGCTCTGGAACTCCCGGCCATGGCCGCGCGCATCCGGCACCGCGATGACGGAGACGATTTCCCCGTTGCGCGCCTCGATCGGGTTCCAGCGACAGGAGAGACCTGTAAGGTCCGGACGCATCTGGGTCTGGTCGGCTTCGACACCGTAGTTACCGGTCTTCATCTGCGCCTCGGCCCAAGTGGTGCCGCCGCCGGCAAACATGGCGTATGAGACGAAATCCGTTGGGCTGAAGCGCGCCACCCTAACGTCCATTCCCTGTGCCCTGATGTCGGCCATCGGCACGAGCGCGCATCGCAGGCTCAGGTGCAGGTCGGCGGCCACGAAGGACTGCACAGAGGCCAGCGCCTGGCGTGTGCGCTCGAGGCCGGCAGACGGAATGGCAATGCACGCCCCGTCTCCGCCGAAGACGAAAGGATAGTCGGCGCGTCCGAGTGCGTTGAGAACGGCGGAGATAACGCTGGCACCGGCCATGTTGACGGCCTTGTAGCGACCGGCTGCAATCGCTTCCGTCGAAGAAACGATATCGGCCAGCGCCAAGTACCAGTCGTCGGGTAGGGGACTATAGTTGCCGTCGTCCGTCACCCCTTCGAAACGGGTGAAAACCGGCAGGGCACTGAAGAACGCATCATGTGTCAAATCGTCCATAATCCATCCCTACCATATCCCTTTATGTTGAACGAGTGCAGTGACGGATGAGTTGCACGCGGCGCGACAGATCGAAAACGCAGTTGCCCTGTCGACGGGGCCTTCCTGACCTGCTAGGCGGACGAACCCAATTGCCAATCCTGGAAATTCCCGACCATGAGCCGCCTTGACAGCTTCATTCGACGCCTGAGCGCCCAGCGCGATATCCTCGATCATCTTACCAGAGATATCGCCGCTCTCGAAGGCCCGATCCTCGAATTGGGATTGGGCAACGGGCGCACCTTCGATCACCTGAGGGAGCGTTTCCCGGGTCGTCGCATCATTGCCTTCGACCGCGCCGCCAACGCCTCCGCCCATTCGATGCCGGCGCCGGAAGATCTGGTGCTCGGCGAAATCCAGCAGACGGCCCAGGCATTTCTCGGTGTCGATGCGGCACTCGCCCATGCCGATATCGGTACCGGCTACCCAGACCGGGACGAGATCACGCTGCGTTGGCTGCCGCAGTTGATGGCCGGTGTGTTGAGGTCCGGTGGCGTGGCAGCCAGCGGCCTGCCGCTTGTCCACGCCGAACTGCAGCCGCTTCCGCTGCCGGACGGCATTCATGAGGATCGCTATTTCATCTATCGCCGCAGATAAGCCTCAGCCGTAAAAGAGCACGTCGAACTGTTCGCCGGTAACCGGCAGCTCATCGACCTGCATGTCGATCTGCCGGTCTTCGCTGAAGACGATGCAGGTCTGGTAGAAGCCGGCCAGCTGCCGCTTGAATTCTGCAGCCTGCTCCGGCCCGTAGAATGCTGGCGTGAACTCCATGTAGAGCGGCACGCGACGGGCCATCAGCGCGTGCATCGAGCGACACGCCACGGGCTCGTAGCCCTCGATATCCATCCAGATCAGCCCGACCTGACTAACCGCCACGCCGGCCTCTTCGAGAATCTGCGCCACCGGCTTGACCGGCACCGAGATTTTCAAGGACCCGCCGGCCTTGCTCAGGGCGCTGCTTTTGCCATGGTTGCTGTGGTGCTGGAAGAATTCGAGGTTGCCCGTACGATCCCCTGCGGCGCAATTGACAAGCGTGACGCGTTCGTCGAGCTGGTTCTGCCTGATATTGCAGCTGAGCAGCCTGACATTGCGCGGGTCCGGCTCGACCGTCACGATCCGGCGATAGGCCTGGCTCAGGGCAAAATAGATGGTCTGCGTGCCGATATTTCCGCCCAGCTCGAGCAGCACATCGCCGCGGCGCTGCAATCCGCGTTCGCGCAATACAGCCAGCAGGCGGTCGACATGGTCGCGCTCGAAATGTCCCTTCCGGAACACCTTGCGACCGATATAGTCCGATGGCGAAACGCTCATGATGTGATCGCCGCAGTCTACCGTCAGCGTCAAAACCCGCGGCCCTATCCCGCCGATCAGCAGCTTGCGGCCGAACGGCATGTCGAATATGCGCGTCGCCAGACGGTCGCGCAGCTTGCGCAGGCGTCGCTTGTAGTTTTTGCTTATCCAAAGGAGAGGGCTCATCATTGCCTTCCCTACACCGGCCGCCGGCTCATGCAAAGCGGCGGCTCTCGCTCTTCGGCACGATATAAACCTGCAGAGGCTGCGCGCGACCTCGCACGGCGATCTCGCGGCTCTCGATGCCCGCAGTGTCGACGCCGGAGAGCAGCGCGACCGGCTCCGAGAATACAAGCGCGGTCTCGAACTCCTTCGCAGCGCTCTCGAGCCTGCTTGCGACGTTGACCGTATCGCCGATTGCCGTCAGCGCCTTCACGTTGCCATAGCCCATCGATCCGACAACGGCTCTCCCGGTGTGGATGCCGATGGCGATCTGCAGGGGCTTGGAGAGTTCATCCGCCAGTTCCGCCGCCAGCTTGTCGATCTCGACGACAATCGCAGCCGCAGCCTTCAGCGCCTGCCGGCAGGCAACTTCCGGCGTAGTACCAAGCCCGAACAGCGCCATCACGCCATCGCCGATGAACTTGTCGATACGGCCGCCTTGCTCCTCGATGACGCGCCCGACAATGGAGAAATAGCGGTTGAGCAGGAACACGATGTCGAACGGCAGGCGCGATTCGGTGAGCGTTGTGAAATGGCGGATGTCGCAGAATAAAACGACGATCTCGCGCTCCCGGCCCGGGCTTGCCGCCTGGCTGAAGGTGGGAATGGCCGTCTCGGCGAGAGGCACCAGCATCGGCACGACGGTGACGTTATGGGGCGGGCGCAGCTGGCAGGCGAGCCTGACCTCAGGTGCGGCACCAATCCTGGTCAGGGTTTTCTGCTCAAGGGAATCAGGCGGCGGCAGGTTTTTGCCACCTTCGATCACCTGGACGCGGCAGGTCGAACATTGCCCCTTGCCGCCACAGATCGAATAATGCGGAATGCCCCCGAGGCGACTGGCTTCGAGCACGGTAAAGCCACGCGGAACCTCGATGGTCTCTCCGCCGGGATAGCGAATGGTAATCTGGTGCGCCCGCTCGCTCCACCGACGTCTGGCCCGCAGCAGGAACAGTCCAACGATCGAGACAGCAAGGATTCCGTAGAGCGCTAAGCGGTATGGGACAAGCGCCTCCGACACGCCGCGGGGTGCTGGGCCTGCGACGCTCGCAGCCTCCCTGGCTCCATAGTAGCCGCCTGGATAGCCATTGGGGACTTCATGGGCGATCTGGTAGGCGATATTGCGGCCCATCGCCGCAAACCCCAGCAAACCCAGCACTGGCAGTAGGATGGCAAACGCAAGCAGCGCAGGTGCGAGGCGGCTATACCATGAGCGATATCGCAGCCAGAAATGCAGCCCGATGCATCCATGCACCCAGACGACGACCAGCGCGATTGCCTGTCGCGCGCCGACATAGGGCGAGTTGACCCAAAGCGACCGTACAGTTGAGTGGTAGGTGTCGGCAAAGCCGTAGAGACTGTAGACGACCCGGGTGGCGACAACGTGGTCGATCAGTAGCAGCGGCACCAGCAACCCGGTGATAATCTGGAATGCCTCGCCGATAGGCATCCGGAGCGTCCTGCGGAGATACAGCGCCCGGAACACCAGAAGGACATGGATGACGACCGCACCGTAGAAAAGGCCGGTGCCGATGGGATTGCGCCATATCAGCAGGAAGATGAGGCGACCTTTTTCCGCGGCATGGACTGAAATCAGCCCGAGCGCATGGTTGCTGATATGCATCAGCACGAACAGGAACACGACCAGACCCGAGCCCAGTCTGGCTCTCCGGATGGATCGGTCGGAAAGCAGGGTATGTCGCGCCGCTATGGTTTCAATCCGCCTCTGGATGGCTGTTCACAAATGCGCTCGGATAGGCTAACCAAAACCGGCCATGAATATCGACATGCCAGATTTGTCTATGGTTTATCTAGCGAATAACCGGCAAGCTGTCGAGGATCACCCCGCAATACAAGGTTGCTTCACCCTGTCGTTCACGAAGGCTTTATGGGTTTTCCACGCCGTTCGACGGCAACGCGACCGGGGAAACGCCAACAAACCGGCGATGCCATGAAAATTGCCTTCTATGCGCCGCTAAAATCGCCCCACCATGCCGTCCCCTCTGGCGACCGCCTGATGGCAAGGCAGTTGATCGCAGCGCTCGAAATGGCAGGCCACAGCGTCGAGGTTGTATCCGAACTGCGCAGCTTCACGGCAACTCCGGATCCTGATTTGCGCGCGCAAATGACGACAAGGGCAGGCGAGGAGATCGCGCGCCTGCTGGCAATGCCGACGTCTACCAGGCCAGAGCTCTGGTTCACCTACCACCCTTATTACAAGACGCCGGACCAGATCGGTCCGACCGTCGCACGTGTGTTCGGTATCCCCTATGTCACCGCCGAAGCCTCCTATTCCGGGCGTCGGGATAAACAGGGCTGGCGCGAAAACCAGTGCTTGGTTGCCGATGCCGTACGACAGGCCGCCGTCAACTTTTGCTTCACCGAGCGCGACCGGCGGGGGCTGATGGAAGCCATCCCTGAGGGTGTTTACGCTCATCTCCCGCCGTTCATCGACCCCGCGCTGTTTCAGGCGCCTGCGGAAAAGGCGCCGCGCCGGCTGATAACTGTCGCGATGATGCGCGATGGCGACAAACTCGACAGCTACGCGATGCTGGCGCGCTCTCTCGATTTGATTCGCGAGAAAGACTGGACGCTGACGATCATTGGCGATGGCCCCAAACGTCCGGACGTCGAGGCAATGTTCGAAACGTTCGGAGACCGGCGCATCGATTGGCTCGGCCAGAAAAGCCCCGACGAACTCGCCGTCGAGCTTTCGCGCGGTGGCGTCTATGTCTGGCCGGGGTGCGGCGAGGCCTATGGTCTCGCCTATCTCGAAGCCCAGGCAGCTGGCCTTCCCGTCGTTGCCCAGGCAACGGCCGGTGTTCCGGAAGTCGTCGTGAACGGCAAAACGGGCATCCTGGCGCCGGATGGCGATTTAGAGGCATTTGGGGCAGCGATTGCCGAGCTTCTCGACAATCCCCAGCGCAGTCGGGAGACGGGGGGCGCCGCGCGTCAATTCATTTTTGCCGAACGGTCGCTGGAGGCTGCATCGATGCGGCTGGACGCGCTTTTGCAGCAGCATCTGGGAGAACGATATGCGCGATGAGCGGCACTGGAAAAAATTGGGCAACGTGCTCGAGAGGCTGTCCGACGCCAATCGCGGCGTTCGGCTCTGGCTGCGCGATGACGATGCTATCGAACCGACGCCCGCCCTCGAGCGCCTGCTGGACATGACAAGGCATGCCTCGGTGCCGATAAGCCTTGCCGTCATCCCCACCTTCACCGGCCAGCCGCTAGCAGACAGGTTGGAGGGCGAGACCCACGCCGCCGTGACCGTTCACGGCTGGGCCCACGAAAACCATGCCGGCAGCGGTGGCAAGAAGTGCGAACTGGGGTCGGATCGCCCGCCCGCCGTGGTGCTTGGGGAGCTCGGTGACGGTTTGGCCAAACTCCGAGCGCTCCATGCCACCCGGCTCGATCCAGTGCTCGTCCCGCCATGGAACCGGATCGACAAGACACTGCTGCCCGAACTAAAGCCCCTCGGATTTCGCGCCGCATCCGTCTATGGCAAGGCAGACATCGCCAGCCCTATCGAATTGATCAATACCCATGTCGACATCATGGATTGGTCAGCAGGCATATGCCGCCCGCATTCCGCACTCGTGGATCTACTAGTCGCCGAACTCGAACGTCGCATGGATGGCAGCGACGAGCCGATCGGAATTCTGACCCATCATCTCGTGCACGACGAAGCCTGTTGGGATTTCATGGAAAAGCTGTTCGAAGTTACAGCTACAAGCGACGCGCGCTGGCATCCGCTGCGCGATCTATTGGATTAAACAGCCACCGTCTGGCCATCGAAAGCGGCAAATGCGCCGGGCAGCCGTTCGCGAGCTTTTGCCTGCATGGCGTCCAGTTCATCGTCCGTACGCGATGGAGCGTGATGAAAGAGGGCCATGCGCTCGACACCGGCCATCTTTGCGAGCTTGACGCCTTCTTCCCAGGTCGAATGGCCGAACCCGCGATATTTCGTCATTTCCGGTTCGGTATAGGTCGTGTCGTAGACCACCAGATCGGCTCCCTGCATCAGGGCCAGAGCCGCTTCGTTGATCTGGTCGTCACGGTGCTCGGTGTCGTAGACAAGGGCGATGACCCGGCCGGCCCATTCTATGCGGTAGCCGACGGCACCGCCTGGATGATTGAGCAGCGCGGTGTGGATGACGATCCCTGCATGGGGCTCGATCACATCGCCGGGTTTGAAATCGCGAAAGCCGAGTGTCGCCCGGCAGATATCAGGCTCGACTGGAAACCATGGCGGCCGCATGAACTGGTCGATCATGCCTCTCGTGGTCGTTTTGCCGGCGAGATGTCCCGACCACAGGTTTACGGTGACGTTCGGATTGTAGATGGGCTCAAAGAACGGCAGGCCGATAATGTGGTCGTAGTGGGAATGGGTGAAAAACAGGTCGATGTCCGTGACACCGCCTTGGCGCAACGCAGCCGACGCTTCGCGCACGCCTGTTCCAGCGTCGAACAGCAGATGCCTGTCGCCAAATTTGATTTCGATGCAGGACGTGTTGCCGCCGTAACGCTCGAATTCCGGGCCGGAAACCGGGATACTTCCCCGGACGCCCCAGAATTTGAGTTCAAGCAGATCGCTTTTCATGCTCGTTTTTATACCAATTCCCCATTGCCGACAACGTAACCACACTTTTTCCTTCATGCGAAGCCAGCAATTTCCATAAAAGTTCCCTGCAGGCGAAAACCAAATCACCAAAGACCCGGCGTCGACCTTCGACGCCCACGCTTAACGACAGCTTTGTGCGATTTCACGGGAACCTAAGCATCGTCTTAACGTTTCAATTCTCGGCATCATAACGCCTGCCGATCCAGAAATTTTGCAAACGGTGCATCATCTCCTTGTCGATATTCCATCGCATAATGCCATGGCGCCTGTGCTCGACAACGCGATGGGCGCGTTCGCCTGATCTGACAACCAACCCAAGAACGGACATATCCTTATGAGTTTTTCATTCTCGGAACTGGACTTTATGAAGCCGGAACTCGGCGCCGAATACACCGGCGCCGGAACGCATTTTGCGGTGTTTTCGGCCAATGCCGAGAAGATTGAACTTTGCCTCTACACGGAAGACGGCAAGACAGAGACAGCCCGCATGGCTCTACCAAAGCGCGAAGGCGATATCTGGTCGGGATACATCGCAGGCCTCGGTCCGGGCACAGTCTACGGCTATCGCGCGCACGGCCCCTATGATCCCGCCAACGGTCATCGCTTCAACCCTAACAAGCTTCTTCTTGATCCCTACGCCAAGCAGATCATCGGCGAAATCAAGTGGGATGATGCGCTCTACGGATATACGATTGGCGCAGAGGACGGCGATCTCTCGTTCGATGAGCGCGACAGCGGTCCGTTCATGGTCAAGGGCGTTGTTCAGGATCCGGATTTCGATTGGGACGGGGATAAGGCAATCCGCCGCCCCTGGACCGAAACCGTCATCTACGAAGCCCATGTCCGCGGGATGACGATGACCCACCCGGACGTTCCCGACGACCTGCGCGGCACCTTTCTCGGCATGTGCAGCGATCCAATCATCGAGCACCTGACCAAGCTTGGCATCTCCGCCATTGAGCTCCTGCCTATCCAGTCCTTTGTCGATGACCGGTACCTGGAGGAAAAGAATCTCCGCAACTACTGGGGCTACCAGACGCTCGGCTTCTTCGCGCCGATGAACCGCTTCATGTCGAGCAACAAGATCACCGAAATCAAGACGATGGTGCGAAAGTTCCACGCTGCCGGCATCGAAGTGATCATGGACGTCGTCTACAATCATACTGCCGAGGGTTCCGAACGTGGACCGACAATGAGCTTCAGGGGGCTGGACAACCAGAGCTACTATCGCCTGTCGCCGGACGATCAGCGCCACACCTTCGATACCACAGGCACCGGCAATACCCTCAACGTGTCGCATCCGATGGTGCTGCGTATGGTGCTCGACAGCCTTCGTTATTGGGTCGGCGTTATGCACATCGACGGTTTCCGCTTCGATCTGGCGAGCACGCTCGGCCGCGAGGAAATGGATTTCGACCGCCAGGGCGGCTTTTTCGACGCCATTCGCCAGGATCCGGTCCTGGCCGGCGTCAAGCTGATTGCCGAGCCGTGGGACATCGGCGAGGGCGGTTATCAGGTTGGCGGCTTTCCCTATCCCTTCCGCGAATGGAACGATAAGTTCCGCGACACCGTCCGGACCTACTGGACAGGCGAGGGCGGCCAGATTTCAAAGCTTGCCACGCGTCTCGCTGGCTCGGCACGGCAGTTCAACCACTCAGATCGTGGCGCCACCACGTCTATTAATCTGCTGAGCGCCCATGACGGCTTCACATTGATGGACACCGTGTCCTTCAACGAGAAGCACAATGAGGCCAACGGCGAAAACAATAATGACGGCCATTCCGACAATCACTCGGACAACATGGGCGTGGAAGGCGCGACAGACGATCCGGAGATCAACGCTGCCCGGGCCCGTCGCCGTCGCAACATGATCATGACGCTGATGCTGAGCCAGGGCGTGCCGATGATTGTCGGCGGCGATGAAGTCGGCAACAGTCAGGGAGGCAACAACAACGCCTATTGCCAGGACAACGAGATCGGCTGGACGGACTGGAACGGCCTGAAAGATCCCTTCCTTGAATTCTGCCAGAAAGCAGTCGCCTTCAGGAAGGCTCATCCCGTCCTTCGCCAGGAGCGCTTTCTGACCGGCGACACGTCGGAAGACGGTCGCGCTGAGATCGCCTGGTTCAAGCCCGACGGCAACCAGATGGACGACGGCGCCTGGGATGATGGCGAATTGCGAGTCTTGGGCGTCTACATCGGCAAGAGTGTTCACGCCACGGACAGCGAAGTCCTCGACGACCTGTTCATGGTGTTCAACGCCGGCGGCGACAGTGAATTCCATCTTCCTGAATTGGGAGAAGGTGAAAAATGGTGCCGCGTTGTAGACACTGGCACGGAAGAAACCTTCACAACTCATGAGGTCGAAAACACGGTTGTCGTCTACGCCGCCAGTGTCGCGGTATTCGCACCGAAAGCCGATGAGCCAGATCAGCCGAAGACTGCCGAGCGCAAGCGTTGGTTCCACTTTGGTCGTCAGGCTCAACCCGACAGGAAATAGCAGGCAGCTTCGATGAGCGAAATATCGATCACAGATCTTGGTCTTGTGTATGTGAACGACAGCGAACCTGGTATTCGCCGCCATCGAAGAGGCACAGGCTTTTCCTACAAGCTACCGGACGGCAGCGTGCTCAACGACGCGGTCCATCGCAAGCGGATCGCGTCGCTCGGTCTTCCGCCCGCCTATGACAATGTCTGGATCTGCCTGCAGGAAAACGGCCACCTGCAGGCAACCGGCATGGACGCGCGCGGACGCAAGCAATACCGCTATCACAAGGAGTGGCAGTCGCACCGGAGCGTGGAGAAATTCCACCAGCTTATCGAGTTCGGTCAGGCGTTGCCGAAAATGCGCCGCGCCGTTCTGCGTCACCTCGATGGTGGTATGGATGACATCCATGGCGTCCTGGCCGCGTTGGCCACGTTGCTGGACGAGGCGCACCTGCGCGTTGGCAACCAGAGCTATGCGCGCGAAAACGGTACCTATGGCGCCACCACCCTGCTGAAACGCCATCTTAAACTCAATGGCGGGCGTATCGAGCTTCGGTTCATCGCCAAGGGTGGCAAGAGGGTGCAGCGGAGCCTGAAACATCCGCGTCTGCAAAGGATGCTGGAAGAGATTGCCGATCTTCCCGGTCGCCAGCTGTTTGCCTGGAAAGACGAACACGGATTGCTGCGGCCGGTGGATTCGGGCCGCCTCAATCTCTACCTCGGGGAAATCTCCGGCCTTTCAGTCTCGGCAAAGACGTTTCGAACCTGGGGCGGCTCGCTCGCCGCCTTCACTTCCGCCCGCAACGCGCTGGAAAAAGGCATACGGCCGACGGTCAAGGAAATGTCCGAAGCATCGGCCGAGGTGCTTCACAACACGCCGGCAATTTCGCGTTCGAGCTACATACATCCTTCGATCATTGCGCTTGCAGACAAGCAGCATTCCCTCGACGAAGAGGTCTTTGCGCCCCTCGTCGAACCGCTGCGCGGTCTTCGGGCTGACGAAAACCGATTGCTCGATTTTCTGATCAGGCGCAGTGAACAGAGCAGTCCATCTGCATAGTTAGGCCTCGGCTCCAGGAACCATTTGCCCCTGCAGCAGTTGCAACCGGAACGATGCTTTATGGAGGTGGGGATGACGAGCGTGCAAGATACCAAGGCCTCCAGGCAGTCGGATCCCCGCGACCGTCTTATCGTTGCACTCTACGCGCAGCTGAAGGCAGAACGTGAAACCCGCGAGGCGCTTGAATGGCTCATCCATAACGGCACCTTGTCGAGCGAGGTACTTGAGGCGGTCGCGGGCGACGCTGTGCCCGCTGTCAGCAGTGATGAACTGGCTGCCGTCGAAAAGATCGTCGCTTTAGACAACCGTCGTCGTGGGCACTGATCATGACAGCACGAGCAAGCTGGAAGGGGCAGTTGACCATCGGCGCACTAAGTTGCTCGGTAGGGCTCTACACTGCAGTATCGTCCTCCGAACGTCTTTCATTCCACATCATCAATCGCAAGACGGGCAATCGCGTCGAGCGCCAGTTCGTCGACAGCGAGACCGGCAAGCCCGTGGAACGCGACGATCAGGTCAAAGGCTACCTGCTGGACGATGGTGAGTACCTCGTCATGGAAGGCGACGAGCTTGCCTCGATAGTCCCCGAAAGCGACAAGGTCCTGTCGATCGAAAGCTTTATCGCCTGGGACGAGATCGACCGGCTCTATTTCGACCGACCCTATTTCCTGATGCCGGTCGGCGACGATGATCGCGAGGTCCTGGCGCTGGTGATCGAAGCGATGAACCGGGAAAAAGTTGCCGCTCTCGCCCACGCTGTTCTTTTCCGTCGGTACCGGACGTTGCTGGTCCGACCCTATGAAAAGGGTCTCGTCGCCACAATGCTCAATTTCGACTACGAGGTCCGTTCCGAGGCCGATGCCTTCGAGGATATACCCGAGCTCGAGGTGACAGGCGAAATGCTGGAGTTGGCAAGCCATATCATCGATACCAAGAAGGGCACCTTCGACGCCTCGGCCTTTGACGACCGATATGAGGAGGCATTGGTGGAACTGGTCAAGGCGAAGGTGGAGGGCAAGCCTCTGCCGAAGAAGCGGCCGGTGAAGGAAGAAAAGGTCGTCGACCTTATGCAGGCCTTGCGCGAGAGCGCGGGCATGGTAAAGCCGAAGCGCGTGACAAAGACAAAGAAGACACCGGTGCAGGCAAAGAAAGCCGGCTAACCAGTTCGTGACCGCGCTATTTCCCCTTGGTCTTCTGGTTGGCTTCAATGCTCTTCTTCAGCGCATCCATGATATTGATGACATTGCCCGATGTGGCGGGAGCTTCTTTGCGAGCAGCTGCCGGCTTCTTGCTGCGCCCCTTCTTTTTGGCCATGATCAAAGCTGCGAGCTTGTCCTGAACAGGATCCAGCGTCAGCTCGGCAGACCAATCCACCTTGCGTTTTTCTATCAACGTCTTCATCAGGGCCAGCGCTTCTGCTTCCGGCTTTTCTGCCACCGCAAAGGATTTTTCCGGCTCACGTACCTCGTCGCCGTAGCGCAACGTCCAAAGGATGATGCCGTTGCCGCTAGGCTCCAGCAACACCGCGCGTTCGCGCCTGTTCAACACCAGTCGCGCGATCCCGACCACGCCGCTTGCCTTCATGGCCTCCCGAATGACGCAGAAGGCTTCCATGCCCACCTTGTCCTCAGGCGCCAGGAAATGTGGAGCGTCGTAATAGATCCAGTCGATGGAATTCTTCGGCACGAACGTGTCGATACTGATCGCGCGATTGCTTTCCAGGGCGACCGCCTCGATCTCCTCGTCCTCGAGGAAGACGTAATCGTCATCGCCGCGCTCGTATCCCTTGACCTGCTGATCGTCGGTGACGGGCTTTCCGGTCCCGGAATCGATATAGTGACTTTCCAGCCGGTTTCCGCTTTTCCGATTGATCACATTGAAGCGAATCTTGGCGTTGTCCGTTGTCGCCGGCGTCAGCGATACCTGGCAGGTCACCAGCGAGAGCTTCAAGTACCCCTTCCAGTATCTAGGCTGCTTTGCCAAAGTCTGTCTCCTCGTCTTTGCGACTACGTGACGTCCTGATCCAATTCAGGATAGTGCCTGAATATGCCATCTTCGTTGAATGGGAGGCGCCTCTCGGATTGCAGGTAACGCGCAATGTTCGGTCTCTTTGCGACGGCGTCGCGAAGCGCGATCAGTGAAGGATATCGAGGTGCATAGTCTTTCATGGCGCGCGGAAACGCATAAGTCAGTCCTTCAACGACCTGAAACAGCGATAGGTCCACATAGCTCAGCGATGGCCCGACACTGTATGAGGGGCCGGATGTGTTCGCATTCAGGATACGCTCGAAATAGTCGAGGTACTTCGGAATGCGTTCCTGGATGAAGGCTTCAGCGCGCAGCTTTGCCGCCTCCTTCTGATCCTCGTAATATTTCGATGTGGAAAGAGGATGGTGTGTATCGTGTACCTCTGACACAAGGTCCGTAATCGTCGACTGCAGGCCGTTGGCGACAAAACGTTGCGTATCGCCCACAGGCGCCAGCCCGAGCTTCGGCCCAAGATAGAGCAAGATATTGGCAACATGCGATATGAAGAGCTCTCCATCCTTCAGAAAGGGCGGTGAGAATGGGATAAGGGGACGCTTTTCGCGCTTCATAATTTCCAGCATGACACTTGTTCCCCCGCCGGAACTTTCGCGAGCAACATCGATGTATTCAGCGCCGGCTTCTTCCAGCGCAAGGCGCACGAACTCGCCACGGCCCTGTAGTCCGTCCCAGTAATATAATTCGTAGGTCATCGGTTTGATTTCACCATTGCGTAGTCGAGTTTGCTGCCGCAAGCCATCGAACCCCGCTGACAGACTGCCGCTGAGCGGATGACCGTATGATTTTTGGAGAGGTCGGTGCTACGCCTTCGCGGAAGCATCCTTCTTGGTCGACCGCTTGGGCGAAAGGGCCGCCACCGGTGTTTCCGCAGCAACTTTGGGCGCCTTTGGAGCGTTAGTCTTTGCTTTCGGCTTCACAGCAAGGCCATGTGGCGCCGTTGTCTCCATGACGGCCCGCTCCTTGGTCGCCTGTTCCCAGTGGAGGGAATCTCGCCCTGTTGGATAGCCTTCCTCCTCCCAGAGTGCGTATGCGCGTTTCATGATCCATTCGTCTCGGGATTCCGTCATCGCTCGTCTCCATAGCAGCTTGGGAAGTCTAACTTCTCGGGAAATGCAAAGTTCCAGCTCCGCTGTCACATCGGTTTTTTATCGGATTACAGCGCCGGGACGCCGCCGCCGAAACTGGGGCAAAAGTGGGACCAGGAGACATCCGCTCGTCGCGGACATCAGATCGCATCGGCATTGCCGCAAAATCAATATGAGCCGGCAATGTTGCTTCTTCAATTCAAAAACGTGATCCCTCGTTTTTTGCAGTGCAAAACCACCTCTCTCCGCACCGCTCCTCCCAAGCCTCCGATTGCGCACAATCCCGGCACCGTTATAGTCGCCCGATGTTCAGTCTTATCATTACCTATTGGCCCCATATCCTCCTTGTGCTGTCGGTTGCCATGGGTGCAACTGCGGCTATTCATGCCGCTATGACGAAGGAAGATGTGCGTGCCGCCATCGGATGGGTCGCTCTCATCGTCCTGTCTCCCATCGTCGGTGCGCTTCTATACGCGGTCGCGGGCATCAACCGCATCCGGCGGGCGGCGCTGACGTCCCAGCGAGACATGCTTTTCAGGCAGGAAACGCGCAGTGAACTGGCAATCTTCGAAGCCGATAGCGACGCGCTGCGGATTGCCTATGGGCAGCGTTTTGGCGCGATGAAGGTGCTGGGAGATCGCGTCACCCGCCATCCCATGACCAGTGGCAATTCCATCAAGATGCTGGAGGGCGGCGATGTCGCCTACCCGGCGATGCTGGAGGAAATCAATGCCGCGGAGCGTAGCATCGTCCTCGAAACCTACATTTTCGATCGCGATCCCATCGGGCTGAGGATTGCCGATGCGCTGATTGCTGCTGTCCGGCGCGGGATCACGGTCCGCGTGCTGATCGACGCCGTCGGTGCCCGCTATTCGGTGCCGAGCATCATGGGCCACCTGAAGGAGGGTGGGGTTACCGTCGACGTCTTCAACGGCAATGTCATCATTGGCCTCCGGCTGCCCTATGCAAACCTTAGAACCCACCGCAAGATCCTGATCGTCGACGGGCGCGTAGCGTTGACCGGCGGTATGAACATCCGGAAGGGCTTCACGACAGAATTTGCCGGCGAACAGGCCGCCCACGATGCGCATTTCCGCGTCACCGGTCCGGCCGTCGCAGACCTGTTCCACACCGCTTCCGAAGACTGGCGTTTTGCCACAGGGGAAATCCTGCAGGGCGATGAATGGCGAATGGCAGAGCAGCAGAGGGATCCGGATGCACCGATCCTGATGCGCATCGTTTCATCGGGTCCAGACCGTAGCCTCGAGACAAACCACAAGATGCTGATTGGAGCCTTTTCGGTCGCCCGCAGCTCGATCCTGATCATGTCACCCTACTTTCTGCCGGATCGCGAATTGATCAGCGCCCTGATCACGGCGGCGAGACGCGGCGTCACTGTCGATATCGTCGTTCCTGCGGCCAATAATCTGGTGCTTGTCGACCGTGCAATGACCGCGCAGTTCGATCAGATGCTGAAGAACTACTGCCGTATCTGGCGCGCGAAAGGCGCTTTCAATCATTCGAAGCTGCTGTCGATCGACGATGTCTGGGCCTATGTCGGTTCGTCCAATCTGGATCCTCGCTCGATGCGGCTGAACTTCGAGGTCGATATGGAGGTCATCGACCGGGGTTTTGCGAAGAAGATCGGCGATCACATCCGCGAAGTCCTGTCGACTGCGGAGCAGGTCGAGCAGCATGCATTGCGCAAGAGACCGTTCCTGGTGCGGCTGCTGGAAAAGGTTCTGTGGCTCGGATCACCTTTTCTTTAGCGCTAAACGGGCATTGGGGACTGGCAGTCGCGTCGGCCGGCCCTATAGTCGGCAGAAGCGACATCGCGGTTGCCTGCAAGCTGGTCGAGTGAAATGCATACCAAGAACCACCAAAGCCTGCGTCGAAGCATTTTGCATTCCATCCGGAACCGGAAGATCCATCGCGCGCACGCCCATGCGACCGACCATGAACGCATGCCAGGCACTGTGATTGCCTCCTACAATGTTCATAAATGCGTCGGATCGGATCGACGCTTCGATCCTGATCGTATTCTGCGGGTCATCCAGGAAATCGATGCCGACATCATGGCTTTGCAGGAGGCCGACAGCCGGTTCGGCGAACGCACCGGCCTGCTCGATCTTTCCAGGCTCGAGCGTGAGACAGGGTTGGTCGCCGTGCCGGTCGAAGGGGTCGCGAAGGCCCATGGTTGGCATGGCAATGTCGTGCTGTTCAAGCAGGGAAAGGTCCGCGACGTCCATCAGATCAAGCTGCCAGGCCTCGAGCCCCGGGGTGCGCTGGTAGCGGAGATCGAGCTGTCGAACGGCAGTGCCCTGCGCATCATAGCCGCCCATTTCGGCCTATTGCGTCGCTCGCGCGCGCAGCAGGCGCGTGTCCTCGTCGATATCATGACCAGGGACGATGAAACGCCGACCATTCTGCTCGGCGATCTCAACGAATGGCGCCTGGGCAACCGCTCATCGCTACACACGTTTCACGCGGCGTTCGGTCCTCAGCCGGCTGCGGTACCGAGCTTCCCCGCCAATATGCCGATCCTTGCGCTTGATCGCATGATCGCTAACAAGAGCGGCCTTATCTCGGCAATAGAGGTCCATAACACCCCTTTGGCGCGCATGGCCTCCGACCATCTGCCCATCAAGACGACGTTGGTGGCAGAGCCGATAGCCGCAGCAAGCGTCTGATCGCCGGCGTCAAACCTTATCGCGAAACAGTTTCCACCGTGTTGGCCTGAAGGCAATCCTGCTCCGGTCGAGCTCGCCGACTTTTTCCGGCGGCAGCTCGATCTCGACCCGAGGATGATCGGCGCCGATATCGATTTCGATATGACGCGTGCCGGCAACGCGCCGGCTTGCGGTCAGCAGCCCCGCTATGCAGCCGCCGCATCCATCGCGCAGTTCGACGTCGTGAGGCCGAAAGTAGAGATTGGCCGGACCGTCGGGCTCGCCTGCGGCCGTCAGTCCGAGCGGGCGATCCTCGAACCAGATCTCGCCATCGGTCACCTGCACCTTCAGGCAGTTCGACTGGCCGATGAACCCAAAGACGAAAGGCGAATTCGGGGTGTCGTAGATATCGTCGGGCGTGCCGATCTGCTCGATGGCGCCCTGGCTCATGACGACGACCCGGTCCGCAAGCTCGAGTGCCTCGTCCTGGTCGTGGGTCACGAAGACGGTCGTGTGGCCCGTCCGGTCGTGAATTTCCCGGAGCCATTTGCGCAGATCCTTGCGCACCTGCGCATCGAGAGCCCCGAAGGGCTCGTCGAGCAGAAGCACGTTGGGCTCGACGGCCATGGCGCGGGCGAGCGCCACGCGCTGCCGCTGGCCGCCGGACAGCTGTGCTGGATAGCGTTTTTCGAGGCCGGAAAGCTGAACCAGATCGAGCAGTTCGAGCGCCCGCCGACGGATCTCCGATCGCGCCGGGCGGCGCGCCGAGGGACGCACCTTGAGTCCGAATGAAATATTGTCGAGCACCGTCATGTGGCGGAACAGCGCATAGTGCTGGAAGACGAAGCCGATATTGCGCTGCTGCACGGTCTTCATCGAGGCGTCTTCGTTGCCGAAATAGATCTCGCCTTCCGTCGGCGTCTCCAACCCGGCGATCAGCCGCAGCAAGGTCGTCTTGCCGGAGCCGGAGGGCCCGAGCAGCGCAATCAGCTCGCCGGAGCGGATGTCCAGCGTGACGTCGTGCAGGGCCGGAAAGCGGCCGAAATCCTTGCGGATGTTTAGAACGCGAACTTCCATCAGTCTTCCTTAGTGACGCCGGCTCGCAGCGATTTCCTCGCTGAAGCGCATTTCCAGCAACGTCTTGAGAATAAGCGTCACCAGGGCGAGCAGCGCAAGCAGCGTTGCCACGGCGAAAGCGCCGGAGAAATTGTAGTCGTTATAGAGGATCTCGATCTGCAGCGGCATTGTGTTGGTCTCGCCGCGGATATGACCTGACACCACCGAGACTGCGCCGAATTCGCCCATGGCGCGGGCGTTGCAGAGCAGCACGCCGTAGAGCAGTCCCCATTTGATATTGGGCAGCGTCACGTACCAGAAGGTCTGGAAGCCGCTGGCACCGAGCGAAAGGGCGGCCTCTTCATCGGCCGTGCCCTGTTCCTGCATCAGCGGGATCAGTTCGCGGGCGACAAACGGAAAGGTCACGAACATCGTTGCCAGCACGAGCCCCGGCACCGCGAAAAGGATCTTGATATTGTTTGCCTCAAGCCATGGGCCGAGCAGGCTGTTGGAGCCGAAGAGCAATACGAAGACCAATCCGGCGATGACCGGGGATACCGAGAAGGGCAGGTCGATGAGCGTCGTCAGGAACGCCTTGCCCTTGAATTCGAACTTTGCGATCGCCCAGGCCGCACCCACGCCGAAAACCAGATTGAGCGGCACGCTGATGGCCGCGACAATAAGCGTCAGCTTGATGGCGGAAAATGTCTCCTCGTCCTGCAGCGCCTCGAAAAATGCACCAGCGCCCTTGCGAAACGCTTCGACGAAAACGGCGGCCATCGGTAGCAGCAGGATCAGCGCCAAGAAAACCAGCGAGATTGCGATGAGCGTCCAGCGCGCGAACCGGCTCTCGGTGACGGCGGAGGTCACCTGATGAGGAGGCACTATTGGATCATGCGCCATAGCCGTACCTCCGCCTGCTCCAGGTCTGGATGAGGTTGATCACCAGCAGCATCACGAAGGAAATGATCAGCATGATCGCGGCGATACCCGTCGCTGCGGCATAATTATATTCCTCGAGCCGGATGACGATCAGCAACGGTGCAATTTCCGACACGTAGGGCAGGTTGCCGGCGATGAAGATCACAGATCCATACTCCCCGACCGCGCGTGCAAAGGAAAGCGCGAAGCCGGTGAGCACGGCAGGAGCCAGCCCCGGCAGCAGCACCCGCGTGATGGTCTGGAAGCGGTTAGCGCCGAGCGTTGCTGCAGCCTCTTCGACCTCGCGGTCGATTTCTTCCATGATCGGCTGTACCGTGCGCACCACGAAGGGCAGGCCGACGAAAATCAGCGCGATCACCACGCCAACAGGCGTGAAGGCGACCTTGATGCCGAGCGGCGAGAGAAACTGGCCGATCCAGCCATTCGGCGAATAGAGTGTGGTCAGCGCGATACCGGCGACGGCCGTCGGCAGCGCGAAGGGCAGGTCAACGACGGCATCGATGATCCGCTTTCCGGGGAAATTGTAGCGGACCAGCACCCAGGCCAGAATGACGCCGAAAATTGCATTGACGACAGCAGCGACCAGGGCGCCGCCAAAGCTCATTCGCAACGCCGCGAGAACCCGAGGGTCTGACGCTATCGACCAGAATGCTCCCCAGCCGAGCGAACTCGTCTTCAGCAGCAGGCCTGAAATCGGAATGAGAACGATGAGGATAAGCCATATCAAGGTAAAACCGAGCGCCATTCCGAATCCTGGAATGACGCTCGGTTGCCTGAATTGCCACCGCCTACGGGTTGGTGCCTGCATCTAGTCCTACTGTCCCGGCTTGTAGATCTTGTCGAAGATGCCACCATCCGCGAAGAATTTAGGCTGCGCCACCTTCCATCCGCCAAAATCGTCGATCGAGGCGAGCTTGAGGTTAGGGAAGCGGGCAATGTCTTTCGGGTCGGCGGCCGCAGGCTTGATCGGACGGTAATAATGCCCAGCCGCAATCTTTTGTCCATCGTCCGAATAGAGATAGTTTAGATAAGCCTCGGCAAGCTTCCGCGTGCCCTTCTTGTCGACATTGCCATCGACAACGGCAACCGGCGGATCGGCCCGGATCGATATCGAAGGTGTGACGATCTCGAACTTGTCCGGCCCGAGTTCCTCAAGCGACAGGTAGGCTTCGTTTTCCCAGGCCAGCAGGACGTCGCCAAGGCCGCGTTGCACGAATGTCGTCGTCGCGCCACGGGCGCCGCTGTCGAGAACCGGCACATGCTTCAGGAGCTTCGAGAGGTATTCCTCCGCCTTGGCATCATCGCCGCCATTGGCTTCTTTTGCCCAGGCATAGGCCGCAAGAATGTTCCAGCGCGCGCCACCCGAGGTCTTCGGATTTGGAGTGATTACCTGGACGCCGTCCTTGATGAGGTCGGGCCAGTCCTTGATAGCCTTGGGGTTGCCCTTGCGCACGAGGAAGACAATCGTCGAGGTGTAGGGCACGCTCTTGTTGGGAAACTTAGTGTTCCAGTCCGCCGGGATCTTGTTGGTCGCCTTGGAGATCGCATCGATATCGCCTTCGAGCGCCAGCGTTACAACATCTGCGTTCAGCCCGTCGATCACGGAGCGAGCCTGGGCGCCGGAACCACCATGCGAAGCCTTGAGCTCGACGGTCTCTCCGGTATCCTTTTTCCACTTGGCAGCGAAGGCAGCGTTGAAATCCTTGTAAAGTTCGCGTGTCGGGTCGTAGGACACGTTGAGCAGCGTCTGTTCGGCTGCAAACACGGATGCCAGTCCGGGGAGCGAAAAGCTGCCGATCAGCACTGCGGTGGCAAGAAGTCTGGATAGCCGTAGCGTCTGCATGAACACCTCCCTGATTGTGCATCAACTCTACCAATCTGGTCGTATAATGTAACGGCGATTGTTCCCGCGACGCCCGCCAACGTGGAATTTCATCCCATAGACTCGCGAAAAATGAAATCACATTGCTGAGCGAAGCAGCGTGGCCCTGCAATTGCCGCAGAGGCCGGATCTCATCGCTCGTCAATCATGATTTAAGCTGACATTGCCGGTCCCTTTGCGTTAATTGCTCGAAATGCCTGAGGAATAAATTCGTGAGCGAAAAAATTGCAGTGATAGGGCTCGGCTATGTTGGCCTGCCGGTCGCCATGGCCCTAGCCGACAAATACGCCGACGTGATCGGTTTCGATATCCACCACGCGCGGGTCGAAGACCTGAAAAACGGCCGGGACGCGACCCGAGAAGTATCGCCCGACCGACTTCGCAAGACCTCGCTGCGCCTGTCGAGCAGCCTGGAAGACCTTGGCGACCGCACCGTATTCATCGTCGCGGTGCCGACGCCGATCGACAAGAACCGCCAGCCGGACTTGCGGCCGTTGATCGCCGCCTCGCGCACCGTCGGCCAGGTGCTGAAGCCGGGCGCAATCGTCGTCTACGAATCGACCGTATTTCCCGGTGTCACGGAGGAAATCTGCGGCCCGGTGCTGGCCGAAGTCTCCGGCCTGAAACAGGGCGAAGGGTTTCATCTCGGCTATTCGCCGGAGCGCATCAACCCCGGCGACCGCGAGCACACGTTCGAGCGAATCGTCAAAGTGGTGTCAGGCGATACCGCCGAGACCCTTGAACGGGTCGCGGCGATCTACAGCAGTGTCGTCGATGCCGGCATCCACCGCGCGACCAGCATCCGTGTTGCCGAGGCTGCCAAGGTCATCGAGAACACCCAACGCGACCTCAACATCGCGCTGATGAACGAGCTGTCGATCATATTCGAAAAGATGGACATCCGAACCGCCGACGTTCTCGAGGCCGCGCGGACCAAGTGGAATTTCCTGCCTTTCACACCCGGGCTGGTCGGCGGCCACTGCATCGGCGTCGATCCCTATTACCTGACGGCCAAGGCGGAGGAACTCGGCTACCATCCGGAAGTCATCCTGTCCGGCAGGCGGATCAACGACGGCATGGGGGCTTTCATAGCCCAGAAGCTGATCAAGATGCTGGTGTCTGCGGAAAAGCCGATCAACGGCGCGCGGATCGGTATCTTCGGCCTGACATTCAAGGAGAATGTCCCCGATCTGCGCAACAGCCGCGTACCGGACATTATTCGCGAGTTGCATCAGTTCGGCCTCAAGCCCCTGATCCACGATCCGATGGCCGATGCGGACGAGGCCGAACATGAATATGACGTTCGCTTCACCGCCCTCGATGCATTCCCGCCACTCGATGCCGTCGTCCTTGCCGTCCCGCACCGCCAGTATCTCGTCGACGATGCCGGAGCCCTGCTAGGACTGCTGAAACCCGGCGGCGTTGTGGTCGATGTGAAATCGGCGCTCCAACTCGATAATCCAGGCCTTGTGGGCCATGCCGTCTGGAGCCTCTAGCCTGGGAAAGACTGCACCGTCAGCGCCAGACCCTGTTCGCATGAAAATGGCGGTGTCCAGCCGGCAACGCGGCGGGTCTCGCCGGTATCGACTTGCAGCGAACCCAGCAGCCGTCTCGCCGCCGGACCCTTGCCCAGCATTGCCGCAGCCGCTTCGATGAGGCGGGGTGGCACGGGCAGCAGCCAGGCCTTGCGACCCATCGCGCCGGAAATGCCGGCGATCAACTGCCCGATGGAAAGATCCTCGCCGTCGCTGACGAGAAATGTGCGGTTGGTGGCGTTCGGGTGAGCGACGCAGAGGATGATGAAATCCGTCAGGTTACCGACAAACAGCAGCGACCTTCTGTTGGAGATGAGGCCGAAGGGCAGGGGCAGGCCGCGCCGCGCAAGGCGCATCAGGCTCGCGAAATTGGCTTTGACACCCGGGCCGTAGATGAGGGGCGGACGGATCACGACGATGTCCATCCCCGTCTGCCTGCCGAGGTCAAACAGCGCCTGTTCTGCCTCCCATTTCGAAAGTCCGTAGGGATCCCCGGGCTCCGGTACGTCTGCCGCGGTGAACGGACGGTCCGGGGCCGTCTCCTCGCCGTTCACCTTGATCGAACTTATGAAAATGAAACGTCGGGCGCCTGCCGCTGCGGCTTGGCGTGCCAGATTGAGCGTGGCGTCGACATTCGCGGCACGAAACGCAGCCAGCGGATCTGCCGCCGTATCATCCATGACATGCACGCGTGCGGCAAGATGAACCACGCAATCGACGCCGACCAGCGCTTGCGTCCAGTCCGTGCGGGAGTCGATCACGCCCACCGGATGAAATCCTGACGTAGGCAGACGACTGGCCGGACGAAAGGCAATCCCGCGCGCCGTAAGGTCCGCACAGAGCGCTGTGCCAACGAACCCGGTTGCCCCGGTCACCAATATCATGCGCCGGCCCCTCTGGTAGTTTCAAGCATTCGATCATTCCGCATTTCTGTCTGCTATTAGCGGCATCCGCACTCAGACGATAGACATCGGGATGCGATCCGAAACCGGGAAACAGGGTGCAAGCGACAATCTGATTGTGAAATCGCCCCGGATATGAGATTCACGCCGAAATTTCTCTCCGGCAGTTCCAGATGTTGTACCCCGTCGCCAAACGCAGTTTCGACCTGCTCGCAGCCCTTGCGGCAGCGATCCTGTTCTCGATTCCGATCCTGGTCGTGGCAATCTGTGTCCGTGCAACCTCGAAGGGGCCGGTGCTGTACTGGTCCGATCGGGTAGGCCGGGACAATCGCATTTTCCGGATGCCGAAATTTCGTAGCATGCGAGTCGATACGCCAGCCGTTGCGACCCATCTGCTTTCCGACCCGAAACGCTACCTGACGCCGATCGGCTCCTTCCTGCGCCGCTCCAGCCTCGACGAGTTGCCGCAGCTCTGGTGCATCCTCAAGGGTGAGATGAGCCTTGTCGGGCCGCGTCCAGCCCTCTTCAACCAGCAGGACCTGATCGAGCTTCGTACTGCCAGCGGCGTCCACTCTCTGGTGCCGGGCCTGACCGGCTGGGCCCAGATCAACGGCCGCGACGAGCTGCCCATTCCCGACAAGGTAAGGCTCGACGCCGAGTATCTGAAGCGTCGATCCTTCGCGTTCGATCTATGGATCATTCTCCTCACCGCCATGAAGGTGCTGGGGCGGGATGGCGTAGCGCATTGAGCCGAGTGCGATCTTCTTGCCATGACGGCGTGAATTTCGAGCCCTGCTGCAGCTGAAACCCCGATCCCCTCTTTACAGCCAGCCGGCACCTCGGGATAAGCGTCAGGAGATTGTCCGGTCGGACACCCGAAGACCTCGGTGAGGCCGAGGTCAATGCCTAGTTACCTATCGGAGCGGTCAAGGGATATGATGACTACGTCGCCTGCAGCGAAGCCGAACTCCCTTTTGACGATTGTCATCAGCATCGCCTGGCTTTTCGCCGCCTCCGCGGTGTTCGTTGAAACGGATGCCTATCGCTATGCATCTGCAGTTCTCGCCATCATTGCCCTGGTCCATTTCCTGAAGATGCCGAACCGGCCCGCCACCAACTGGCTCGGCTGGCTGTGCATGGCATGGGGCGTCTATGTCGCCGTCCGCTTCCTCCGCTTCTACATCATGACGCATCCGCACGAAAGCGGCGCATCCGAGTGGCTTTATGCCTTCCCGTTTTTCTTCCCGATCCTGGGTGTTGCCTTTTCGATGACGGAAGGGCGGATCGAGCGCATCGTCGCAGCGTTTTTCGCGATCGCCCTAGTGATGCTCGCGACCACCACCGGATACGTGCGGATATTTGCCGGCGAAACGGTCAAGCCCCTGATCATGAACAACCAGATCCACGGGGCGGTCGCCTGCGGACTTATCCTATTGTCGACCTATTTCTGGTGGCTTCACTACCTTTCCAACAACGATGCAAAGCCGCTCCTGCGCCGATTTGGCCTTGTCGTCGCACCTATTGTGATGGTCCTCTGTCTCATCGCTATCTATGGCGCAAAGTCCAAGGGCGTCTGGTTGGCGCTGACCCTGACGTTGCCGATCGCCGGATTATTGTCCCTGACATATCTGTGCCTGCGTACCGGGCTGATCACCATTGTCGCCGCATCCCTCCTGCTCGGTTGCGGTGCCTATGCCGTACGCCACAATCTCAACAAGACGGCCGGGCCGACTGTCGATGCGGCGATTTCCATGCTTGAAGGCTTTCACGCGCGTCGCGACTTCAACGGGGTCGTGCTCGGAACGATCGATTCACCGACCACACCTGTCTCGATGGATGAGCGTTTGCAACTCTGGTACGACGCCGGCGAACTCATTTCCTCGGCGCCGTTGTTCGGCTGGGGAAGTAAGTGGGTCGACCAGTTGAATGCCGCGCGCTATCCGAATGTCAGGTACACGCTGTTCCACAACGGCTATCTCGAAATCCTGGTGCGTTTCGGTATCTTCGGCGCGGTCTTCATGTCTGTCATCCTCGGCGCGCTGTTCGTTTCGGTGTTTCGCGCCTTTCGTGCCGGCGTCATCCCGCGCGCCGCCTTCCACGTCTACACGGTCGGCCTTTTCTTCTTCGCCCTGACGCTGCTCAGCAACTCGAACAACAGACTGGCGATCGGCGAAAGCCTGGCCCTCCTGAGTTCGGCCTTTGCCTGCTGGTGCAACATGCGCACCGCGCACGATTACGACACATTACGGGAGCAGCCCGGCGCGATAGGCTGAAAGCTCGGTGCGCCGGCAAATGAGCGTCGCTGTCGGCACGCGAATATTCGAAAACTCTGCCGTTTGCTTAAAAGGGCAACCGCTCGTTTAATCAAAATGCAATTGTTACCCGTCATGGTAAGAGCGTCCAGGCGCCGCCATCCGCCTGTCAACGTTCGGGTCATTCGCTGGCAACGCAGCCGCCTCGGCCGGCAGGAGTTTTGATGAACATCGTCCACAAGCAATCGCATTCGAGCGGCGATACCCTCGAAATCCTCTCCTTCCACCTCAATGGCCAGGAATTTTGCGTACGCACGACCGCCATTCGCGAGATCCGCGGCTGGGATGCCGCAACGCCGATCCCCCATTCGCCGGCTGAGGTCATGGGCGTGATGAACTTGCGCGGCACGGTGATCCCGATCATCGACCTGTCGCTCAAGCTCGGCATGAAAAGCACCGTGCCGACCGAGCGCAGTGCCATCGTGGTCGCTGAAATTAACGAAACATCGATGGGCCTGATCGTCGATAGCGTATCCGATATCCTCACCATCGATGCCGGCCTGCTGCAACCGGTTCCCGACATGAACGTCCCCGGCGGCACGAGCTATTCCGATGGCATCATTGCTCAGGATAGCGGCATGATCTGCTTTCTCAATCTTGAGCGGATGTTCGAAGCATCCGGACTGGAAAACCTCGCCGCCTGAACCAGTGGCTGACGACATTTGTGTTCGGTGACGTGCCCTGGTTGTCCCGGCTGATAGCCGACAGGTTGACATCAGGGCCACCGAACCCTATCTAAAGCTTGTCGATATTGCTTGTCTGACTTTTGTTATTGCGCGCATCTTGCGTGCCCTGGACGAACTTCCTTTCAAAATCGGGACTTCACCTCGCGGCGCTTTTTGCGCAGCGATCCTTCAAATTGCATGAAAGGGTTTCGTCATGGCCACTGGCACAGTTAAATGGTTTAATTCCACAAAGGGCTTCGGCTTCATTCAGCCTGACAACGGCGATGCCGATGTTTTCGTTCACATCTCGGCCGTCGAACGCGCTGGCATGCGCGAAATCGTCGAAGGCCAGAAGCTCTCCTACGAGCTTGAGCGCGACAACAAGTCGGGCAAGATGTCCGCCGCTCAGCTTCAGGCTGCTTAAAGGTCTTTCTGTCCCGGCAGCGGCAACGTAGTTGGGGCATGAACACCATCGGAAGGTCAGGCAATATGCCTGGCCTTTTTTGGTTGCAGTCGGTCTTCTCGCTGCAGGCAAACCCCTTCGTGTCCAGGCATCTCGAGCCGACACGCGCCAGCCTCCCGATCTAACCAAACAATCTGTACCGGCAACTTCATCCAAAAAGGGTGACGATTGCGGCATTGGAGATATCATGCGCCCTACACGATGGAGCGAAATCGTCACGCTGACGGTCAAGCCAGGCGAACTCATAACCCTCAAGAACCCTGCCGAGGCGCTCGAGTTCCTGGACGGCCCATGGCCGGGCAGCCCCGGCCCACGCCATGCTGCCGCGCGCCGTTTTTGCCGGGCTGCTCTTGCTGGCAACAAGGATTCGGAAGATGCCCGCAAGGTCTTTGTCGAGGCAGCCCAGGAGGCCAACCTCAAGCCTCGCTGATTTCCCAGCCATATCCAGCGGATCGTCGCATGAAACATGCGGCAATCCTTTAAAAAATACCAGTCCAGACACTTTTGGAAATATTCGGAAAAACGCCGTTCGCCGATGGATGTTATGTCCGGCGCAATGGAGAGTTTGATGATCCGATTGCTGCAGCCTGCCTGTCCCGGCTTTGACGTTGACAGGGAAAATTCCTGATGCGCCGTGCACTTTTATTCGTGCTCCTGCCGCTGCTGGTCGTCGCTGCGGTAGTCTTCGTATTTCGCGGCCGGCTGTTTGCGGCCGACGGACCGTCTTTCATCGCGGCAGCCGTCACGCGCGGCGATGTCGAGGAGACAGTTCTCGCCTCTGGCACCTTCAAGCCGGCTCAGATGGTAGCCGTCGGCGCGCAGGTTTCCGGCCGCATCACCGCCCTCAACGTCAAGCTTGGTGATACGGTCCAGAAAGGTGCGCTGGTTGCCGAGATCGATTCCGTCACCCAGAGAAACGAACTTCGCACGGCGCAGGCCTCCCTTGCCAACGTCAAGGCGCAGCGCGACGAGAGCGAAGCTGATCTCGAAAACGCCGAGATAACCCTTGCGCGCCAGCAAGCGATATTTGCCAAGCAGGCCGGTCCTAAGTCGGACCTCGACAGCGCCGTAGCAACCGTCAAGAAAACGACCGCCGAGATCGCAGCTCTCGATGCCCAGATAACCTCTGCCCAAGTCGCCGTCGAGACAGCAGAGGCCAACCTTGCCTATACCCATATCACCGCGCCGATGGATGGCACCGTTCTGGCGATCGTCAATCAGCAGGGCCAGACAGTCAACGCTGCACAGTCGGCTCCGACCATTGTCATTCTCGGCCAATTGCAGACGATGACGGTGCGGGCCGAAATTTCGGAGGCCGATGTTGTCAAGGTCAAGGTCGGCCAGGCGATCGACTTTACCATCCTCGGCGATCCCGGAACGATCCACCGTACCGTGTTGCAATCTATAGAGCCGGCTCCTGAATCGATCACCAGCGACAGCAGCATCAGTTCGTCGAGCACGTCGTCGAGTTCGTCCACCAGTTCGTCGACATCGACCTCTGCGATCTACTACAACGGCATCTTCGATGTTCCCAATCCCGACGGCCGCTTCCGGACCTATATGTCCGCCGAGGTTCACATCGTGCTGGGCTCGGCGCGCGGCGTCCTCACGATAGCTTCGGCAGCCTTGGGCGCCATGGGCGCGGATGGCCAGTACGATGTGCAGGTCGCTGCCGCCGACAATTCGACGTCGATGCGCAAGGTGAAGATAGGTCTCAACAACAACGTTAGCGCTGAGGTCCAGTCCGGGCTTTCGGAGGGCGAGCGGGTCGTCGTCGGCGAGAGAAGTGCCACCCAGGCGACGACGAAAATGGGCGGGCCGCCACCGATGGGACTTTAGGCCATGGGCAAGCCAATCATCCGGCTAACCGATCTCAGGCGTGACTACCTTTCGGGCGACAGCACGATCAGCGTGCTCAAGGAGATCAACCTGTCGATCGAAGAGGGCGAGATGATCGCCATCGTCGGTCCCTCGGGATCCGGCAAGTCGACGCTGATGAACATTCTGGGGCTGCTCGACAGGCCGACGTCGGGGACATATGCCGTCGCCGGCCAATCGACGCAAACGCTCGACAGCGACGCTCTGTCGAAGCTGCGCCGCGAGCATTTCGGGTTTATCTTCCAGCGCTATCACCTGCTGTCCGAACTGACGGCCCTCGGCAATGTCGAAGTCCCGGCCATCTACGCCGGCCAGTCGTCCGCCCGCAGCATCCGCGCGCGGGAACTGCTTGTGCGGCTTGGTCTTGGAGATCGTCTCGGTCACAGGCCCGGCCAGCTTTCCGGCGGCCAGCAGCAGCGTGTCTCTATAGCCCGGGCGTTGATGAACAACGGCAACGTCATCCTCGCCGACGAGCCCACCGGAGCGCTCGACAGGCAGAGCGGCGAAGATGTCCTGCGCATTCTCAACGAGTTGAATGCCGAAGACCATACGGTCATCATCGTCACCCATGATATGTCAGTCGCGGCCCACGCCAATCGCATCATCGAAATTTCCGACGGCTGCATCGTCGCCGATCGTCCTTCGGAGAAGGCCGCATTGCCGACCGGCCCTGTATCCGCGATGGCGAGACCTGCGCCGCAATCCGGCCCGGGCTGGCGGGCTGGCCTCGCCAGTCTGCGCGAAGCCTTCATCATGGCGATCCTGGCGCTTAAGGCGCACCGTCTGCGGACTTTCCTGACTATGCTCGGCATCATCATCGGCATTGCCTCGGTCGTCTGCGTCGTCGCTCTGGGGCAGGGAACGCAGCAGAAGGTGCTGTCCAATATCAGTGGCCTCGGCACCAACACGCTGGAGATATTTCCGGGCAAGGGTTTTGGCGATCCCCGCGCAGGCCGCATCAAGACTTTGGTGGTCTCGGATGCCAACGCGTTGAAGCAGTTGAGCTATGTTGCAGCGGTGACGCCCACGGTTTCGACCAGCACCACCGTTCGGTTCGGCGCCAAGGAGGCCAATGCCCTGGTGAACGGCGTCGGCGACCAATATTTTGTAGCCAAGGGCTCGAAGCTGACGAAAGGCCGGTTCTTCGATGACAGGGATGTGCGGGACATCACCCAGAACGCCGTCATCGACCAGAATACCGCATCATCGCTGTTCGAAAATACCGGGCTCGATCCGGTAGGCCAGATCATACTGGTCGGCAAGACGCCGATCCGCGTCATCGGCGTCATTGCCATGCAGCAGGGCGGGTTCGGCTCCAGCGACAACCTGTCGGTCTATCTGCCCTATACCAGCGTCCAGGCGCGCTTCCTTGGCGACATGTCGCTGCGCAGCATCACCGTGCGGGTGGCTGACGATGCATCAAGCTCGGTTGCCGAGGATGCCATCACGCAATTTCTGAAACGTCGCCACGCGGCGCAGGACTTCTCCATTCTGAACACGGACGACATCCGCAAGACGATCACCGCCACGGCCGAAACCCTGACGCTGCTGGTTGCGGCCATCGCCGTCATTTCCCTGCTCGTCGGCGGTATAGGGGTGATGAATATCATGTTGGTGTCGGTGTCCGAGCGGGTGGGTGAAATCGGCGTGCGGATGGCCGTCGGCGCCCGGCGCAAGGATATTCTCCAGCAATTCCTGATCGAAGCCGTGATCGTCTGTGCGCTCGGCGGCGCAATAGGCATTGCCACAGCCATGGCCTTCGGCGCGGTTTTCAATGCGATCAGTACCAATTTCTCGCTGATCTATTCCGATGGCTCGATCGTGCTGGCGCTCGGCTTTTCGTGCCTGATCGGCGTGGTGTTCGGCTTCATGCCGGCGCGTAACGCCTCGCTGCTGGATCCTGTCGCGGCGCTGGCGCGCGATTGAGCGGACGTGTCCGTGGCTTTCAAGGGAAAAAGCCAGCTTCGCCAAGATGTGGGGCATGGTGACGAAGCTGGCCGATCGATGCTAATCAGGAAGCAGCGAACAACCAAAATTTACAGCACTGCGCGGCAGAAACATTTCCAAGCGTTGCTGAAAGAAGGTCATTCTGCGGAAATTGGTGTCTCAATATGCCGGCCTTTTTGAATGGTGACCCGACATGCGTGCATGACACGGTCTCGACGAAATCCGGGCATTGATTTCATTGACTAATAGCCAATCTGCGACTGCCGCGTCTAAAGCGCGGTGTAAAAAGAGCCAAAACGGGCCGTTTACCACCGCTTAATTGAACGCGCGCGAACGTGATGTCTCAATTCATCACGGGGGTAGCATCATGGTCAGCGCAGTCTCAAGCTCCACAGTCTCGCTTTTTACAGCATCGACGACGTCATCGTCGTCTTCGTCCTCGTCCTCGTCTACGGGCGCCAGCGACGAGACGACCATCAAGGCCCAGATCGCGGCCAAGAAAGCGGAGCTAGCCGATACAAAGGATGCCGACGATGCCAAGACGTTGAAAGCGGATATCGCGACATTGCAGGCAAAGCTCGACAAGATCGAGGCCGCATCAACCGCAAGCGCGCAGTCCGGCACGGCTGCTGGCGGCAAATCTGGCGGCACACAGTCATCCGCCACTGCGGGTCCGGCTCAATCTGGTGCGTCCACCAAGGCAGCACCGTCCGATAGTGCAACGGCAAATAGCACCAGCGCGGACGACGAGGCATCATCGCCGATGTCCGGCGAAAGCGACCGCATCGGCACCACCAACTTCACCGCCGATACAAGCTTCGGCCAGCGCACAGCCTACGTCTGAGATGGCAGTGTGTGGGGGCAGCGGCCCCTAGGACTGCGCCTCCTGTAAGACGGCCGCCTTGAATGTGACCACCTGAGCAAGGCCGCCTGTGGTTCTGTTGCGAACCGCAATCTCGCCATCGAAGCGGGAGATGATTTCCTTGGCGATTGCCATCCCGAGCCCTGCGCCAGGGAAGGATTTCTGCCGGGCGATGTCGATCCGGAAGAACGGCTCGAACACCTGGCTCAGTCGCTCCTCGGGAATGCCCGAGCCCGTGTCGTTGATCTCGACCTTGGCAATGCCATTGGTCTCGGTCACGGAAACGGTGGCGGATTCACCGTGGGTAGCAGCATTGATCAGCAGGTTTCTCAGCGCCCGCGTCAGGGCCAGCGGCCCGACACGCACAATCGTCTGCTCTGTCGTTGCCACCGAGACATCCATGCCGATTGCCGTCAGTTCGTCGACGATATCCGTGACGACAAGATCCAGTCTGATATCCTGCAGGCTGTCGTGATTGACCTCTTCCCGCACCAGGCCGATCGCGCTGTCGGCGATCTGGTCGAGTTCCTCCAGGTCGGAAAGCCATTTCCGGCGCTCGCTGTCGTCAGCGATGAACTCGGCACGCAAGCGCATACGGGTCATCGGCGTTCTGAGGTCATGGCCGGCTGCAGCGACCAGCCGCATGCGGCTTTCCGTGGCGCTCTTGACCTTGGCCGACAACCGGTTCAGCACCTGCGCCGTCACGCGGATTTCGCCAGGCCCTGTTTCCGGCACATGCGGCAGCGTTCCATCGGGGCCGATCTCGCCCAGCACCTTCTCCAGCAGGCGCAGCGGCTTGATGATTTTCGAGGCGGCGACGATGGAGATAACGACGCTGCCGGCGACGATGAGGCTGAGCCAGCCGATGAGAATTTTCCAGCCGCCGGGCGGCGGGCCGAAATTCGGCATCGGCACCAGCAGCCATTTTCCGCTGGCAAGCTTGATCGATGCCGTTGTGCCGGCTGTCTCGTCCTGCCTGGTGACGAAGGCTTCCAGCGGCTCGCCGGTACGGCTCAGTCCTTCCGTCAGGAAATTGGAAAAGCGCTCGTCGCGCTCACCTACGGCAGGTTCATCAGAGATCACCATGCCGCGGGATGCCGCTTCGTCAGCGTTGTGCTCGGCGACATTGGCAAGCCAGTGCATCTGCCGCGCCACGGGGTCCATGGTCTCCTCAGGCCTGGGCCCACGCATGACAAGCGCTGCGGCCAGCGACGAGGTGATGACGACCAGCACGATGGCGGTCACCAGCAGCAGTGCAAGGCGCGTACCGAGCGATTTCATGCCTCGCCCTTTACGGCCGTCACCGGAACGACGAGCTGGTAGCCGCCGTTGCGGATGGTTCGGAAAATCGGAATCTCCGGTGTCTCGCCGAGTTTGCGCCTGAGGCGGCTCATCAGAACGTCGATCGACCGGTCGGCCGGATCGCGGTCGCGGCCCTGGGTGACATCGAGCAGCTGGTCTCGTGACAGGAGGCGCCCGGAACGCTCGAGGAATGCCTTCAGCAGGTCGAACTCGGCCCCGGTCAGGCCGATGATCTCGCCGGTGTCCCGGGTCACACGCCGCAGCTGCGGATCGAGCTTCATGCCTGCGAACTCGTAACTCTGGCGCTGGGGCTCGGTTTCTGCTTCGTCGTTGGAGCGGCGCAGCACGGCGCGGATGCGGGCGGCCAGCTCGCGTGGATTGAAAGGCTTGCCGAGATAGTCGTCGGCACCAATCTCCAGGCCGAGAATCCGGTCGATATCTTCCTTCAGCGCCGTCAGCAGGATTACCGGCACCCGCGGCCTTCGGCCCCAGAGATCGCGGCAAAGGTCGAGCCCGGAGCCATCCGGTAGCATGACGTCGAGAACCAGCAGATCGGGGGTGCGGCGGCTCATCGCCTCGTTACAGCCGCGCAGATCGCCGGCCGTCGATACCCTGAGCCCCTGCTCTTCGAGATAACGGCTGAGCAGCGTCCGGATTTCGTGGTCGTCGTCGACGATGAGGATGTCGGGGGGGGCATTGTTGTTCATGATTAAAAATCCAGTTCAGCAAAGCTTTATACAAACCGGGCGGCATGAGAAGGGCATCGACCGCTGCCGCCAGCCAGAAAATAGCCCGGACGGCCAGGTTCACAAAAAATCCTTTTGCGAGAAAAGTTCAGACATCTAGGGAAAGGTGCCGTTCACACGCCATGGTTAGCGTCTGCACCATAGAAGCGAATCAAGGAGCGGAAATGCGCCATTCCCACGATCTTTCAGACACGTCACTTGGCCATGTCAGCCATGTTCCCAATGGCGACGCCGATCTCGTTGACCTCTGCTCCCGGATCCGGACGGCAAGCGGCTCCTCTGCCAGGGAGTTGCCGGCGTTGGTGCTACGTTATCTGGCAAGCAGCCTGCATAGGATCGAAATCGACATCTATGTCGAGGAGTGCCTGCCGATGGTTTGCGACGCATCCCATGCCTTCGTTGGCGCGATGGGTACGTTCAGCCCGCGCAAAGCCGATGACAGCCTCGTGGAGCAGAGCCGTATGCGCCTGATAGAGTCTCTCGAGACGCTGGCCGACGAGATCAGGCTTTGCAAGATCCGCATGGCACCTTTTTCGCACATCGGGCGGCGGCCGATTGGCCAGCAGGACCTGGAAAACGGGTCTCTGGCCTCGGCAAGGTAGTTTTTTATATCGCTGGTTGATGATCTCCGACTCGCATATCCGATGTTAAAACCGGTGATCCGGGAACTTCTTCCTGTCCTTTTGGTTTATCGCTGCCGAAAGGCAGTTTTTGCCAAAAGGAGGAAATGACTATGCAAGACGACCGCGAACAGCAGATCAGGGACCGCGCGTACAGCATCTGGGAAGAGCAGGGACGCCCCCAGGGTGAAGACATGCGCCACTGGCTGCAGGCCTGGCAGGAGATTTCGAACGCAGATATCCCAGCGGAAGATGCCAACGCAATGACGCTTCCCGATAGCGCCGAAGCTACCGTCAAAAAGCCAGCGGCCGCCAGTGCCCGCCGTGGCAACGGCGCCACGCCACCCAAATCCAATCGCAAGAAAAAGTCCTGAACAGGCGGCGATGAGGGCTCCAGCGCCGCCGCGCCATGCGATTGAGATGCCGGCCAATATTATGTGGAGCCGGCTAACAATCTATCCTCGCGCCTTCAATTACACCCGCTCCTATAGCGACTTGACGGCTATCCAGATCATGTGGCGGGCGCCTCCGCGCTTGCCGTTCGCCCGAATGGCGACCTCTTCCGCAGAAAAACGTGCATCGCGCAGCCGTTTGGTAAAGCGCGTATCGGGGCCCGAGGACCAGACTGCCAGTAAACCTCCCGGGCGCAGGGCGTCACGGGCGGCAAGCAGTCCCTTTCGATCATATAACCCATCATTGGCCGCGTGCGTTAGTCCGTCCGGGCCGTTGTCGACATCGAGCAGGATGGCATCATAGCTCTCGCGGCCGCTCTGGATAGCGGCAGCCACGTCGCCCTCGTGGATCGCAACGCGTGGATCGACGAGGCTTCCGGAGAAAATCTCTGCCATCGGGCCGCGTGCCCAGGCGACCACGGCCGGCACAAGCTCCGCCACGGTCACCCTGGCATCGCTGCTGATCGCAGCCAATGCCGCCCGCAATGTGAACCCCATGCCGAGCCCGCCGATCAACAGGTGGGGCGACGGTCGATCGGCAATCCTCTCGCAGGCAAGCGTTGCCAAGGCTTCTTCGGAGCCGCTGAGCCTGCTGTTCATCAACTCGTTGCTGCCGAGCATGATCGAGAACTCGCGGCCTCGTTGCTTCAGCCGCAGTTCGCCGCCACCGTTGGGGATGGATGCGGTATCAAGCAGGGTCCATGGGATCACGGGGCGGCTCTTTGATGTTGGTTACGGTGGTGGTCATCTCCGGTGGCTGGACGCGCTGCCGGGCACTGGCGATACAGTTGCTCAGCCACGCTTCTAGCTCAGTTTCCAGGCGATATAGATCAGCGTCAGAGCGATCAGCCAGAGCGCCAGGCGACCAGACCGCGTGTGGCGGGCCTCGGCCTTGCCGATCGCCTCGGCGGTCTCGTTGTCGAAGCGCAATCCGTTCTGGCTCATGGCCAGCAGCTGGCGGTGAAACAACTCGGTCTTGGCGGCGATTTCGGGCACGGCCTCGGCCAGTTTGACGCCGGCCTTCAAGGCATCCTGCAGGTCGCCGATAATGCGTTTCGGACCGAGATTGTTGCGGATCCATTCGCCGACGACGGGCTCCGACGCCTTCCACATGTTGAAGCGCGGATTGAGCATGCGGGAGACGCCCTCGACCACGACCATGGTCTTCTGCAGCATAACCAGTTCGGGTCGCGTTTCCATGTCGAACAGTTCCGTCACCTCGAAAAGCAGGGTCAGCAGCTTGCCCATCGAGATCGTTTCCGCCGGCTGGCCATGTATAGGCTCGCCGATGGCGCGGATCGCCTGGGCAAAACTCTCCGTGTTGTGGTGGGCCGGCACGTAGCCCGCCTCGAAATGCACTTCGGCGACACGCAGGTAATCGCGGGTGATGAAGCCGTAGAGGATTTCGGCGAGGAACCGGCGTTCCTTCTTGCCCAGACGGCCAACGATGCCCATGTCGACAGCGACGATAATGCCCTGCGGATCGACAAAAAGATTGCCCGGATGCATGTCGGCATGGAAAAAGCCGTCGCGCAGCGTGTGGCGCAGGAACGACTGGATAAGCGTGTCTGCAAGGCGGTTGAGATCATGTCCGGAAGCGCGCAGCGCATCGACATCGGACATCTTGACGCCGTCGATCCATTCCATGGTGATGACGTCGCGACCGGTGCGCTCCCAATCGACCTTCGGTACGCGGAAGCCTTCGTCGCCTGCTGTGTTCTCTGCAATTTCCGACAGTGCCGAGGCTTCCAGCCGGAGGTCCATCTCGACCCTGGTTGTCTGCTCCAGTGCCTTCGTCACTTCGACAGGGCGCAGCCGCCGGCTTGAGGGGACGAACCGTTCCTGTAAGCCTGCCACCAGATACATGACGGCGATGTCGTTGGCGAAGCGCTGGCGTACGCCCGGCCGGATGACCTTGATTGCCACTTTCCGCAAGCCATCGGCCGTCCTCACCTCGGCCGGATGCACCTGCGCGATCGAGGCCGCGGCAATCGGTTCGCCGACGCTAGCATAGAGATCGTCGAGCGACCGGCCGAGCGAGCCTTCGATATTGGCCTTGGCAGCAGCCATCGGGAAGAACGCCATGCTGTCCTGCAACTGGGAGAGATCATTGGCAAATTCGATACCGACAACATCCGGCCGCGTAGCAAGGAACTGGCCGATCTTCGCGTAGGAGGGTCCGAGCCGCTCGACCGCCTTCGACAGCCTGTCGCTGCGCGCCTTGGTTTTCGAGCGGCGGCGGGCAAATAGCGCCACGAAGGACTTGGCGAGGCTGACCGATGGCGGCAAGCCTTCGGAGGGCAAGGCCTCGACAACGCCTTCCCGCACCAGGACCCAGCCAACCCGGATCAGGCCAAAATATCCGCCGAAAGAGCTCATGCTGTTGTTTCTCTGTCTGCTGCGCCGGGCAGCGCAGGCTTCTGGACCTCTGTCCGCCCCATCCCTAGAGCTTCCAGCCGGAATGCAGTGCCGCAATGCCACCGGTGTAGTTGGTAAAGGTGACGCGACCGAAGCCGGCCTGGCGGATCATCGTTGCAAAGTCCTGCTGGTTGGGAAACTTGCGGATCGACTCTACCAGATACTGATAGGGCTCGGCTTCGCCGGTTATGGCCTTTCCAAAGCGCGGAATGGCGTTGAACGACCATGCGTCGTAAACCTTGTCGAGCAAAGGCAGGTCGACCTCGGAAAATTCCAGCACCAGCAACCGGCCGCCGCGCTTCAACACCCGATGGGCTTCCTTCAACGCCACGTCGATGCGCGGCACGTTTCTGATGCCGAAGGCGATCGTATAGGCGTCAAAGCTGTTGTCCTCGAACGGCAGGTCCTCGGCGTTGGCTTCGACGAAAGTCAGGTTTTCCGAAATCTTCTTCTTTTCGGCGCGGTCGGCGCCGACCGCCAGCATCGAGCCATTGATGTCGAGCACGGTTGCATGGGCCAGCTTGCCGGATGCCTCGACGATGCGGAAGGCGATGTCCCCTGTCCCGCCGGCAACATCGAGCACCTTGTAGGACGGGTCCTTGCGCGGATGAAGGGCTGAGATCATGGCGTCTTTCCACGCGCGGTGCAGGCCCATAGACATCACATCGTTCATGACGTCGTAGCGTTTGGCCACCTTGTGAAACACGTCGTTGACGAGGGCCTGCTTCTCGCCTTCGGCCACGTCGCGAAATCCGTAGGATGTCTCCATGCCGCCATCGGCGGCGGTGCGGCTCTTTGCCATCACTCAACTCCCTTGTCTAAATCGCCGCCGGCTGTGGCGAAAATGTTGGTGCCACGCTATCTGACTGGCTGATGCCACGCACGTTGTCGTTGGTTTAGAACATGGCCGCTGGAAAGCAAAGCGCATTTGGTCGCGGTCCCTGCTGCTGCCGGTCACACCTGAAGATGGATTGTCATGCCCGAATTACCAGAGGTCGAAACCGTGCGGCGTGGTCTTGCCCCGGCGATGGAAGGGGCAGTGATAGAGCGGCTGGAGCTGCGCCGGGGCGACCTGCGCTTTCCGTTTCCGCTAGAATTTGCAGCATCCGTAGCGGGCCAGCGGATCGCATCCCTCTCGCGCCGCGCCAAGTATCTGTTGATCGATCTAGACAACGGCATGACCGTCGTCGCCCATCTCGGCATGTCAGGTTCGTTTCGCATCGAGGCTGGGGAGGCGGCCGTCACGCCCGGCGACTTTCACCACCCGCGCTCCAAGAACGAGCTTCACGATCACGTCATTTTCCATCTGGCGCGCGATGGCGAGGCCATGCGTGTCGTCTACAACGATCCACGTCGTTTCGGGTTCATGGATATCGTCGCCCGCGCAGAGATGGCTGCGCACCCTTTTTTCCGCGATCTCGGTCCCGAGCCGACGGGCAATGCGCTGAGCCCGGAGGGCCTGGCAAAGCGGTTTTCCGGCAAGGCACAGCCGCTGAAAGGCGCGCTGCTCGACCAGAAAACGATTGCCGGCCTCGGCAATATCTATGTCTGCGAAGCTCTCTGGCGGGCCCACCTGTCGCCTTTGCGGGCCAGCGGCACATTGTCGACCAAGACTGGCAAGCCGCGCGAGACGCTGGTGCGGCTGGTGGCCTGCATACGCGACGTCATCGCCGATGCGATCGCTGCCGGAGGGTCGTCGCTGCGCGATCATATCCAGACGGACGGTTCGCTCGGCTATTTCCAGCATTCCTTTTCCGTCTACGACCGGGAAGGCGAGGCTTGCCGGACAGAGGGCTGCGGCGGTACGGTCGGCCGAATAGTCCAGGCCGGCCGCTCGACCTTCTTTTGTGCCACCTGCCAGAAATGATGCGAGGAGATGTCGATGGCCTATGAAACCCTGATCATCGAAACCCACGATGCCGTCGGTCTGATCCGGCTCAATCGCCCGCAGGCGCTGAACGCACTGAATTCGACCATGCTCTCGGAGTTGAGGACGGCCTATGCGGCTTTCCACACGGACGACGCCATCGGTGCCATCGTCCTTACAGGCTCGGACAAGGCCTTCGCCGCCGGCGCCGATATCAAGGAGATGCAGTCACTGGATTTCGTCGATGTCTACAAGACCGACTTCCTTGGCGGCTGGGACGAGATCGCCAAGGCACGCAAGCCGGTAATCGCTGCCGTCGGTGGTTTTGCGCTGGGTGGAGGCTGCGAGCTCGCAATGATGTGCGATTTCATCATCGCCGCCGAGACGGCAAAGTTCGGCCAGCCCGAGATCACGCTCGGGATCATCCCCGGCATGGGAGGCTCACAGCGCCTGACGCGGGCCGTCGGCAAGGCCAAGGCCATGGACATGGTGTTGACCGGACGGATGATGGATGCGACTGAGGCCGAAAGGTCTGGGCTGGTTGCGCGGATCGTCCCGGCTGAGGCGCTCCTGGACGAAGCGCTCAAAGCCGCTGGGAAGATTGCCTCACATTCGAGACTGTCCGTGCTGATGGCCAAGGAGGCTGTCGGCCGCGCGTTGGAAACGACACTCGAGGAAGGACTTCACTTCGAGCGTCGCCTTTTCCAGAGCCTCTTTGCCACCGATGATCAGAAGGAAGGCATGGCGGCTTTCGTCGCCAAGCGTAAGCCAATCTTCAAAAACCGCTGATGCTAAAAGCGCCGGTGGAAAACGCGCTGCTGATTGGTTTTTGGCGAAACCGCGTTGACGGACCTCCGCTTTAAGGCTATATGCCCGCCACAGTTTGGAAAGCCTATGTGGTTTTCCGCGATTGCTCCCGCATTGCTGGATGACAGGACCACACGGTTCGGCACGACGGTGACGGGACTTTGTTCGAATTCTAGAGAGGCATACATGGCCAATACAAGCTCGGCAAAAAAGGCGACCCGCAAGATCGCTCGCCGCACAGACGTAAACAAGGCGCGCCGCTCGCGCGTTCGTACTTTCGTTCGCCAGATCGAAGAGGCAATTGCTTCCGGTGACGTGGCTCTGGCAACTGCAGCCTTCAAGGCTGTTGAGCCAGAACTGGCACGCGCTGCCAGCAAGGGTGTGGTACCGGCCAACACGGCAGCACGCAAAGTCTCGCGTCTTGCCAAGCGCGTTAAAGCTCTGTCGGCTCCTGCCGCTTAAATTACAGTAGCGTTAGCAGCGTCAAGCTCCAAGCCCGGCCCTTAGCCGGGCTTTTTGGATTCGGAATTTTTCCACCGCCTGATGACGGCAGCATGTCTGATTAATGTCTTTCTTGTGACACGAAAAGAAGTTGTAAATCAGAGGCTTGGCTCAATTGGATAAGGTGAATTGCGGCTTTTTCTGTCAAATTCAGCCGCTCATTGAGTCAAGAACTTTATTATTTTTTTTGATTTCGGACGTGTCGAATTTGCATCAGAGGCGAATCCCCTTGATTCAAAAGCGATTCTTTTTTGACAGGGGCGTGACAGCCAAAATTGGCTCCCGGAGTCAATGGCAAACCCTCCGGCAAGCGCAAAAATGCCCGTTGATCTTGGCAGCCGATCCTGCCTAAATGATTTCCAACAAGGGGCACGGCTTAATCCAAAACGGCTTTGGCGAACGCTGCCAGTTCAGGCAGGGTGGATAGGTTTGTTTCTTGTGACGGAGCGTTAGTTTCCGTTTTTTCATAAAGTTGACGCGTTCGGACAAGATGACAGCAATGTCTCCTGAAGGCCGACGTGTGTCCTGATGGCCCGGTCAATATGCCAGATTGTCAGGAGCTGCGACAAGATTGAACAGCCACTCTGGCGGGTCGGTCGGTAAGCGAGGACCGAGAGACTGCGCTTGGGCGAGAGGATCGAGACGGGGGCCGCTTGAATGCGGTGTTCGTCATAGGTGTTTTGCTGGCTCCATGGGGAGCTGTGGAGAATAACCG
>NZ_CP117256.1:600000-834411 GCF_003240565.2 Rhizobium tumorigenes
AGGAATTGACCAGGCGGCGGTGGCGATGATTGGCAAATCGACGTCCTTCCAGCTTGCAAGCTTCTGAATGGAATGAAGTGGTTGAGAGGTGGCTCGGTTTGTCTGAACAGTTTCGGGTGTTTTGCTAAGTGGATTTCCGCCTCGATTATGCCGCCACCATCATTGGTGACAGCGCGTTGAAGTAGGCCTGATCCGGGGTCTGCCGGTCAAGGGATGAATGTGGGCGTCGGCTGTTGTAAAAGGTCAGATATCGGCCAATGCCGCCGCGAGCCTCAGACACGGTCTTGTAGGCGTGGAGATAGACTTCCTCGTATTTGATCGAACGCCAGAGCCGGTCGACGAAGACGTTGTCCCGCCACGCACCCTGCCATCCATCGAGATGGCAATTTCCGCCTTCTTCAGCACCGCTGTGAAGTCCATCGAGGTGAACTGCGAGCCTTGGTCCGTATTGAATATGTCGGGTTTGCCATAACGGGCCAGCGCTTCCTCGACCGCTTCGATGCAGAAGTCCGCCTCCATCGTGATTGACAGCCGCCACGACAGAACCCTCCGGCTGAACCAGTCGACGACGGCGCAGAGATAGACGAAGCCGCGAGCCATTGGGATATATGTCAGGTCCATCGCCCAGACCTGGTTGGGTCTGGTGACTGCCAGCTTGCGCAGGAGATAGGGATAGATTTTGTGCCCAGGCGCTGGTTTGGAGGTGTTTGGGCGGCGGTATATCGCCTCGATGCCCATCTTCTTCATCAGCGTAGCGACGTGAAGCCGCCCGGCATTCAGCCCTTCTCCTCTCAAAAGCCATTGCAACATCCGACTTCCGGCAAACGGGTAGTCGAGATGCAGTTGGTCGATCCGGCGCATCAGGGCAAGATCGCCGTCAGGCACTGGACGAGGCAGATAATAGACACTCCCTCGGCTGAAGCCGAGTAGCTTGGCCTGGCGCACGACGGATAGCTTATGCTGGCGGTCGATCATTTTTTTCCGCCCAGCAATCCCGCCTTGCCGAGCGCTCCGGCTAAAAAATCGTTTTCCAGCGTCAGCTCCCCGATTTTGGCATGCAGTGTTTTGACGTCCACAGTTGGGCCTGCCGGTTCCGTCTTCGCTTCATCACCGAAAACGCCTGTTGCCCCCTCAAGGAGCTGCTCTTTCCATTGCTTGATCTGGTTGGCGTGCACGTCAAACTGCTGGGACAACTCCACCAGCGTCTGTTCGCCCCGGATGGCGGCAAGTGCCACCTTCGCCTTGAAAGCCGGGCTATGGTTCCGGCGCGGTCGTCTTGTCATGGTATCTCCTGTTCCCGGCATCTAAGCCGAAGTCAGGCAGAAATTCCACTTATCCCCGCTGTGCAGATTTCCCGAGCCACCTCTCAGCGCCATCGTCCATTGGAACACCGTTTATCTCAGCCGGGCCACGACCCACCTGCGGCAGCAGGGCCGGGATATTCCTGACAAGCTGCTGAAACACGTCTCGCCACTCAGTTGGGAACACATAAATCTTACTGGCATCTATTCGTGGGACGCCGAGCAGCAGATGCCTGAAGGCTTCAGGCCACTCCGGCTTCCCGGCCGTCTTCTTCGCGCTGCGTGATGTTCACGGTTCGTAAGACCTTAGCGTACGATCTTGCACTGCTCTTGTTCCGACCCCTAAGGTAACAACGTAATAAATCGGGCCACCACCGACCATGACTTGCCACCCATCATCTCGCTCCAGGCCTAGCAAGGTGTGCTCTTGGCCGTTGAGCTTTGAAAGCCAATTCAGCGTCACAATTTCATCTGCATCGGATACCCCAATGTCTAGATTTTGCACACCCTCTCTCTTATCTACCGTTAATTGCATAACCGACCTTGGAGTTGTTATCATCGGTCCATCGATGTCGATAACGGTGAGTTGACTCAGTCCCACCTGTTCGACCATCGACCGAATTGCGCCATTCGTCCCACAGTCGGCGCAGGGTGCCCTTTACAAGCATAGCGTCAGATTTTGCCCCGGCAGCGATCGCCAAGCTCATCCTAATGGTTATGGGATTCAAGTAGGAGCGCAAAAAAGAGACCCTCTCTCTTTGTAACGTCAAGATAGTCGACCAGCTCGTCGCCCCCTCGCACGCGGACTCTGTTGTGGAAGATCTGACGATTGGTTCAACACGGCGATCTGCGCCAACAGGGCTTCGTTCGGCCAAATGCCTTCCAGCAGATGGGCCGGAGCCTTTGGCCTTAACGATCATGGCAGGCCGGATCAGGGGATCATCTTTACCCAAATATCATAAAGTTCACGCACGCTTCTTTCGTCTCTCTGTTTACTGACTATTCCATATGAAAGTGTAACCAGCATGCGGATGGGATTGAATGATCTCATTGCGAAGCCGACCAGCACTGGCTGGCCATAATCGATGGACTTGTTACTACCGAACGGCTGATCCCACCGTAGCGATGAATGCGCTTTTAAGAAAACCTGACTTAAATACATACCCACATCCATCGCTAGAGAGAACGTACGGCTTGTTAATTCGTCGGCCGGAATTTCCATTGGGAATGACAGTCGGCTTTCAATCTGCTGGAGCTCCTGCTGCGTTCTTGGGCGTGATTCAACTTGAGCGGCGAACCATTTGCCCAACTCGTCAAGAGATTCAGGCGTAAAATCGGCCTTCCAATCCTCATATCCTATGGTCTCATGAACTGCGCTAACGAGAGCATCCCGCCTCTCCGGGAAAATCGCTTGGAACCAGGCAAAATATTCCCGGAGTTCCTTTTCGACATCTCGTAAAGTCGATGGGTGTGTGGAGGCTGAATGATCGAATAGCCCATAATCAATGAATCACTAATTTAATGCCGTTTTGCTGCAATGCACTTAACAATGGCTGCGACGGACCACCCAGACCAGTAACTGGACTTTCAAAAAAATGCCATGTTGCGCCATTGACATCTTGATGTCATTCTTCGCAAAGACATTGACGTCGCGCTCGGCCGACGCGCTGGTTGCCTGCAGGTTGACGTTGTTGCCAGCCGACGCTTTGGCCTGGACAATGCCCGTTCGACAGTTCGACCCTTGGGGCATGTGTATTTCGGACGGATCGTGACGATCACCCTCGTAGCGCGCCGGGACCCGGTAGAGCCGTTCCGTCCGATCCTCGCCATGTTGCCGCAACCGCAGGGGTAAACGATGCTCTCGGGCTTGATCACGCGCTCGGCCCGCGGCAGATGTTCAGGCAGTGCACGGGCCTTACGCTCCTTGCGAGAAAGGGGCTTGTCCGGCTCGCCAACCTCTCCAGGATTGATTGCGCTGGCTTCCTCATCGAGCTTTGGATGGTCAAGATGAGCGCCAGATTTGTGCCGTGTTGTCCAGGCTATTTATTTAACACATATCTATACCATGGGTGATCAATTAATTCTTTAGAATGCAGATATACACAGGATCCAAATTTGTCTCTGGTGGCAAGGTCGCAGCTTGTAGCTTTGTCTGGAGTCTCCCATTCAGCAAAACAATCGTCGCACGAAACAAATAAGTTACCGCTTGCAGTTTCTTTTGAAACAAATTGAGTGCCCTGTCCACAACACGGACAAGTCTCGCCGACCTTGGCATAGTGAATGTATTTCATGGCGTGGGCGCCTTTGGCAGTGGTGTCCCATTTCCCGGATAGGCAGTAATGACAGTGTTTGTTCCTTGCTTAGTAACAATTGTAATAGAGTCAAGATTTTGTCTTTGGCCAGCAAATCCACCTGCATAACCCGCGTTTGGATAGGAAACGACGTACATATCTCCGCCATTAACTGTTATGGGCGTGATTCCGTCCCTCTGTATAATACTCCAAGCATTTTCCACTGTATCAATTGGATTGGCGTAGAAAACTCCTTGGTTCAGCTTTTGGAGATTTAACTCTCCATGGGCCTCGATAACATGTTGATCGGCCGAAACGCCTTTTTTATTGACTAAGGACCAATCTAGAGTGCCATTTCTAGTGTTCGTATCAATAGCCGCCTTCTGAGCTGCAGCTACATCATTGTAGATCGCACGGTTCGGCCCCACAATAACGATATTACCTTCGGGGTCGACCACTCTCATATAGCCAGTGGGCAACCCGCCTACATCATTGGCCGCCGCTCCAGCAGAGGTAAGCGGCTTATATCCAGCAGGAACGATAACAGTCGTGCCATCTGAAGCAACAATCGTGCGGGTGCCGGCCGCTTTCGCTGCAGCGGCTGCGGATTGCTCGAGCTCGCCGGCGACCTTTGTCGCTGCAGTGGCCGTCAAAACTCCCCCGGCTGTACTGGTGCAGGCTACCGTGGCGGTACAATCCAGCAGTTCCGTGACCGTGTTCGCGCATGCGGCGCTATTCGCTGCACAGTAGGCGTAGACCTCCGGACCGATTGTAACACCGACGGCAACGAGCACGGCCAGAGCAGCGACTCCAGTTGTTATCTGCTGGTGCGTGATCAACGCCTGTTGGTATTGTGCGGCGATTTGATCGGATGCAACATGGCCTGCGGCCACATCGCTGAGCACGCCGAGCAGCAAAGCATCCGGCGTATTGACAGAGCTCGTGCCAAGAACGTGTTGCTGGAGCCCTGATTCCTCGTCGACGGCGTTTGCAAGATCGGCTCTGCCAGCTACGCAGGCTGCACTGGAAAAGGATGCCGCACAGGCCTTTACTAAGGACGCGTTGTTCGCGTCAGAGAGCTGCCGGTAGTAGGCTACGCTGAATTGCAGGTTGTCTTCGAGACCAGAAAGCGTTTGAGCCGAGCAGCCGTTGCCCAAGGATGCTTGGCAATCGGCAATCTTCTTTTGAAGGTCAGCACGCTCTTTGTTGGCCTCATCAAGTTCCTTGTGCGTGAGATAATTAAATTGATACTGCGCGCTGCCGTATGATGCTCCTTCTCCGCCGCCGACGGCGCCAGCAACCGCTGAACTGAGGCTTGTTCCGATCAGATTGGCAAGCGTCTGCTTGTCTTGATCCGACAGGGTGCTGTCCTTCAGCATACCCTCGACGAGGGCGGCGATCGCCGGTGTAAGCATTGACGAAGTTCCTGCACCGAGGGCACCCTTGATTGCTCCCTCCCAACCATTCACTCCGCCGAGGATACCGCCGCCTATCGCATGTAGCAGCGCGCGGCCTTCGCCACCTTCCTTCCAAAGATCAGCTGCGGCGTCGTCTCCACGTTGGAGAGCCTGCTTGTACAGCTCGCTGGAAATATCCCCGACCAGCCCCGCCATGGTTGCTTGTGCCGCCTGCAAATCAGCCTGCGTTTTGTATTGATCGCGCAGGATGTGTTCGAGATCGGGCAGGCCTGGCAGAGAGGTATTAGTGTTGTCGGTATCGCGACGGATCGTGCCGATATCCTGTGTCTGGCGCGCCGGATCGGTGATGGTGATCGGGATATTGCCACCGATGGCCGAGAGTGCCTGACCAGTCTTATTCTCGCTGGCCTTCACCGGCGGCGCTGGCATGATGCCGCTGGTGCCGATCGTGCCGCCGTAGGTGTCGGCTTTCCAGGTCGAGTGCGTGTCGATATCGGCAACCGTCAGCGTCCCGGTCGAGAAGCTGTTACGTCCCTCGCCGGCCTCACTCGTGATTAGACCACCAATGAGCGACGTATGGCCGCTGACATCAATATCGAGGCCACCTGCCCCCGCGTGAATGCCGGACTGCTCGGTGACCACAACCGCGTCACCGCTGGCCTTCTGGGTAACGCCGGAAACACTGGTCGAGCCGAAGCCGGTCTGGGCCGATAGACTGAGTTGATCGGCCTTGGCCTTGGCGGTGTCTACCTGGCTTTCGATCGTCAGGTTCTTGACGTCGGCGGTGACCGAATTACCGGTGATCGTGGCGCCGCGCAGCGTCAGGTCATTGGTGACGATTGTGATGTCACCAGTGCCATTGACGTGGGTGTTCGTGTGGCTGAGGCCGCTGGTATCGGCGCTGCCCTTACCGTAGCCGGCATTGGCAACCAGACCCAGATCTTTGGTGCCTTTGCCTCCGCCGCCAAAAGTGGCACCGACACCCACCCCAGCACTCCAGGAGGAGTTGCTGCTCGCGCTGTCCGTCGTGCCTGTCGCAGCGTTGAGATTAATGTTGCCGTTGGTCGCCGACAGAAAGATATCGCCGGTCAGCGGATCGCCTGAAACCGTCGGTATGCCGTTCTTGTCGTAGCCGGCCAGGATCTGCGCACCGTCGCTCGTGATCGAGCCGTTCTCTGCCTCCATCGAGATCGACCGACCAGCACGAATGTCGGTGACGACGGGTGTCGAGGTGGAGGATGAGGACTGGCTTTCCTGATGGTTGGCGCCGACCGTCAGGGTGACGTTAACACCGATGTCGCCGGACTTTTGATACTGGCTGTAGACACCCGTCAGATCCTTGTAGGCCTGATAGAAGCCAAGGCCGGCGATGGCGGTGTTGGTGACGGCATTGACGCCGCCGCTGTCCGACAGACGTTCGGCCGAGTTCATGATGCTGTTGGCGGCCTTGCCAACCTGGCTCGACACCGTAAGCGTTACGCCGGCGAAGGTCTTCTCGTGCATCTCCTCATAGTTGGTGACGTCGTTGGCCGAGAGCAGGTTGATGTCGTTGCCGGCAAAGAGATTGACGTCACGCTCGGCGGACGCGCTGGTCGCCTGCAGGTTGACGTTGTTGCCGGCCGAGATGTTGAGATCGCGACCTGCTGACAGCGCCGACATGGCATTGGTGTCGGATTGCTGGGCCGTGCTGTCCTTGGTCGACTGGGCGCCGATGCCGAGCGAGAAACCGCCATTGCCGGAGGAGAAGGCGAGACCGAAGCCGGATTTCTTCTGCTCTTCGGATTGCGCCGCACTTTCAGCCCCCGGCGTGACATTGACGTCGCGGACAGCCGACAGGTTGATGTCACGGTCGGCGTTGACCTGCGAACCCATGATGTTGAGATCGGTGGCGCGCGCCGTCAGGTTGACGTCCTGGCCGGCCGAAAGCTTGGAGCCGACATTGTCGGTCGAGGATTGTGCGCCCTGCTTTTCGTTCTTGCCATAAAGCGAGATGAAGCCGCCGCCTGAACCGACGAAGAGGCCGGAGTCCTTGCGCTGGCTGTCGGACTGATGGCTCTCCTCAGCCCCGATGATGCTGACGCTTTCGCCGGACACACTCAGCGACCCATCGGCATTGACCTTCGAGCCGACGATGACGGCCGCCTTGCCGGCGTCGAGATTGACATCGCCGGAGGCGGAAAGCTCAGAGCCGACCGTCGTCTCGTTATAGCCCTGATAGCTGGAGCTGCCGTTGCGCAAGAAACCCTTGCTCTTCGAACTATCATGCTCGGTCTCGGTATCCTTGGCCGAGGTGACGATCAGGTTGCCACCGGTCTGGATATTAAGGTCAGCGCGACCGCCTGCGGTCGTCGCGCCGGAGGCATGGGTAGCATCACCGGCGGTGACCTTGGATGCCGACACGGTGGTATCGCCGCCGGAGAGGATCGTCACACCATCCTTGCCGGAGAGGGTTGAGCCTGCCGCCGTGGTGGTATCCAGATGGCCGGAGGCGTTCTTCTTGGTCGATCCGAAGAAGCCATACGAGGCCACTCATTGGCTGCGTCCGAGATATCAGACTAAAAGCACTATGGGCACACTGAGTCTTTCGCGCGCCGGTGTATTTGCGACGTTTCTGGCGGGACGTGCTAATTCTACATCACCGACCCCTGCAGATTGATGGTAAATCCCGCTGCCGTTCTCGCGTAGTGGACCCTGCGATGTTCAAGCTGCCCACTCTGGCCGATGGTGTAGCCTGAACATCGAGGCAAGTTGCCAGTACCGAAAAACCAGGCAGCGTGATCGTAATCTTCTCGATTCATTTCGCGTTCGGCTTGATCGAGAAGTCTTCGCCAATCACTATCGACGAGAGCATGTGATGGACGGCCTCGGCTCCCGGCACCACAATTTGCCAAGATGTGGGGTGTCGAACTCACATCAGGTCACACGAGGAAAAGGAAGATCTCCGTCGTAATACGTGCTTCTCAGCTAACAAGAAAACAGACCGCCGACCGGATAGAAAGCCGCGAATGTCTTGCTTCTGCCGACCAACCACTCAGGCGTGGAATCACGGCAGTTCGCGCGCAGCAAGGGTGTTTTCCGTATCTTCTTAATCGCAACGGGCTGAAACTTTGTTGGCAGGCCATACCCTGACAAGGCCGATTGTCGACACGAAAGCCGATAAGAGCGATACTGCTTGAAGTTTATCCGCTAATTTCAGATTTTGAACCTACTTTTCCAGAGCGGAATAGGAATTTGGGCGAACGCGATTTTCTACCAATCCAACGGCATCAATGATACTTTTTAATATTGCTTTGCGGGCGTGGGAAGCCGTCATGTTATGTTCTGCCCCGAGTGCAATTCTGACGGTTGCGTGTTTGTAATCCGCAGGTTGCAGCTTTCCAAAATGCCGCGCTAACTCATCCAAACCGCCATCATTCTCAGCGTACACCAAAAAGACGACCACTCTGCGGTGAAGTAGGTCTTGGGCCTTCTGCACTATCGTGTTGGTCAGATCTGTAGAGTTTGACGATATGCCAAACAGCTGTGGGGCGAGTAGCGAAAGCTGCTGCTTCATCACACGAACGCCCTTCCCAACGAGCGAGAGCATCGACTTGCGACCTGTGAAAACGTCCTTTACAAGCTCCAGCGATAAAGCCCGTCGGCGATATTCGGCTAGCGAGGATGTACCCGCGCCTATGATCTGATCGAAGTCCTCCCCAGGCGCTAGCCCTAGTCTCACAGTGTTGACTGCAACAAGCCCTTTCACTCTGGTATCTGCAATCGCCGCCTGGAGCGCCGCATAGCCGCCGCTACACCGACCTGTCAGTAAAATAGGACCAAGTTGAAAGGTATCGATAATTTTAACTGCTTCGATGACATCGTTGATTTGTCTATCGACGTAAAATAGCGGACCTTCGACGTCGGCAGCATCGCCAATGCCCCCTGTATCAATGCGAAAGCTGGCGATGCGTTCGCGTGCTAAAGCACGGCAAAATTCAACATGCATGCGTCCCCAACCAGTATGATTATTCTCCCCTGAATTAATCAGCACAACGACCGCGCGGGAAGCGCTTCCCAGAGGTCGACAAATAATTCCGAACAAATTATCTTGTGGCCCAAATAAAATTGGCTGCTCGCTAAAGTCTTCATCCCTCAGGATATTAACGACAGGATTGTTTTTCAAAGCTTTGGTCCTGGGGTGGACGGGCACCGTATCAACGAGCCAACGTCGCACATCTCCGAAATCTTCAAGTGGTGCAACAGACGAATGGGTGAAACCAACGAAACTTGTCAAACCAGCATAGTTTAAGGTGCTCACCGAAAAACCAGCCTCAGCAAGCCGCGTTGTCCATTCCGATCCGCTCGCACTTTGGGCAGGCAGCACCGCAAGCGCGGGGATTGGCGTATGCTTCTGGTCGCGCAGCTCAAGCTGAAGACCAGCAATCTCTGATGCCAATGTGACCGAGATCGAATGGCCAGCTATTTCAATATTCTCGTTCGACGGGTTGTCTGACAATCGCAAGAAAGAGCTGACCATTTTACTTGCTATCTTCATCTCGCGTAGTCCAGCTTTGCCAGGGCTTTGTGGAGCCATAAGCACGACAGCCTTTGCAGCGACGAGATCGGCACAATGCGGCGCTAGCAGGCCGCCGATGCCATGACCAACCAGTACAATATTCTCACTACCGTATTGTTGGTTGAGGAGATCGGCCGCGGCGTGAACGGAATTCCTCCAATCCATGAAGGAATGGACGGCCCTTCCATCACCGAGACTATCGCCAAAACCCGGCCAATCGAACCGCAGCGCACAATATCCTGCTTCAGCCAGCAGATCCGCAAAGATGGCCCATCCGCGCCGGATTGTTAATTCCTCAAACCCCCAGGCCGGAAGCATAATAACGCCGACTGCACCGCCTCCATCATGGACAAAGCCTGCGCACCCAGAAAAGTTAACGGGGTTCCCCATTTGTCGTTTCACGCCTATGCCCCGCAGTCTTATCGCCACTGTTTCTTTCAATAGGAAAAGCTAACTTCTTTGCACCGAGTATTCCAGAGGCCGTCTTTAACATTCTGGCTGGTAACTGGAGCAAACGACAAATTTGCAGGCTCGACGCCTCCAATACTTGTGCAATTTTGGGGCAACGCGGTAGTCCGTGCCGTCATACCCTTTTTAGCAGGAGGGTAATTGCAAACCTGAACATCACAATCTGAGCTAGCCGTGCCACCTATATCGGGGGTTTGAAAGATCAGCTGGGCCGCACTCTATGCACAGGCGAAGGCAATATCCAACGGCCCTTGAATGGCGGGGCACCGATATCTGACGATCTGCGTCTTCTGCATTGCCTGACGGGACGTTAACTATGGATTAACTTTTAAATTGCGAAGGAGAAAAGATCGTCTATCGCTGTTAAGACTTTAGGAACAGGTGATAGATGGGCAGCAACACAGTTGTGCGAATACCGGCTTAGGATGGCGTTCGAGCGCTGGCCCTTATATCCGTGCTGGGATCGGATCAGGCACATCGTCCAGCTCCAGGGTGATACTATCTATGTCCAATTTTATAGATGTCTGGAAACTGTGGCCATCGTCGCAATATGCAGATAGATGCCACTCTAACCGAGAAACAATATGGCAATATCAAACGAACGAAAATTGCGCGTGTTGTCCATTGCGCATCCTGCCGTGTCTCTCGACATTGGGCGTCGCAGATACCATTCCTTTGGAAACAGGCCTGATATTGAGTTGCATCTGTTGGTACCAAAGCGCTGGTCCGAGTACGGTCGCACGATCGAAGCCGATCCAAGCGATGGTTCAGGCATTCATTTACACATTTTGCCAATATGGCTTCCCCGTGTGCCGATAGCCAAGTGGTATTGTCACATCTATCCAGGGCTTGGTCGCTTAATTAAAGAAATTGACCCTCACGTTATTCATCTTTGGGAAGAACCGTGGGGCTTTGTCGCACTGCAGGCATGTCTGCTAAAGCGAAAAGCCGCATTCCTGCTAGAAGTGGACCAGAACATCTTGCGGCGCCTTGGCTTCCCTTTCGATACGATTAGGAAATTTGTGTTGCGTCGCACCGACCATGTGTTGCCTCGCAGTAAAGACGCCGAAGATGTTGTTAGTGAGTGCGGGTATCAGGGGCCTGTTACGTCTATAAAATACGGCGTTGACCGAGAGACGTTTTCTCCCGATAGCCAAAGCAAGCGCAGGCCAGAGGTTCCTGGACTGAGGCTTGGGTATGTAGGTAGACTGGTTGTGGAGAAGGGTTTGGACGATGCGATCGAGGCGCTGGCGTCAACGCCATCAAACGTAACGCTTGAGATAATGGGAGAAGGACCTTATCGCATCTCACTCGAGACTAGGATCTCTTCCCTCGGGCTCCAAGATCGAGTGAAGTTTCGCGGTTGGGACAGCCAACTCGAGGTCGCAGCATTCATGCGGACGCTTGACGCACTGGTGCTTTTGCCTCGTACAAGCCGAACTTGGCGCGAACAGTTTGGAAGGGTCATTATCGAATGCCAGAGCTGCGGCGTGCCCGTGATAGGCTCAGCTTGCGGGGCTATTCCGGATGTTGTTGCAGATGGCGGCTGGATAGTTCCCGAATCCAATCCTGAAGCGCTTGCCGAATGCATCCGGTCAATAATAGCGGATCGGACCGAGCTACACCGACGTGCAGCGCGGGGGCTGATAAACGTCGAGACGCATTATACCTACGGTGCCGTTGCACAAGCGCTTGAGAGCTCGTGGGTTTCTGCCGCAAGGGCGCTCGAGGGCAATTGAGGGTGTCACATGGCGTTGGTGCACGCATCATAAGCATCGTGAATGGTGTTGACGGTGGCCGTCCCTCCTCGCTCTCTATTCATCTCGGGCGCACCAAAATTAAAGCGCGTCGCATTCAAACTAACGGCCCAGTCGCTGGTGCGCTACAAGACCAACGACTATTCCGTCCCGGTCTACAGCCATCAGGATCTCTGGGTCCGGGGCTACCCTTGAGCGGAGAACATTCGAATGCGCGCCCGTTCCCATCGCTGAGCCCTCCTAATAAGACACGCCCCATGGGTTCACGACAATCGCTTCGAGCACCCCCCCCCGATCGCACCTGATTCAACTCTATTGCAGAATGCTCTAGGCGTCGCGAAGCGCCTTGCGCCGCGGAAATATCTCGCGGATCCGGGCGGCATCCCCCAGCACCCGCCGTCCAGTCGGGAAGCAGCCCAGCGTCACCCCGGTCGCCAGGTAGCCGATCAGGATCCCCCCGCCGAATTCCAATGTGGGCGGGAGGCCGTAATGAACCGACAGTAAGGAGAAGGAGCAAACCGCGAACGCGGCGCCGACGATGGCAAAGGTGACAGGCGCCAGCATCGATAGGAAATCGGTGAGCGAGACCGGGCCGTCGCGCGTTGCGGCCCACACGGTCAGGCCCTGGATCGGAAGCGAGAACGCTGCGAACGACAGCGCGACCCCGGTCACGCCCCAGAAAATCCCGATCAGCAGCGCGAGGACCGACACCACGTTGCCGATCAGCCCGTAGCGCAGCATCTGCGCGGTGCGGCCCTGGGTGATGAACAGCCAGCTGGCGATGGTGCCGAGCGGGGTCATGAGGCTGCCGAAGGCAAAGAACGCCACGATCGGCGAGCATTCGATCCACGCCGGACCGTACAGGAGCTTGACAGCGGCGTCGGGCATCATCGCGATGCACAGCAGGCCCGGCAACGCCATCAGCAGCAGGGCTTCGGCAATCCGTGCAAAGACCTTACGGTATTGCGCATCGTCGCCGGCGACGCGGGCCAGCACGGTTTCCGCAATCCGGGAAATCGGTCCCAGGATCTGCATGTACGACATCGAGACCAGCTTGAAGGCGCGATCGAACAACCCGACCTGCACCACGCCGTACAGGCGGCCGATCAGAACCGGGCTCAGATTGGCTGCAAAAAACGATCCGATGTTCAGTCCGGTCAAATGCGAGCCGAAGCGCAGGATCGGGATCGCATTGCGCAGGTTGCGCGGCCATGACGGCCGGAAATCCGATGTGATCCAGGCGATCGATCCGGCCGTCAGCGCGTGGGTCGCCTGGCCGATGATGATCGACCAGTAGCCGAGGCCGTACAGCGCGGCGGCGATCGAGACCATGACATTGCCGATCACCGGCAGGATGTCGATGATCAGCAGCGGTACCGGACGGATGCCGCGTACCAGCAGGGCGACCTGCTGCGACGACAAGCTGTTGATCAGGATCAGCACCGACATGGCGATCAGCACGGCGGTGACGCGGCCGTCGCCGTAGAAATGGGCAGCGCTTGGCGCGATGGCCATGATCGCCACGGCGATAGTCAAGCCAAGCGCGGCATTCATCCAGAAGATCGTATTGCTGTCGTCCCGTGTCAGGGTCGGCCGCTGGATCGTCGCCTGCGAAAGGCCGAGGTCATTGAAGATCGAAAGAAACGCGAAGATAGGTGCGCATATGGCGACGATGCCGAAATCGATAGGGCTCAACAGGCGCGCCAGGACGACTTGCGAGCCGAACAGCAGCACTGCCTTGACGAGTTGTGTCGCCACACTGAGCACGGCCCAGCGCGATGCCTTCAGCATCAAATCCGACGATTCAGTTATGTTCACCGCGCGATCCCCTATGTAAACCGGCTTCCGGTGTCTTCTGTGCTATCGTGAGTCGGTTAATACTCCCCGACGAAGCAAGTATCCCGGTATGTCTTGCTGTTCATATTCCCTTAGGGCAGGCGTGTTGCGATTCCGGCAATGAAACGACCGGTAATTTACTAGTGGATCTTTGCGTCCGGAGTTCTGGAAGATTAACTAATTGTGAAACATCCGATTGCTCCAACTGCGTGTGCTGGGCTACAGAGTTTGCCTGATGCTTCTACCATGGCATCCCTGCGGGTTGTCATCAAGTCCTGGGAAAAATGGATCGTCGCCATATGACTTCAGCCGCCATTTGTCCCGCCTGTACCAAAGGCGGTCTGCAATCGCAGTTTTCGGTGACCGCGACGCAGGCCGCCCAGTCTATCGTTCTGCCGACCAGCGACCTTGACCGCAACCAGCGGCTGACTGCGCACATCCATCACCTTTGGGGGACGGATCGCTGCGACATAATGAAGTGCGGTCATTGCGGCTTCGGCTTCGCTTCTCCCTTTGTCGCGGGCGATGCCGACTTCTACAACCTCGCGAATTCCGACGTTTCGTATCCCACTGCCAAATGGGAGTTTAGGCGAACCATCGAGGCGCTGAAGCAGGCCCCCCGGGCCGATACCACGGTGCTTGAAGTCGGCGCCGGAGACGGATTTTTCCTCGACATGCTGGGCGCCGTGCCGGTCGAACCCGGCAACATCACAGCCGTCGAGTATAATACCAAGTCGATCCGTAATCTCGAAAGCCGGGGCTATCGGACCATAGCCAGCGATATCCGCGAGGCGCGGTTCGATGAGCATCAATCGGCGTTCGACTTCATCTTCCTGTTTCAGGTGGTCGAGCACATGGACGGGCTGGACAACCTGTTTGGCCGATTTCGCTATCTGTTGAAGCCCGGCGGCTCGGTGTTCATCGCCGTCCCCAATCCGCGGCGGATCGAATATCAGGAGAGCCACGATTCTGTGCTGGACATGCCGCCCAACCATGTCGGGCGCTGGACGCCGCGGGCGTTTGCCGAGCTCAGCGCGCGCCAGAGCCTGCGCGTCGTCACCACCGAAATCGAGCCGATGGACTGGGCCGAGTTTCTCAAGCATGACATCTCCTACAGCCATATCAGGCGCACTCAACTGAATCCTCATGGCATTCCGGCGCGCATCCGCAGCCTGCCGCGCGGCAAGTTCCGACGCTTGGCCGAGGCTGCGGCCGCGGCGGCGTATATTCCGGCGCGCTTGGGTTCATGGGCTGCCGCATACCGCGACCGCCAGACTATGGGCGGGTCGCTCTGGGTGGAGTTGCAGCATTTCGCGCACTGATCGCCTGCATCGGCGGCCCGCTGCCGCACCCTGTCGTTGGTCGTCGATGCGGCTGTTCGAGAAATGCCCATGCCGGCAGACTGAAAACAATTCTCGCGTTGGTATCGGCTCTAGAGTGTGTTTAAGAAAGCGGATATCGAGCAAGCCTTCTGGCCAGGAGCTTGATCATTGCGGTCTGGATCAGGGCGAGGCTTGTTGCTGAGAAGCGCTCAAAATCCTTGACGATCCGGCGCTTGAGGCCGAGCCGTGAGAGGGTTCGTTCAACGATCCAGCGCTTCGGCGATACCTAGAACCCCGCCTGATTTCGCTTGACGATTTCCATCGGTCTTGGGCTTGCCTCTTCGACCTTCGGACCCTGATAGCCGCCAATGCGGTGCCCATGATCACCGCTAGCACCGCCGTTATCATAGTATCGATGGTGAGATTGCCCGATGTTGAGCTTTAAGAAGCAAGCAAATCACCACTTGCGTAAGGCGCGTATCGCCTACTCATCCCACCGGCGTTGGGCTGCGTGGCGCTGAAAAAGAAAGCCTGCACCGCGAAGCGTGGCGACGACATCGCGTCCGCTATTTCTTGCCGGTCGAGTGCCGAGAACGAAGCGGCTGGTTCCAAATACTCGCAGCAGCAGAACCGGCTTCGACATTGATTTGAAATACCTCCCTCAGATGTGGTGGTTGAGCAAGGGCGGCCACAAGATAATGCGAAATGCGGCAGCGCCGCCACGCATCTCTCCAGATTCAGTCAAGCAAAGGGCTCTATTCATAAATAGCGTCCCTTTCTGAACAGTCGGCCCATCCTTTGATTGGCCCGATACCCTGAAGGATCTGAAATGACCCCTGCCCGCTTCCGAGAATGCCTACGCTCAATTCGCTGGACTTCGGTCGACATCGTCAACGCTCTGCAGTGCGACCTGGCCTGGATCGAGGGACTGGAGAGCGGGGAGATACGGATCCCCGAGGACGTTGCCAGCTGGTTAGACAAGCTTGCGTGTTTTCATGCCGAAAACCAGCCACCCACAACCTGCCGAGCTGGAACCGCCTATCCCAGAATGTTGATGGACGTTGGGCGACCAAACGCTAGCCGAAGGCAGCCGCTTGTTTCGGCCGATCGATGAACATCTGATGCCGAAGCCGGCCTTTGTTGACCTGAAGGAGGACGACAAGCTCGGCATTGGTGTCCAGAGTGACGGTGCAGCATGGCTGCCGCAAATGGCCCAGATGATGGACTTCAACCTGAGGCAACTGGCCTGGCGTGCTCGCTATGGGAAGCTTGAAGGTGTGAGGATAGAAAACGGCACCTTGATCGTGACGCCCCGCGTCAGCGATGTTCCCGCTGCGGCCGACGCACTCAATGACGAAATCGGTGGCATGTATCCTCTGGTCGAAGTCCCCGATCTGCGGCGGGAGGTGCATGAATGGACGGATTTTGCCGACCAGTTCACCACGTCCGGACGGGAGATGCGCCGCAAAACGTCTCCGCCATGCTGGCCGGCGTGCTCGCCGATGGCACCAACCTCGGCCCGAACGCATGGCAGGAGCCTCGAAAGGCATCAGCGCCAATCAGATCGGCTGGATGCGGAGTTTCCATGCCCGGTCCGAAACCTATAGAGCGGCGCAGGCAAGCGTTACCGACGCGCATACGCGCCATCCGCATTCCCAACTCTGGGGAGACGGACCGACCGCGTCATCCGACGGGCAGTTCTTCCGGGCCAGCGACCGCGCCGCCAAGCGCAGCGACATCAATCTGCACTATGGCAGTGAGCCGGGACCAAGTTTTAAAGCGCCCTTTCGGATCAATACGGCTACTTCAGCATTCTGTCGATCAGCCCGACCAAGAGCGAAGCCGTCTATGTTCTCGACGGCCTGTTTGATCACAACGCGATCCTGGAGATCGAGGAGCTGTTTACCGATACCGGTGGCACTAGCGATCATGTCTTCGCCCTGATCGGCAAGCGTTTCGCACCCCGCCTCCGCAACATCAAGGATCGGAAATTCCATATCTTCGAGAAGGCCGACGCCTATCCGGGACTGGCCAACCATATCGGCGCGCCCATCAACACCGCCCTCATTATGGAGCACTGGGACGAAATTTTGCGCCTGGCCGCATCTGTTATGACCCGCACCGTTGCGCCGTCAGCGATCCTCAAAAGTTTGTCCGCGTCGAAATCCAGTGGCCTCGCCAAAGCGCTACGCGAACTTGGACGCATAGAGCGCACTCTGATTTGATCGCGCGCTTTTTTGGATTTACAAAGGTTGACAACACACGAAAATGGTATCGTAAAGGGTAAAGTCGCGGCCCCTCTCGAATTTTGCGACGATGCCATCGCTATCCTCCGGCGAGCCATTTGACCTCTCCGGCGTCAAGCTTGACCTTGAAGGCGGCGAGGCTGTGGTTGAGCTCGTAGAGCGAGCGGGGGCCGATAAGCGGCACGACCGGCCAGGCCTGGTTCAGGACATAGGCAAGCGCCACCTGGATAGTGTCCATGCCCTGCTGCTTGCCGATCTGCTCGGCCCGGTCGCGCCGATCGAAATTGGCGTCGGAATACCAGGAGCGCGCAAGTTCGGGGTCCGTGAACTTGTCCCTGCCCGCCCGGTCCGTGAAGAAGCCGCGCGCCTGACTCGACCAGGCGAGGTTGGTCACCACCCGGCTTTGCATCCACGCCATCCACTCCGCACTGGAGCAGGCGATGCAGCCATCCCAAACGGGTTGAACCATGTCGGCGAGCGAGAAATTGTTGGAAAGAACGCTCGGCTTCGTCTTGCCCGTTCGCTCCGCATAGGCGATCGCCTCGTCCATCCGTTCCCGGGTCCAGTTGGAGCCGCCGAACGGCCCGCGGATGCGACCCGTCCTGACCTCCGCATCCATCGCATCGACGAACTCGCCGACCGGGATATCCGGGTTGTCGCGATGCATAAAATAGATGTCAACATAGTCGCTCTTCAGCCGCTCGAGGCTGGCAGTCAACTGCTTGCCGATGACATCAGGGTAGCAGAGGGGCGTGTGCACGCCCTTTTCAATGACCACCATCTGGTCCCTCACTCCGCGGCTGGCTATCCAGTCGCCTATCAGCCTGTCCTGCATGCCGCCATTATAGCTGAAGGCAGAATCGACGAGATTGCCGCCCGCCTCGAAGAAGGCATCGAGCACGATCGAGGCGCCGGAGAAAGTCGAAAATTCCATCAGGCCAAGGGCGACCATCGACATTTCCTTGGGCAGGTTGGCGATGCGACCGCGCCTTATCTGGTTTTTTGCGGCGGCAAGGGGCGTGCCACGCAAGGTGCGGGTGCGCAGCGCCGGCGTTTCGATCTCATATTCCAGGCCGATGGCCGCTCGCCATTTGTCCATCGCGCGGAAGTTTCCGAGTGTGTCGGCGCGCGTCATACCCGGATAGGCAAATTCGCTCCGCCCCGCCCGGATCGCCGCGCCTGCTGCGTCGACCTCGAAGCTGTAGATGTGGCGTGGCTCGGAGACGGAGATCTCCTGCCGGGCGCCGTCGGCGGCAAAGATGCGGATGGTTGCTGTCCCGCCCGACTTGCCGCCGGCAAACCAGAACTGGTCAATCTCGATGCGACCCTTCGTGCCGAAGATGCGCAGCACGTTATCCTGGTCCACAGAGACCGAGCAGGAGAGCTCGGCGATCGCTCCGCTTGGAAAATGCAGAACCGCCGATGTCCATTCGTCGACACCGGTTTCGCCGAGATGGCCCACGGCAAAAAGCTTGTCCGGCTCCATCACGTCGCCCGATTGCGCGCCGACGATCAGCCGTGCCATCGACACAGGGTAGCCGCCGACATCCAGAATGCCGCCGCCTGCAAGCGCGTTGGAGAGCAGCCGATGCTCCGGATCGAACGGCTTGGCAAAGCCAAAGCTGGATTTGATCAGCCTAATGTCGCCGATGGTCTTTGACTTCAGCAATTCGACGAGCTTCAGCGTCAAGGGATGGAGGCGGTACATATAGGCTTCGCCAAGAAACGTGCCGGCCTGACGCGACGCTTCCTGCATCGCCTCAGCCTCGGCGGCCGACAGCCCCATCGGCTTTTCGCAGAGAGCATGCTTGCCGTGCTCCGCCGCCTTGATGGCCCATTCGGCGTGGTTCGGATGGGGTGTCGAGATGTAGATCGCATCGACTTCCGGATCGGCGAGGAGTGCGTCATAGCCGTCGACGATCCGGGCTCCCGGAAAACGCTCCGCGAGGCCGGGCTTTTGCGGATTGCGCGTGCCAATTGCCGTGACGCGGCCGCTCTCCGACTGCGCGACGCCTGCAAAGAAGTCCTGCGCGATGCTGCCGGGCCCAAGTATTCCCCAGCGGATCTTATCGGTGATGTTCATGGACATGGTCCTTTCAAGGGCGTAAGCAGGGCTTGCGGTTGCTGCCAGCCGGTGGTCACTGCAACTCGACGATAGCGCAGCCATAGGCTTCGAGGGACAGATTGCTGGCGACGGACGTGCTAGCATCTAAGAGATTGCGACCGGCCGGCACGCCCGACAAATTCACCGGTTCGCTGTTGCAGTTTTGAATGAACAGCAGCTGTCGTCCGTCGCCCTGGCGCATGGTTACCTCCACGCCATCGGGTAGGTCCGACAGCAGCGGCTCGATCGCTGCATCCGCAAATGTCCGCTCGGCCAGGGCTGCAATCAGATCGGGCGTCAGGTAGGTGCCCACATAGAGCACCCGGCCAGCGCCGACCTTACGCGAGGTGATCATCGGTGTGCCGGCGGCGTAGCGGTTTGACCATTCTGCAATGATCTCGACACCGTCGTCGACCGTCAGATTCTCGTAGAAATGGCCGGCTTCGAGCTCGCGGTTGCCGATCTTGAAACTGCGCACGCGCCGTTGCGATCCCGCCGGACGGTTCGGAGGGATTACTACGCCGCCTGATCGTAACATCACGTCGAAGAGCCCGTTGGCCCCGGGTGCCGCCAACCTACCAAAATCTTCAACCCTCACCCCGGTTAGTTGCGACAGCGACGTGCCGGGGGCGGCAACGCGAATAACGTGGTTGTTTTCGTCGCGGGTTCCCGTCCTAGCACCGACGATGACGGTTCCGCCACCGCGGGCAAATGCCTCCAGTCTTTCCGTCCAGTCGTCTTTCCACATCACGAAATGGGGAACGTAGAGCAATCTCAGCCGCGAGAGATCGTCCTCGGGATGAATGAAGCCGCAGGCAATGCCGCGGTCATAGCAATATTGATGCAGCAGGACGGCGTCGTCCTGGGGGCTCGGCAGGCCGATCGGATAGGTCTTGTGGGCTTCCTGATTGTCGAAATCCCCACCGGCTATGCCGACATCCATGCGCACGTGGGTTCCAAGAATTTTGTCCTTCAGTGCCGTCATCTCGGTCGCAAATCGCTTTGCCTCGTCATAACGGTGACGGGGGACATCGTCGTGGTCGATAATGCCCATCCAGTAGATTTCCGCGCCGAAGTGGGCCGGTCGCCATCGGAAAAACATCAGGCCGTCAGCACCGCGCGCCACCGACGACATGGCCATTCTGCGCATCTCGCCGGGCTCCGGCGTCAGCGTACAGAAGCCTGGCTGACTGCCAAATCCAGACTGCTGTTCCGGGACGATGTAGTTGCCGGAAAACCCACGGCAGATGTCAAGGTGAAGAGCCTGCACCTTGGCGTGACTGCCGATCCGCTGGAATTCGTCATAAAGCATCGGGTAGATGTCGTAGCCGGCAAAATCGAGATCGGTGGAGAACTGGCCGCGGAAGTCAATGTCGCGCAGGCCGCCGAGATTGTGGAAAATGAACCATGTCGGGTTGGTCTCCCGCAGGATTTCGACCTGGTCATGCTGGAAACGGGCTGTCGCGAAGGCCAGGAAGCGGTGGTAGTCCTGGACATGGCCTGGGCTCGGGAATGTCGGGGCGAAATCAAGCGGAAAGACGATCTGGCCGAAGTCATCGTAGGCCGTTGCCCAGAAGTCGCCGCCCCAGGCAAAGTTGAGTAAGTCTATCGTACCATAGCGGTCTGCCAGAAAGGCCTGGAACTCCGGGAGTGCCGCCGCCGAATAGGTCTCCGGCATGCTGGTGTTGAGTTCGTTGTCCGTCTGCCAGCCGACGACATCAGGGTTGTCGCGATAGTGATCGGCCATTGCCCGCGTGATCCGTCGGCTATGGGTCCGGAAGACCGGGTTGCTGGTGTCTGCATGCTGGCGCGAGCCGTGGCTCATGGTGCGCCCGTTGCCGTCGACCCGCAGGATGTCCGGATGGGCCTCAGTCAACCAGCGCGGCGGCGTGGCGGTGGGCGTGCACATGATGGTGCTGAGCCCGTGCCGACCCAGTTGGGCAATCGCACGGTCGAATAGATCGAAGTGGAATTCCCCTTCCCTCGGCTCGAACAGATGCCAGGCAAACTCCCCCATGCGCACCACATTGAAGCCCGCCGCCGCCATGCGCTCTGCGTCACGGGCCCAATAGCTTTCGTCAACATGCTCGGGGTAGTGCGGCACGCCGACAAGAAAGCGATCGGTATCAATGGTCCGCCAGGCGGAGAGTTTCGAGATGCTGGTACTGGCTGTCAAGATATGGCACTCCTGGATCGAGGTCACGCGTTGAGAATGGATTTACGGGCGGTGATGGTGTGCTTGCCGTCTTCGGAAAAGAGGTAGATTTCCTGCGGGTCGACCTGAAGGCCGATGGGAGCTTCGGCATTGACACCAGCGACATGGCCGATCTGCACCGTGATGTTTCCGGTCCCGCTCTCGGAGCTGACGCATTGAAGGCGACCGGCATTGACGTAGAGGATCGTCTCGCGGCCGAGGTGTTCGACGAGCTGGACATGCCCCTGGATTGGCGCGCTTAGAGGATCGGGCGAAACGGCAATGCTTTCCGGGCGTATACCCAGCGTCAGCACCGCGCCCTTTTGGACAGTCGTGCCGCTCACGAGTTGGGCCGACACGGGCGCCAGACCCGGCGCCGACACCGTGGCCATAGACCCCGACACTTCATCGACGGTCACGAAAAAAAAGTTCATGCGGGGAGCGCCTAGAAATCCCGCCACGAACCGGTTCTGCGGATTGCGATAGAGCTCAAGCGGCGATCCGACCTGCTCGATTACGCCGCGGTTGAGCACCACGATGCGGCTAGCCATGGTCATCGCCTCGACCTGGTCATGGGTCACGTAGACCATGGTTGCGCCGAGCTCCGCATGCAGGCCGCTGAGTTCGACGCGCATCTGGGTACGAAGCGCAGCATCGAGGTTCGAGAGGGGCTCGTCGAACAGGAACACTTCTGGAGAACGCGTGATGGCACGACCGATGGCGACGCGCTGACGCTGGCCGCCCGATAGCTGTTTCGGCCGCTTGTCGAGCTGATCGGCAATCCTCAGGATCTTCGCCGCACGCAACACCGCAGCCTCGATCTCGGCTTTAGGCCGCTTCGCCATCCTCAGCCCGAACCCCATGTTTTCGGCCACCGTCATGTGCGGGTAGAGCGCGTAGGATTGGAAAACCATGGCTATGCCGCGCTCGCCTGGTTCGGCGGTGGTGACGTCCAGTTCGTTGATGAGAATTCCACCGGAGGAGATCGTTTCGAGCCCGGCAATAGATTTCAGCAGGGTCGACTTTCCGCAGCCGGAGGGGCCAACCATCACAATGAATTCACCCTTTTCAACGGTGAGGTCGATGCCGCGCAGGGCATGGTAGGCGCCGTAACTCTTGTTGACATGTCGAAGTTCTAGACTGGTCATGATTGCGCTTTCTGAAAAGAGACAAGGGGCTTGTGCACCGTTGACGCTTGCTGCTCATCCCTTGACGGCGCCGACAGTCAGGCCGGCGATGAAGTGCTTCTGCATCAGGAAGAACATGAGAACCGGCGGGATTGCGACGATGATCGTACCGGCGGAGATCAGGTTCCAGGCCGACACCCACTCGCCGCGGAGATTGGCCAGCCCCGCGGTCACCGGCTTGACGCTGTCGCTGATGGTCAGCACCACCGCCCAGAAATAGTCGTTCCAGACGAAGGTGAAAATCAGGATGGCCAAGGCAGCCAGGGCCGGACGGACCAGAGGAATGACGACATGCCGAAGGGTCTGGAACGGACTTGCCCCTTCCGCCCGCGCAGCCTGGAAAAGTTCGTCCGGCAAGGCGGCAATGAAATTGCGCATGAAGAGCGTGGCAAACCCGGTCTGGAAGGCGATGTGGAAGATGATGAGGGCAGTCTTCGTGTCGTACAGGTCGAGGCGCACCATCAGGTTACGAACCGGTATCATCATGATCTGATAGGGCAGGAAGTTTCCGCCGACGAAAAGGGCGAACACCAGCATATTGCCGCGGAAGCGATAGCGGGCCAGCACGAAGCCTGCGAGCGTGCTCATGACCAGCACTCCGAAGACGGAGGGAATGGTGATGATCAAGCTGTTGAGGAAGTATCGGGCCATGGGCGTCTGCGTGAAGACCGAGGTGTAATTGTCGATAAGGCCGAACTGGGTTGGCCAGCCCCAGAGATTTCCGCCCATGACGTCCTGTGTCGAGCGAAACGAGGTGAGGATGACGGCGAAGAGCGGGCATAGCCAGACAATGAGAATGGCAACGACCAGAACGACATAGCCACGGCGCTGCCAGAAGGCATTCTCGGGAATCGGACGGGGATACATCAGGCGCCCCTCTCTTCGATGCGGACGATCCGCGTGAGGTACCAGACGATGAACACCGCCATGATCGCGAACAGCACCGACGCGATGGCAGCACCGTAGCCGAAGCGGTATGAGAAGATGGATTGCTCGTACATTTGATAGGCGAGGACGTCGGATGAGCCGAACGGACCGCCCTGCGTCATGACCGAGACCATGTCGAACGAACGCAAAGCCCCGACAACCGTGACGGCAATGGCTATGAAGGTGACCTGCGTCAGCTGCGGCAGCACGATGTGGCGCAGCATGTGCCACCCCCTGGCGCCGTCGATGCGACCGGCGCCGATCAATTCCTCATTGAGATTGTTGAGGCCGGCGAGATAGAGAACCATGCAGAAGGCGATCTGCGGCCAAAGCGCCGCAATGACAACGGCAAACGTCACAAGATGCTCGTTGGACAGCACAGCCGGAGCCGTGGTTCCGAATGCACTGAAGACAAGGGCCAGCAGGCCAATTTGCGGCGTGTATAACCAGGTGAAGACCACGCCCACAGCCACCGAGGCGAGCACCAGCGGAACGAAGAACAGCGACTTCAAAAAGCGCATGCCCTTTATTTTCTGGTTGACCAGCAGCGCAATGGCCAGCCCAATCGGCGGCGCTGCCATGAACATCACCAGCCAGATGAGATTGTTCTTGAGCGACACGTAAAATTGCGGGTCGCCGACAAGTTCGACGTAATTGCCAAGGCCAACCCAGACCATCGGACTGAAGCCGTCCCAGTCGTGCAGGCTGATCCAGACGCTGTCGACGGCAGACCAGAGGATCACGACGGAGAAGAGTGCGGCGGCGGGTAAAATCAACAGAATAGGGGTCAGCCACCAGCGATGCTGTCGCCAGAGTAGGGTCATTCCAGAACCTCTTTCGTTTCGGGGGAGAAGCGGAACGGCTGCTCCGCTTCTCCATCGCTGGGAGGAAACTAGATCTTGTAGATGCGCTTGCGTGTGCCCTCGAGGCGTTGCAAAATCGCGTTTCGGCGCTCCGGCTTGGCCATGAACTCCTGGAACCCGACAAGTCCGGCCTGCGCCATGTCGGGGTCGCTGTCGCGGTCATAGTACTGCGAGGTCCCATGCAGGGTCTTCAGCACTTCCACGGCGGCGTTGACAAGCGGGTCCTTGCTCGGCGGCAGGTCCGTGCGCGGCGGCACGTTCCCGCCGGGCTCGAGATAAGGTCCGAGATTTTCCGGCTTGTAGAAATAGGCGAGAAAATCGCGGGCGCCCTGCTTGTTCTTAGCATTCGCAGGGATATGCACGGAATTGAGCGAAAGCTCCTCGAAACGGCCGATTTTCGGCTCAATCGTCGGGAACCGCGCGAAGGCCAGCTGTTCGAGATCTTCCTTCGGAAAGGACGAGCGCACGAAGGCACCGAGGTTCATCATGCCCGCCTTCTTCTGGGAGAGCAGGGCGCCCGCCTCCTGCCAGCCAAACGAGGTGTTGTCAGGAGTAAAGAAGCCCTGCTTGATCAGCAGTTCCCAATTGTCGAACACAGGCGCCAGGCTCGGATCGAGATAACTCATTTCGCCATTCATCAGCGCCATATGCTTGTCGAGGCCGTTAATGCGCAGATTCATCTGGTCGAACCAGCCTGCTGCCGGCCACAGTTCCTTGGTGCCGATGGCGATGGGGGAAAGGCCTGCGCTCTTGCACTTGGCTCCGTAAGCGAGGAAGTCGTCCCAGCTTGCCGGGACAGTCAGGCCGTGCTGACTGAACACGTCCGTCCGGTAGAACATGCCCCAAAGCGTGCCGCCCGTCGGCAAGCCGTACTGTTTGCCGTCCACAGTCACGGCTCCGGCCGTGGCGCCGAGAACGTCCTTATATTTCTCCTTCTCGAACAGATCTGAAATGTCGTCGAAAAGGCCACGCTTAACGAAGGCCCGCATCCGGTTGCCGGAAAACCAGAAGCAAATGTCGGGCGCGCCGGCCACCAGGTAGCTGCGAATTGCCGTCTTGTGCGCTTCATGGTCCATATTGTTGACAACGACGTTGACACCCGCCTGCTTGCCGAAGTCGGCAGCGATCTTGCGCAGAACAGCCAAGGCTTCTGTGTTGTTCTCGTCGGCAATAATATTGATGTCCTGAGGCTGCGCGATCGCGGGCATCGGCATCCCGATAAAGGCCGCGGCCGATACCGTGCCTGCCGCTTTGAGAAAGCTACGTCGGTCCGGCCTCTTTCCAAGCTTATTGAAAGTCATGTAATCTCCTCCCGGTTACTGCCTTGTCCTTTCGCCAGCGGCAAACGCCTGCGCTGCCCTCCTCGGCTGCGCCTGCATCGCCTGATCGCAATACCTTTCGACTGCCGGGGCGTCGATAGACGCTTCCTACACCGATTTGTTGATATCTGGTCTGCTGACTGATCGCGCTTTGCGCGAGCCGGATGTTGATCGGCAGTCAAAGTTATGCATAAGATCTTGGCGCATGCAATAATTAATTTACAAAATTAAGAAAGAGGTCGATTGAAACTCAAAGGGGACCAAGGCACTTCGCGTGCCATAAACAGACGGCTCATTCTCAATCTCCTCCGCCAGGAAGGAGCAAAGAGCCGCGCCGAGATCGCCTCCCGCACAGGCCTCAGTCCAGCCGCTGTCACTTTTGTCGTGAGCGACCTCCTCGAGGAGGGCCACGTCCTGGAGGGCAATACAGTTGCTGGTACCTCAGGCCGCCGGCCCATTCCCATTTCCATCAACTATGCCAACGGCCTGGCGATCGGTTTCAAGATTATGGTAGGTGCTGCCGAGTGCGTCATTACCGACCTCGCGACCAACCCGCTGGCCTCGATGCGACTGTCCTTCGAGGACCGCGATCCTGTCCAAATCATCAGGACGCTGGCGGATGCTGTCCCCGAACTCTTGAAGGCGGCGGCCCGACCCCAGGCAAAGCTAGCGGGCATCGGGATTTCCGTACCGGGCGTGATCGACAATGACCAGGCAATTTGCGTAAGAAGCCACCGGTTCAACTGGGACAATGTGCCACTTGCGGCGATGCTCGCTGCGGTCGTTAAAGTGCCTGTCTGGCTGGAAGACGATACGAATGCCTACGCCATCGCACAGCAGCTTTTCGGACTTGGTCGACAGCATCGAAATATGGCGGTCCTGGCCATTGGCGTTGGGATCAGCTGCGCAATGGTCGTGGAGGGTAAGCTCTATCGAGGCGCCCACGGCGCTGCTGGAAAATTCGGGCACACCTTCATTGAGGAGGACGGCCGCCTTTGCGAATGCGGTAAGCGTGGGTGCCTGATGGCCTACTATTCCCTTCCATCGCTTTCTGCATCGCTGCGTGCCGCAAGCATCGCCGATGGGCCCTTTGACGCAGCTTGGATGCAAGGAGAACTGGCCGCTGGCAATCCGTCCGTGACGGCTTTGGTGCAGGAAGCCGGCCGCAGCATCGGCCGATGCCTTGCCAACCTGACCAATGTTACGGATCCTGAAGTCATCGTGGTCGGCGGAGAAGCCGTCGTTCTCGGCGACTTATTCCTCGGCGAAATACGTGCCGCGCTCAAGGACCATTCGTTCAGGGCTCCCCCGCCCCTGCTGCCCGACTGGGAGGACGATTCTTGGGCCCGAGGAGCAGCTGCTCTGGTGACGCAGAGATTTTTCGATTTTGAAAATACCGCCGGCACGATTGGCCAGGAGTCCAGTGCTTTCTCGTTCGCGCATTGAACATGGACAATGCGAGGTTCCAGGTGACAAGTTTTTGCGATAGAAAAAGCGGTAGGCCGCTGGTGCTCGTGAGCGGGTGTGATTAAGTGTACAGAATTGACCCCGTCAACATGAGAAATAACAGGGCCTTATAACGCGTATCGGGCATCGGGACACACAGCTGATTTACAGATGGCCTGTTGCCGTGAAATAGCTACTGGCGAACAAACGGGGGTAGCCGGCTGCCCCTAAGCAGACCATATTGTCATTCATTAAAGCTAGCATAGTCCTCGAACTCCCATGCCAGCTCTCTACTCAAACGCAGCGCAAGACTGCGCCAATCGTCCCCAGTCTGAGCTGCAATGAATTGTTCGATTGTCTCACGGATAATGTGTTCGTCGAAAGATTGCACGAACAGATGGTGTCGACCAAAAAGGGGACGTGAATGTATTTCATGGGTTTCGTGAATTGGCTTGGGACTTAAAACGTTATCCGCAAACCATAATGGAGTGCACACGATAGCAGAAAAATTGTCTCCGCCTTCGCTGTCGAGGGGGCCGATTACAAGGTCCAACAACGCTCCAAAATATTCAGTATGGTCTGGAGAAAACCATTCGCCGTTCATTCCCACTATATCGAAGTTCTTGAGTTCTGCTTTCATGCACTTCAACCGTTTTCGCAAATATTATGATAAAACGAAGTGTTCACGTCCGCAATTGGCATGTTCTTCAGCAAATTTCGCATTGGTGACCCTCGCAATGGCCAATGGTGCTTAGTCGAATGTGCAAGGAGAACACCGCTTACCGAGTACCACGACGAACGGAATTATCATCTCAGACCCAATCCCGAAATTCCGCAGCGGTAAATCGACGACGCTTCTTTACTCAAAGGTGATCCAAAATACGCCTTGCGTCAGTTGTTCGCCGTGATCGCAAGGATCAGCTTCGGGCGACCTTACGACCGTCGATATTGGCTACAGACGAACCGCCAGCGATGCCATCGGTCGTTGGCACACCTTTGCAAATACAGGTATCACCGACCGTGGCAATCGGAATGCCATCAACCGTGACATAGCTTCGCTGCGTCGAAGTCACCGGACCGCCAATGTGCGGTTTCGGTTCGGCCATCGGGCAGATGTGCATGTGACCTTTGAGAGAAACAGGTGATCCCAATGTAATTGTCCTATGCTCGTTGTGCATCCCGACTTAGGACTTTGTCCGTCGTCAGCTCAGCGCCTTGCTTCAAAATCTTAAATTCGGGCTCTTCACTAGGCACGAAAATGAGCTTCAGCACAAAAGCATAGTCACCTGCTGACGCTCCCAGAAGCGCCTCGAACACCAGATTATATTTCCCTAGCGGAATTCGCACATCCTTCATGGTTCCAATCGTGCCAATTTTAAGCGGAGTAGCAGAGAGCTCAAAGGGTGTTTGCACCGCCCATGCAGCAGAACTGTCCACCTGAATAGAAACAGCTGTATCGACCCTAATAAGGCATTGGCCATCATGATCTGGGACTCCAAAACTTACAATTCCTTGCGACCAAGCAAAGCCTTGCGCCACATGATCGTCATTCCACAACAGGCCAGGACGCGGAAGGCCGGGAAGGTGAACCACGACCTGAGTGTGAAGAACGGTGATCGGAAATTCTGCTATCATCTCAGGGTCCTACCGTCATTGTTACCTTGCAGCCTTCTGTAGCGCCATTCAACTGCGCACACAGTTGACCGCCAGCACTCCTATTATCACTTCTCAGTATAGTAACCCGTCTCCGAGGCGACGAAGAAATTGTCACGAAATGACATCTGGGTAACGTGCGCCGCATTATTTCATATCTATAATATAAAGCGTCAAGCACTTTTCGATGTTGTTAGCGCCAACGCCAAACTGTCTATAGCCAATCGACCGGACACCATAGACATCGAATTTTTCAGCGATCCGTTCCGGCATTTGCACGAAATCGTCGACGTCTGATTTTTGAACAAACTTGGAATCGAAAAGGCTCTGCAATATCGCTGGCGTCAGCCCACACCACTTTGATTCGATGGCACCGTCCAACTCTCCCTGTTCTTCGGCCCCCACAAACTCAAGCGATGCGAAGACGCCCCTGGCGAAATCATCGTCGATAAGCTTCAGCAGGCGTTCGCGTTCAGGCGGCGCTCGTATGACTTCCATTGACAACCCTCGATCTATGGCGAAGGAAAAAGTGGCCGATAGCGACATGACGACAGTGGCCACAATGAATGATATGATTTGCTTCAAGACAGCCTCCCGCTTCGTTGGCTGGGGTAAGTCGTTAAAAAGAAACGCGTGACGACTTCCTGGCTTTCGCCGACCATATTGTAACTGCCGAACCTAGTGTCGTAAGAATGCCTACCTGCTGCGACCATGTCCGGCGTGCTTGTTCCCGGCATGACACTTGTATGCCGCTCCAAAAATGTGAAGAGCCCGGCATCTTGTGCATCGCTCATTGGTTTCCTGTGAGCGATACAGACGACACCAGTTTCAAATTCGAACGCTGCTCCAACGAAGAAGGTGGTGCCGGGACCTTGGGAAAGAATTCGAAAGAGGCAAGGTCGACGTGCTCGTCGCTTCCTATAACTGCGACAGTCCAGAACTCGGATGCGGCGCCGAACACTGTCGACACCTGGACAATTTCCATGCCATTCGGGTAGAAGGCCGGCATACCCTCTACCGGCAAGCGGCGGGCCCAGTAGCTTTGATTATGTTCCAGCCGCTCGATGCTAATCGTGTTCATGCGCGTGCCCCTGAGACCTCGAGGCAAAAGTTAACGCAGAACCTTGGAAGTGTCTCCAGGGCTGGGCGGAATTCACAGAAATGGTTATCCATACGATCGAACCGCTCGCGATGGGATCCAGCCGCCGATCGACAAGGTTTGGGGATACCTGGCGGCGAACGGCATTGCTGCCAAGACCGCAACGTTGAAGGCGAAATACGCCGATTTTAACCAGATCGGCCTCAGCAAGACCGTTTCGGTGCCATTCCGCGAGGGTCCTAGAGCTGCAAATGGTCGTTAATGCGCTATTGGAGCCGGTGTTTCCGATGAGCAAGAGAATAGGGCTGCCGGGAATTACCCTACCTCACTGGAAAGGGCTGCCGGCTCGATCAACCTCAATTGGCGCTCCATCTTTGAACCACCCTCCCTCTGGCCGCTCCCACAGGCGAATTCTGCATCCTTGTCCTTGCCTTTGTTGATCGGCACGCCACCTCGACGGATGTGCATGGAGAATAGGAAGGGTCAAAATGGCTTTGCGATTTGGAAGTTGCAGATGCGGTCAAGTCGGCTTTCAGGTTGACGCCGAGCCCAAATATGTCGGGATCTGCCATTGCACGGATTGTCGCCAGGAGAGCGGATCGGCGTTTACGTTCTTCGGTGTTTGGGATGCTTCGTGTTTCGAGACGACAGGATTGACCATCGACTGGGAAGGCAGAGAGTTTTGCCCAGCTTGTGGGTCGCGGCTTTTTTCGGTCGACGACAAGGAAGTGGAGATCAAACTCGGCGCACTCGACGAAGCCCCGACCACTTTGACCCCTACCTACGAACTCTGGGTCAAGCGCCGCGAGGCCTGGTTGCAACCCGTTGCCGGCGCCGAGCAATTTGAAGAGGATCGGCGTTAGAAAATAAGCGGCAAGAAAACTTCCCGGCCTATATGATGCGCCTCATCATAGCAGCGAACGGGACTGGAAACTGCGGATTGCCGCAACCTGTCACATCTGCTCCACGCAAGCTCCTTAACTTCTTGTTAACCAGATGGGTCCAGCCTTGAGCGGATTGGATACCACTTGCGAGATATGGAGGCGGCCATGCGGCTTGTTGCAATTCCCGATAAGATTATTCCCCAGGGCGGGCACACACTCATCATCATGGCGGATGGAGAGACCAAGCATGCAGTCTGCGTTCAATGTGAGACAAGCGAACTGGCGAGCGGTGACCACGACATCGGTATGATCGAGCACTTGGCGAGCATGAAGACCGAGCGAGGAGAGCGTGCCTACGACGGACGCGTTTGGATTTCAGCATCTGAGCTACGCCGACAGTAGGTCGTCGTTCCAGATGGCCAAATGCCTTTGCGAGCAATCAGCCCGCCAAAGCTTTCCTTCACAGACGTTCGGCGAGGTCCATGATCGCGGCGTTGTCTTGAACCTCGTGGAGACCCTCGTAGGACGCCTTCCCAAGCTTGCCACCATCGTCCATTCCCGATATGCGATCTCGGCGATGAGCGTCGGCTGGACCCAGACGATGTCTTTCCCGCGGCTTTCGAAGGCAACGAGAGCTTTCTTCGTCTTTAAAGTATCCAGGGCTTTTCGGAGTAGGTCGCGTCGCTTTCGTTGAAGCCAGTGCCGACGTTGCCGATATACAATTCCCCTGCGGGAGAGGGCCAAATCCTGCGCTCAATTTTTCAACCCTGTCGAACGATGGAACCGATCGTGTTGACGACAATACGGGCAGCAGTCAGCGCTGACATGCCATCAATGTCAGTGGGCGGATAGAGCTCGACCAGGTCGAATCCTACGATCTTTGCCCTGCTTGCGACACCTGCAATCAAATCTATCACCTGCGTATAGGTGAGGCCGCCGGGCGTGCGCGCCGCCACACCCGGCATTATGCTGGGATCGAGGCTATCGCAGTCGAGACTGACGACCACCCGCGCTTCTTCCGGAATATGCTGTAGTGCGGCTTCGACGCCACGTGTGTGAACTTCACGAGCCGTTACAAAGTGGCTGCCATAGTTGAGCGCCGCATCGATGTCGGTGATGCGAGCGCTACCAACGCTACGCAGGCCGACCTGCACCAAGCCCGCAACATGCGGCATCTCGCTCGCCCTGCGCATAGGACTGGAATATCCGTAACGTTCGCCATGAACCTCGTCGCGCCAGTCGATATGGGCATCGATCTGCAAAACCCAGATTGGGCCTTTGTCCGTGAAGCTGGCGAGAAAGGGACATGTCACAGAACAATCGCCGCCGAGCAATATCGGGACGGCATGCGATGTTGGGGCTTCACGCGTTTTCGCCTCGATACGGGCTCGGTTTCCCTCATTATCATGCATCGTGGTCTGTATGTCACCAACATCCACGCAGCATCCCGGCCCGCCGTTAAAGAGCGGGCCTCCCAGATCGAAATCCCAGTTCTCGACAAGCGTGGCATCGTCTTGGCTTGCGGAGCGAATGGCATTAGCGGCTAAGGTATAGCCGCTGCTATCCTTGCCCGGATAGGTGCTACCGTGAACCACGCCAAACATCACTATGCGAGGAATGCGGTCGCCGTCCAAGTGGGCAGGGAAGTCAAGAAAAGAGGGAGATGTGTTCATTTCGACTGTCTGTGATTAAGAGTACAGAATCGACGCCGTCAACGCGAGAAATGACAAGGCCTTATAATGCGTATCGCCATTGAGACCCCCTGTCGATTTACAATCTAACCAAGCCGCATATGTCAACGACCCCGGAGCCAAGCGAAACTGATCGCCACACAAAATATGACAAGTTTACTCAAAGCCAACATATTCCTCGGCGAAATTGTCCGTTATTGCTTATCGGAGGTGAGATGTACGTGGCTATTGTACACATGATGGTGTCGTGATATTGTCGCTTTCAGACTTGAGAGCGGAGCTGTCGATGCCCCAAACGCACTACAAGATCAGTGAGGCGCGTAAGAATTTTGCCGAGGTTCTTCAGAGAGCGAACCAGGGTGAAGAGATCATCATCATGCGAGGCAATGAGGTTTATGCCCGTGTCGGTCCGGCAGAACTTTCCGGCAAGCGAACCTTCGGCCTCCTGGCGCAGCGGGGCTTTCCGGACGACTTGTTTAATGAGCATGACGCCGAGCAAGCTACAATCGACGCCGGTGACTGGAATGATGACACCGGCATCTTTTGTGGTGCACCTGTCGATAGCGCAAAACGCTCTTGAAGCTCCTGCTTGACAGCCATGCCATCTATTGGTGGATGATTGGCAGTGCACGCCTATCGCCGCATGCACGTACACTGGTCGAGGACAGGAGCAACACCGTGCTTGTCAGCGCCGTCTCTTTCTATGAACTCGACAACAAGGTGCGGCTGAGGAAGCTTGATCTCAAACCACAGGAATTGCGTGCTGCTGTCGCCGCCAGCGGATTGCAGACCCTTGCTATAAGTGACTTGCACGCCGAACTGGCGGCCGCCTTCGACTGGGAACACCGGGACCCCTGGGACCGGATCCTTGCTGCACAGACACGACTGGAGCACTGCGCCTTGGTCTCAACGGACGTGGTCTTCGATTCCGTGCTGCAGGAGAGGATCTGGTGAGGAGAGAGCCATGAAAGTCCTTATTGAAGTGGCAGAAGCAACGGTCCGACTCGAGGAGTTGATTGAGCTGGCGATCCGCGGAGATGAGATTGTGATCTATCGCGACAAGCGTCCAATCGCCTCATACCGATAGCTCAAAACGCCGACGCTTATGACAAATTCCTCGCTCTTGCAGCAGACGGTGGGAAAAGTGTGCCGTCCGGGACCACCTTCGACCATTTGGATCTTTATGATGAAAACGGGCTGTCGCGATGAGTGTCGTCGGCCGCCTTGCTTCGCCTATGACCAGCTAAATGGACGAAACTTGTTGTACTCCAAATATTGTGGCAAGATGTCAAAATTCTGGACGCAAACGGGCCTCTCGTCCATTCAATTGAACAAAGCAGGTGAAGCTGTGCCGCGTCAAAGAAGCTACTCCCGAGTAACCCACCAGGCGCTCGCCATCCTCGGCAAGTTGATCCGCGTCGGCCGCGCCGGACGCGGCCTGACCGCGCAAGAACTGGCCGACCGCGCCGGTATCAGCCGCACGACCCTGTCCAGTATCGAAAGAGGCGCACCAAGCCCTGAAATCGGCATCGTCTTCGAGGTCGCCGCCCTTGTGGGCGTGCGCCTCTTTGAATACGACGAGCGCACACTCCAGATCCACCATACCCGCCTTGACGAAAAACTGACCCTGCTGCCCAAGAGCGTCCGCCATAGCCTCAAAGAGGCAGATGATGATTTCTAAGGCGGAGGCTACGCAGGCTTTTGTCTGGGTATGGCTGCCGCGGGCAGCTGAACCGGTAGTGGCCGGCCGCCTCGATAAGGATGGCGAGCGCCTGCTGTTCACCTACGGCGCCAGTTACCGCCGTCGTGACAATGCCATTTCCATCTATGATCAGGAGCTGCCGCTCAAGGAAGGCATCATTGCGCCCATAAATGGTCTGCAGATGGCAAGTTGCGTTCGCGACGGCTCGCCCGATGCGTGGGGCCGGCGGGTCATCATAAACAGGCTGACGGGCAAGAGGCCCGACGCTGCCGGCGTACCCGAGATCGGCGAGCTGACCTTCCTGCTTCACTCAGGCTCCGACCGGATTGGCGCCCTCGACTTTCAGGTATCGGCCACAGAGTATGTCCCGCGCCTTGCCGCGCAAGCCTCCCTTGACGAACTCATGGAAGCTGCCGCCCTTATCGAAAAGGGGATGCCGTTGACTCCAGCGCTCGACCAGGCTCTCAATCACGGCACCTCCATCGGCGGCGCGCGCCCGAAAGCGCTCATCGAAGCCGGCACCAGGAAATTCATCGCAAAATTTTCGGCGACCAACGACACCTACAGCGTCGTCAAGGCCGAGTTCATCGCGATGAAGTTGGCAGGTGCTTGCGGTCTGAATGCAGCCCCGGTGTCGATGACCAGTGCAGCGCATAAGGACGTCCTGCTTGTCGAGCGCTTCGACCGCACCCGGACAGACAATGGCTGGATGCGGCACGCCATGATCTCGGCCCTGACCATGCTGGGCCTTGATGAGATGATGGCCCGCTACGCCTCTTACGAGGCTCTCGCCGAACTCATCCGGCACCGCTTCACCAATCCGAAGGGTACGCTCAAGGAACTCTACGGACGAATATGCTTCAACGTGCTGTGCGGCAACACCGACGACCATGCTCGGAATCATGCCGCTTTCTGGGACGGCAGAATGCTCACCCTGACACCTGCCTACGACATCTGCCCGCAAGGCCGTACCGGCAACGAAGCCACGCAAGCCATGCTCATAAAGGGCGAGGCGCGCGCCAGCACACTCGCCACCTGCCTCGCCGCCGCAGGCGACTATCACCTAAAAGAGGCCGAAGCCGCTTTGCTGATTGAAGGTCAGCTCCACGTCATCGCCGCACGCTGGCAAGAGGTCTGCGACCAAGCGGAACTCAGTGCCGTCGACCGCAAGCTGTTTGCCGGACGTCAGTTCCTAAACAACTACGCTCTTCAAGGGCTCGAAGGCCACAAGGCGCTGCAGGATGCATACGGCGCCGCACGGGAGACGCTGATCGCCAACCAGTGAGCTGGGACGGGCGCGCACAGGCTCCCTGACCGCGCCTTGTAGGAAGAGACCGCGGCGTAGCCAGTCGCGCTTCAGGTTCCCGCAGGAGCGTGCCTGATCGGGGTTCGGCACATCGACGAGCAGCTCTTGACGAAGGCTGCCATTCGCGGCGTTGCCCTTCCGACGCCATGGAACAGTGGAGTAGAACACGGTGGCCGAACCGGCCTCCAGCTCACCTCCATCTGCAGGCTCCGGGCAACTGGGGCAGCCATGCAGCACGTCAGCGTCACCGACACGTATCAATAAGCGGCCGTTGACGAAAAAATCGAGGCTGCCGCCAATTGCTGGCATCGTCGGGAATGGTAGGAATGGGCCGAACCGATGTCAGCCTTGCGATGGGCTTGTGACATAACATGTTCCCGATTTTAACCCTACGGCATCGCGCTTCCCTGCCGTTCTTTTACCTAGACGACATCTTTGTGTAGCCTCCAACCGCGAACCCTTCTTCCCTTCACGTCGTGCGCGGGTCGGAAATCGGGCGGCCGGAGACGACTATGGCCTCCGTCAGATACTCTCAACCATGTGTTTGTTGCGTGGCGTGGAGGTCGGACGGGAAATCGCGGTTGTCGCCGTGGAAGAGGAGGCCTCCGGCACCGCCATTCTCTTGTGGGTGGAAAGAGCGAAACCAAAAGGTGAGTTCCATCATTGCGCAGCTCCAGATGCATCGCACGCAATGGCAAGCTCATAATAGCGGCAGGGATAACGGGATCGTAACGCGCCGATCTTGATGACCGACTCGACAGAGCGGCTGTCGGCCTCCGTCACCTCCGTACCGAGAACATGGATATGCGCGGCAGACCCCACCTGGATAACCTGGCCTGTTTTCTCGTCCATTTCCTCGCCTTCTCCTCCCGTGCCTATCTCCTTTGTCTTGAGCCTCTCCCAGGGGAAGTCCGAGCCACGTGCGGGTGCAAACCGAAAGGTGAACGTTCCTCCTTGCGGATAATCAAGTTGCACGATGCTGACTTTGTCGTGCAAAACGACGCCCAGCCGCCGGCCATTCGGCGGCAGAGGCTTCAAGGATGCGGGATAAGCGTCGCTCCGGGCAGGATTTTCCGCCTCGGGTTGCGATTGCCACTGGTCGATTGTCACCTCCTGCGGCACGATGATCACCGTCCCGCCTTGTCCGAGAAGCGGCCACTGAAGATAGATGGTTAGATCGGACAGCATGTGCCTGTCGTCCTCTGCACTGGAGCATGACGACAGGGCGATGCCGAGGCACAGCAGAATGAGCAGATGCGCGTTTCGAAGCCAGGCACTACACACTTGTCACCTTGGGAGTTGAGATCGATCCGGACGCAGTCCTATAATGTTGCAGTATCGGACGTTAAAGCATGCCACGCCCTGAGGAAAAGCTGCGGAGAAGCGTTCCCAAATCCTCGCGCCGCCTGTCATCTATCCTATAAACCATATCATGTCCGCGATTAGGAATAGCTGTCATCGCAGCCTCTGTATCGGAATGAGAAAGGAATGCCATGCGCCCAGCAGAAGTAACGACCTCAATAGGCTCTCTCCTTTTGGCGCTCCCTTTGGCAGTGATGGCATTCGCCCCCGTCGCAATGGCCGAGACCGAGCGCGAAAGCGTGGCAAGAACGCTCGTGGAGCCAGCCTATCCCATATGGCTGGCCCAAGCGAGGGCTTGGACCACCGACATTCAGCTTATGAAAGCGATGATATAAGACGCGATCGGTGGTTTGGCCGCACAACTGCCGTCGGATTGCAATGTGGCCCGCATGAAGCGCGACATATGCGGCATAAAACTCTTCAACGTTCCTTCGTCCTCGATGTCGCCGACTATACAGGAAAACGAAATGATCGCCGCACAGGTATTGGACTATAAAACTGTCAGACGCGGAGATCTCATCGTGCACAAGGCGAGGTTCCAAGGTGGTGACGAAACCGTTGCCCTTACTCGGATCATCGGTCTGCCAGGCGAAACGGTGAAAATGCGAAACGGTCATGTCTTCATCAACGGAAAGGAAATGATCGTGGCCGCTACCGGCCAAGTCATTAAGGAGGAGTTTTTCGCCGGACAAGTCTATTTGGAAACCACGCCCGAAGGCCGCAGTTACGCGACGCTGCTGTCATTCAATACGCCTCCAGGCGTGGTGAACGACCTTGGGCCTGTGACCCTTCCGGAAGATAGCTATTTCGTGCTCGGCGATAATCGCGACAACTCTGTGGATAGCCGCTATCGGCGTGACTTCAACCGCGATGGCCTGGTTAGGAAAGAAGGCATCTTAGGGGTAGCCCTGTCGGTTTTGGTATCTAAGGACCCGGATCGGGTCGGCAAGCAACTATGAAGCAGGGCTTTTACGATGAGACACTGCGCACCGGACGGCCTGCCAGGCTGCCTTAAGGGGTGGGGGTCACCGACTGGGCCTGAGAGAAGCAAGAAACTGCAGGGCGCTGTTGCTTCATGGAGGGTATAAGTTGGGTATTGTTGGAGTGCTTATGTGAATTTTTAGAAGAGGTTACATCTGGACTGAAGCCTTTGCTATCGTGCCGTCAATCCGTGGATTGTTGAAAAGTCTGGAACTGGGAGAACTCATTTGTCGCGGTTCGAAGGCGCCCGTGCGGCGCCTTCAGTAGGGATCTAGACATCTGCCTCATGCGTCAAGGTAGCGTTCTGTCAGGCGCGCCCACATCGCTGCGCCGGCGGTCAGGCTATCGTCGGCAAAATCATACCTTGCACTATGGAGAATAGCCGAGTTCATGCCGTTGCCGAGACGCAGGAAACTGCCGGGCTTATGCTGGAGGAAATGCGAGAAGTCTTCGCTGCCTGGAATGAGCGGGCAAAGAGCAACATTTCCCTTACCAACCAGCTCCTCGGCCACCATCTTTGCAAACTCCGTTTCCTTCTCGGAATTGACCACTACTGGATTGCCATAGGTGTAGTCCGTTTCGACGGTTGCGCCGAAGCCGTCGACGAGGGACTGGGTGAGCTTCTTGATGCGATTTTCGAGGGTCTCTCGAACCTTCGGATCGAACGAGCGAACCGTCATTAGCATCCGGGCGGATTCAGGTATGACGTTGGCGACCTCGCCGGCGTGGATGGCGCCGACTGTGATAACGGCCGTCTGGGTCGGATCGATATTGCGGGAAATAACCGACTGTAGGGCAACGACCAGATTGCAGGCAACCAAGACCGGGTCAATAGTGAGATGCGGGCGCGAGGCGTGGCCGCCTTTGCCGGTGATCCGGACTTCAACAGTGTCGGCTGCCGCCATCAACGGTCCGGAGCGCATCAGCCAACTGCCTTCGGGGGCGCCGGGGTGGTTGTGGAGGCCGAAGATGGCGTCGAACGGGAAGCGCTCGAAGAGGCCGTCTTCAATCATCGCCTGGGCACCACTGAAGCCACCGGCCTCTTCGGCCGGCTGGAAAATGAGGTTGACCGTGCCGTTGAACTTTCGCGTGCGCGCGAGATATTCGGCAGCGCCCAGCAATACCGTGGTGTGGCCGTCATGACCACAGGCGTGCATAGTCCCCGGCACCTGGCTGGCATACGCCTTGCCGGTCTGTTCCGTGATCGGCAGGGCGTCCATATCGGCACGAATGGCGATGCTTTTCTTGCCGGCTCCAGCCGTCATACGGGCAACGATCCCGTGGCCACCGACATTGCGTGCCACCTCGTAGCCCCAGCCTTCCAACTTGTCAGCCACGAAACGTGAAGTCTCCGCCTCCTCGAACGACAGCTCGGGATGCGCATGAAGATGCTGGCGGATAGCGCGCAGTGCCGCGTCCATTGGCTCAAAATCCGAAAGGCGGGCGAAGTCGTTATCGATGGTCATGTTTGTTCCAATTTTTTGCATGCTCTGTCCAGAGACGGCCGCACGATGCGGCCGGTTTGTCTATTAGACCCGACGTGAGCAACCGTTGGCCAAGTGACCTCACAGGAATCGCGACAGGAAGGCCTGCGTGCGCGGGTGCTGCGGATTACTGATCACATTCTCAGGTCTGCCCTGTTCGACGATGTGGCCACCATCCATGAAGACAACCCGGTCGGCAGCTTCGCGGGCGAAGCCGATCTCGTGAGTAACCACGATCATCGTCAGGCCCTGCTTTGCCAGATCCTTCATCGCTGCCAGCACTTCACCGACCAATTCGGGATCAAGCGCCGAAGTCGGTTCATCAAAGAGCATCAGCTTTGGTCTGATCGCCAAGGCGCGGGCAATCGCCACGCGCTGCTGCTGGCCGCCGGACAACTGGCGGGGATAGGCATGGGCCTTCTCAGACAGGCCGACACGTTCCAGCAGCCGCTTGGCGCTCTCGATCGCCGTCTTGCGGCTCTCGCCGTGAACGCCGACTGGCGCCTCGATGATGTTTTGCAGCACTGTCATGTGCGGGTAGAGGTTGAACTGCTGGAACACCATGCCGATCTTGCGCCGCTGGCGAGCAATCCCATTGGGGGAAAGCTTCTCCAGCCGATCGTTGCGGACCGTGTAGCCGATCTGCTCACCATCCACCTCTATGTATCCCTGCTGGATGGCTTCGAGGTGGTTTATACAGCGCAGAAAGGTGGATTTCCCCGAGCCTGAAGGACCAAGTACGACCACGACTTCGCCCGGCATGATGTCGAGGTCGATGCCCTTCAGCACTTCGAGCTCATCGAAGGACTTGTGGACGTTACGGGCCTGCACGAGAGGTTTTGCGGTAGCGCCAGCTGCACTGGATACTGCGGTCAATGGCTCGCCTCCTCTTTGGGAACTGCGACAGGCCTTGTCGTGCCGCTGGGCCGACGGTCGCTTCGGCCGTAATAGGCTTCGATATAGCTCTGGCCGATATTCAACACCGACGTAATGAGGAGGTACCAGACGACGGCGACCATCAGCATGGGTACGATCTCGAAAGTGCGGTTGTAGATCGACTGTACCGAGTAGAGCAGGTCAGCCATGGCAATGACGCTGACCAAGGACGTTGCCTTGATCATGCTGATCAGCTGGTTGCCGGTCGGCGGTACGATCGAGCGCATCGCCTGCGGGATGACGATCCGCCGCAGGGCACGCGCCTTGGTCATCCCGAAAGCCTCGGCGGTTTCAGCTTGGCCGCGATCAACCGACAGGAGACCTCCGCGAATGATTTCCGCCATATAGGCCGCTTCATTGAGCGCGAGGCCGACGACCGCCGCCGTCATCGGAGTGATGACCGAGTTGGTGTCCCAGCTGATCAGCGAGGGACCGAAGGGGATCGCAATCGACAGCTGCGGGAATAGCGTCGACATGTTGTACCAGAAGATCAACTGCACCAGCAGCGGAGTGCCGCGGAAAACCCAGATGAACAGCGACGCAAAACCACTTGCCAGCCGGTCATCAGACATTCGCATGATGGCGATCAGGAGGCCGAGCACGACGCCGATGGCCATGGCGACGACGGTCAGTCCAAGGCTGACATAGAGGCCACTGATGACGGTTGGATCGAAGAAATACTGGGCGACCACAGGCCACCCAAAATTCTTATTGTTGGCAACGATCCAGGCGAAATCCGCAACAAGGATCGCGATGACCACCCAAAGGGCAAAGCGTCCTGTCCTAAACGGTGCGTGGGCCGTCGCCACATCGCGGAAGTCTGCACCGTCCGAAGGCGGTGCATGGGGTTCGATATCGGTGCTCATTTGGGAAGCTGTCCGCCGAGATTGATGCCGGGCGCTTTGATGATATTGTTCTCGAGGCCCCACTTCCGCATGATTGCGACATAGGTCCCGTTATCCATCAGCACTTTCATCGCATCCACCATGATAGGACCGAGCGGCGACCCCTTCGGCACGACGGCACCCTGGAAAATATCCTCAAAGCCGTTCTTCTGTCCAACGCCGGTCAGTTCGAGCTGGCCATTGGCCTGGCTAACGAAATAGGTGAGCGGCGCCTGCGAGGAGAAAAAGGCATCGGCACGCTTGGAACGGACGGCCAAAATCGAGCTCGGCTGGTCGGTATAGGACTGTACCTCGACAGCGCCCTTGCCGTCGGCATTGCATTTGTCGGACTGGGACTTGATCACGCGTTCGGCAGACCCGCCTGCCATCACCGATATACGCCTCCCACAGGCTGTATCCAGTGAGGTGATACCCTTTGGGTTGCTCGTCTGAGTGGCGAACACAACGAATTCCTGTACCCAATCGACGAAATCATTCGACGTTTCACGATCTTTGTAGTCGCCGACAGGCCCGAAGGCGAACTGGTAGCGGCCGGAATTCACGCCGGCGAGCAATGCCGGAAGACCGCCGACGGTTTCGTGCTCGATTCTGACGCCGAGCACTTGCCCGAGTGCTTCCGTCAGATCGGCGCTGGCACCGGTCATAACGGTGCCGGTCACGATCTCGTAGGGAGGGAACGAACCGTTGTTGACCGAGATCATCTTGCCTGACGTCTTGATGGCATCCGGCAGTTTGGCGTGCAGGTCCGCGTCGACCGATAGCTTAGGCATAGCAGCGTCCTCAGCCATCGCGGTGCCCGAAATGATCATGCCTGCCAAGGCAAGGTAGGTCATTTTCTTCAGCGACATGTTCATTCCCCTTCTTTGATTGCGGTACTGGTTGTCGAACTACGCTCCAAGGCCAAGTCGGCTGCCATCGGTATCAAATTTGAAGAGCTCCAGCGGCGAAAGCTGCCGCGGCAGGATGCCCTGCGCATGGAGTTCGCCGGCGAAATCGACAATCATCTTGTGGTTTGCGGCAAGACCGCTGGCGTCCCACCCTTCCGGCAGTTCAAGCGAGGTCTTAAGCAGTTCATCGAACATCCAGGGCGAGGTCTCGGCATATTTGCGGCGCTTGCTCAGCCAGACGCGCTGGGATTCGTCAATGACCTCACTCAGTTCGGAGATGATCCAGGGATTTTCTTCCACGATCTCTGCCTTGATGCCGATGAGGTGCATGCCGGGTACATATCCCACCTCTGCGAAATATTGGCGCTCGGCACCCCTGAAATCGGAAAGAACCTGCCGAAAGGGGGAGCTGTTGGCAAAATAACCATCTGGCATGAAAGGCGTGAAGATGGCGTCGAGCTTTCCTGCAATCAGCAGATCGATCATCGCTTGCTCGCCGGGAGCGGCCTCGATGCGGCCTTTCCGTCCAAAGCCATCAAGACGATCTGTGATCGGGTGCGCTTCGGTGAGGCGCCCCGCATACCACATCACGTCCTCGATATCGACACCTTCGCGGCGAAGAACGGCACGCGTCCACGTGTTGCCCGAGTCACGCCAGCCCGTCACTCCGACACGCTTGCCGGCGAGTTGCGAAAACTCGGTAATCGGGCTGCCTTTCAGAGTGATAACGCAACGATGACGAAAACCGCGCATGATAAAATTCGGAATGCCCACCACGCTCGTGTCCCCGTCGATGCAAAGCTGCGCATAGCGGCTGAAAGACATTTCGGCAGCGTCGCATGTATCGCTTTTGCCCACATGGGGGACGAGGGTGCTGACGCGCTCGACATGGATATCAAGCTTCGACGACGAAACATCGCCGAGGATGAGGGGCGTCATATAGTCCCAGTCCCGTAGGGCAAGTCGAAGGGCAATCGTCATCGTTTATCCACTCAAAAATTCCTGTACGACCGATGATTAAATGTTCAATTTATGCTGATCAAATGGTATTACGTTATTGAACATTAAAAATGATGGAAAAATGAGCGAAGTTCTGGACGTAGCCTGGTTTGCTGAAAAAATAACCGATCGGACGATCCGTGGGATTGGGATGGAGACGAGCGCCCTGATCCGCAGCGGCGCGCTGCCTGTCGGCACCAAGCTGCCTGCCGTGCGCGATCTCGCCTTTGCGCTCGGCATCAGCCCTGCAACAATTTCTGAAGCCTGGAGCGAGTTGCGACGGCAGAAAATCATCAGCGGCCGTGGACGCAACGGCACATGGGTGAGCGGCGATCGCTTCGTCGCAAAACCCGAACGGCTTGCAAGCTCCGGCAACTACGGCGTGGACGTGCTGAACCTGACGGCGGCTGTACCGGATGTAACCTTGCTGCCGAAGCTCACCGAAGCGATGGTCTATGGGGCATCTGCGGAAAACCTGAACAGTTATGAACGCAGCCGTATCCTGCCGGAGCTGGAAGCCGCCGTCCGGGAAGGCTGGCCCTACGAGCCCGAGGCATTTCTCGCAACCAACGGCGGCTACAACGCCGTTTATACGATGATGAACGCCCTGGTCATGCCAGGAGCCGCCGTAGCGATCGAGAACCCGACCGCAATGAGGCTTTTGGATATTCTCGAGGATCGTGGTGCCCGCATTGTTCCCGTCGAATGCGATCGCCACGGCCCCCTGCCCGCCTCCCTTGAGGCCGCTATGAAGTACCGTCCCGTTGCCTTCGTCTTTCAGCCGCGCGTGCACTCGGTCACCGGCCAAAGCGTCAGCACCGAGCGAATGGGCAGCCTTGCCGAAATCCTCCGGAACACCGATACGCTGATCGTCGAAGACGATGGCATTGCCGACATTGCCGACCAGCCTCGGCAGTCGCTTGGGCGTCTCTTTCCTCAGCGGGTCATCCATATCTTCTCTTTTTCGAAGACGCATGGACCGGATCTGCGCCTCGCCGTGCTTTCGAGTTCGCAGGCCATCGTCGAACAGATCCAGTCCTACCGCAGCTTTAGCGCCGGCTGGACAAGTCGCATTCTGCAAGCCGCCGGCGCTTGGCTGATCCGCGATCCTGCAACACAAGAAACTCTCCAGCGGGCCAAGGCGATTTATGCGCAGCGGCGCGGTGGCCTCGTCCAGGCGCTGCAGGATCGGAACATAGATGCAGCACATGGCGGTGGCCTTTGCGCGTGGGTTCCTGTTTCATCTGAACCTTTCGCGATGGTCACACTCGCCGCACGCGGGATCGCCGTTTATCCCGGCAACAAGTTTTCGCTGTTGCCGGGCAACTACCTGCGGGTTGCGACGGCCACGCTCTCCGATCGCTGCATCGAGGTCGCAGATGCGATCGCACTTGGAGTGTCTCATGACTAAGCGTCAACCGGGCACACCAAGCAATTCCGTCCCGTAGGTTCCTGGCCACACCCCTGACGTCTGTCGTTCCTTGGGTAAAGCTCTCCGAAACCGCGCTTCAGGACGCGGCCTCTGTGGCCTTCCTTGAAGGAAACGCAAGGGTGCCAAGGCGGTGACTGATGACGCCCTGTCAAAGCGACTGGCAACCCTGGCACCGACGGCCTTCGTGACATCCGCGACCGTGCCATTTTGATAGTGGCATTCGCGTCTGGCGGACGGTGTCGCAGCGATAGTGCCAGTTTGCGCAGAGAGCAGCTCACGGTCGAGACGCCATTCACTGTCGAATGCACCCCGCCTGCCCTCTCTCGCAATCGGTCGCACAAAACGTCAAAGCTGAGCACGATGAAGCAGTCTATCTGAGGGAGCGAGCCGTAGATCCGCTCAACGCGTGGCTTTCTGCTGCCAGGATCGATTGCGGTAACCTGTTTCGGGCACCGATCGTTGAGGCAATATTTCGAAGCGGGCACCGGAGCCACAGGCGCTCAACGCATCGTCAAGTCCACAACGAAGCGGGCAGTTTTGGATCCGGGAAGCTTTTCTCGCACGGACTGTTATCACCGAGGCTGCCAACCGCTCCATCCCCTCCCCGAGGCAATGCTGCAGTCGCGCCATCGGTCAGTGCAGAGGCTTCCCAGCTACGACGACCGCATAAGACGCAGGGGCAGAGCGACACGCCCTGCTTGGTTATCATGGCGAGCGTAACGGTAGCTTTTGCTTTTGCAGAAGAACCGCGCCGGCCGCAGCCTGGCTCGCCCCGCTCGCAATCGTAGCCCCAACGACGTCAAGCAGGCCAGGGAAGCGCTCGTCCAGCTCAGTGCGCCGAAGCGCGTTCATATGGGAGACGCCCTCGTTACGGGTCAACACGAGGCCCGCTTCACGCAAGACCCGGAAGTGATGCGACACGCTCGATTTGGGGCGACCGCCGTCCAGCGCACTGCAAGTTGCCTCGTCCGTGACGCAAAGCTTCTGGACGATTTCAAGACGCACAGGGTCACTGAGCGCGTAGAACACTTGCTCGATGCTGATCTCGTGCATAGCCGGATGCTTCATAATTCTCATACGGCGTCGTTTAGCACCGATATCGCTTTATTGCTATTGTTCTATTGTATTCGAACTAACGAAGGGGTAGACCGGCCTCGACAATTCACCGGAGTGCACGAATGCCGAAGCTTTTTGATACCTTCACTCTCAAGGGCGTCACCCTGCGCAATCGCATTGCGGTCTCGCCCATGTGCCAGTACATGGCGACGGATGGCGTAGTTTCCGACTGGCACCTTCCCCACTATGCAGGACTGGCGCGCGGTGGCGCGGGCTTGGTCGTCCTGGAGGCGACCGCCGTTTCGAAGGAAGGTCGCATCACGCCCGGCGATCTCGGCATCTGGAACGACGCGCAAGCCGAAGCGCTTCGCCCAATCGTAGAGGCCATCAAGGCTGCGGGTGCTACGCCGGGCATTCAGATCGCCCATGCTGGCCGCAAAGCCAGTGCCAATCTCCCCTGGGAAGGTGACGACCATATCATTGATGGCGATCCACGCGGTTGGCCCACCATCGCACCGTCGGCGCTCGCTTTCGGCGGAGACCTTAGGAAAGTGCCCGCCGAGATGACGAAGGAAGACATTCGTCGTGTACAGCGGGATTTCGTTGCGGCTGCCGAACGCGCGCGCGACGCCGGGTTCGAATGGCTGATGCTGCATTTTGCGCACGGTTATCTGGCACAGAGCTTCTTCTCCGTTCATTCCAACCAGAGACAGGACGACTATGGCGGGAGCCCCGAAAATCGCGGCCGATTTCTCCTGGAAACCCTCGCCGCCGTGCGCAAAGTCTGGCCTGAAGACCGGCCGTTGACCGCTCGTTTCGGAGTGGTCGAGTTCGACGGACGCGACGAAGAGACCCTCAAGGAATCGATCGCCCTTGTCAGCCGTTTCAAGGACGAAGGTCTTGACGCCATCGATGTCAGCGTCGGGTTTTCAACACCCACCGCACAGATCCCCTGGGGCCCGAATTTTTTAGCCGAGACGGCCGCACGCGTCCACGCCGAAACCGGTCTGCCGGCATCGACAAGCTGGTTTATCAGCGATCCCGAGCAGGCTGATGCGATCATCCAAAGCGGAAAGACGGATCTCGTGATGTTGGCCCGTCCCCTTCTGGCCGATCCCCACTGGCCCTATGCCGCTGCAAAGAAGCTCGGTATCGAGGACCCGGCCTGGGCGACATTGCCGCCACCCTATGCTCATTGGCTGGCGCGCTACCGTCCCGAGTGAAGTTCGACATAGCGCTTCGCATGCCTCGAACCGCTAGGAGTTCGGCGCATGCGTCCTGTTCGAGACAAATTGAAGCGGCAAATTCGTGCATCCTCCGCCCGAGGCGATGCAACAGTCGTCACACGATCCTTCCACCAAGCGTCGGTTTGGGAGGGCAGCACAACCAGGCGGACAGGACGGAGCGTGCCGCTTTAAGGAGGCAACGGCTCTTGCGTCGCCCATCCCGAATGCTGGGGCGCAGGCGTTGCCCGGTCGAGCGCGAACAGCAGCTGGAACCAGAAAGCTGCTCGGCCCGGAGTGCCCCGTCATTGTCGAATGTCGCCTCCGTTCGGTGGGCGCGGACTATCCTGTCGACCCCACAGTGGTGGCCTTCGCCACGACGTTTTCAATCGACTGCTTGGCGACTTAATCGTTCCACGATGGCAGATTGTCAGCCACCGATGCCGCGCTGGTCCGAAGGGTCATGGCAATGGCGGCAAAGGAGAGGTTCTTTGATAGTCGCATTCTTTGCATCTACGATCTCCGTGCTCTGGCCGTTTTCGGCGCCGGTGCAGAATTATAGCCGGTCACAGACGGTGGCTTCTGTTGGCGTCAGTCTGGACGTGACCGAGAGCCGCAGAGAAAGGATGCCTCGCCCATCGCAGTGACCCTGCCCTGTGCGTGTGAGCCGGTGTGGATATTTCGCCGGGGTACGACGCTGCAGAAAGAACAGGTCACGGTGACGATCTGAGCTTGTTTCAGGCCGGCAATGTCGCGATAAACCGGACCGCCATTGAGGCTGGCCTGCCTCCTCGATAGGGGATGATTTCGCAGCCGGCATCATGGCCTATGCGGGCGATTGGCCGGGTGGTGAAACCTTCGTCGCGTCCGACGAGCAGGCGGTCGACTTGGTGATACACAGCGCCAGGCGATGCAGTTCTTGTCCTGATGGACATTCTTGGCACGGCTTCCGTCGTAGCCCGCCGCGTCATTCGTCTCGCCGCTTGCCGCGGCGCCATCATAAAAAGCAGGTATTCGGGTCCTGACGCTCACTGTCATTCATCGGAGGCCATCCTTTGCCGTCCATGCGCCCTGTCCCTCGTTTGGGCCGCGTCCATCGCAGGGATCGCCTCGCCTGCCAAATCTGCTCAGGCATATAAGGTAATCCTGATCCACAAGATGCGCAAAGCCTGACGCAAGGTATAAGGTTTAACCTGAGGCAGAGACCGGAATGAGGCAACCGCGTTCAATCTCAAACGACACTCCGTTGACGGCAGAACGAAGAAGGCCGCAACAGCGGTTCTATTCGGTAACGCAACGCCAATCGCGCTGGATCCTTCTTGCGATAGTCTAAGAGACACCTGTCCATACGTGCGCCTCTCTGCAATTGCGGTTCGAGAAAATAAGGAAGAGATATGGTGAACGCAGGGCTGGCAGCGGATTCAGGACGGGCAGTCGGCGTGAATTCTTCAAAGACCGGAAGTGGCGGCAATGCGAGGCCAAGCGACAATTCGCATGGTTTTAGCGATGCTCTCGGCCAATCGGGAAGTGATCGGGATAGCAAAAACCTGATGACAACCGGCGACGCAAAGGCCACTGCTGCAGGAGGCGCATCGCAAGATCAAGATCCGGCGAATGCAGCGGCGCTGCCAGCGCCGCCACTGGCAGAGAAATGGTCGGGCAAAAATGGCATGAATGCCTCTGCGCAATTTCTTGCCCAGGCCGTCAACGCCGTCGACGACGAGACATCCACAGCCTCGGTGAAACCGGGCGACCTCGCGGCAGCGTCGCCAGTTGGGCTCGCCCAACAGCTGGCTGACGTGGTTGCCGGCGCTGCGACCGGGGAGCCTGTCACGCCGGTCAAAGGTGACCTTTCCGGCGTCAAGGGTAGCAAAAATGGCACCGCCGCCGACGACGGCAAAGACGGCGATGCGAATACATCCGACGTCTCCGACCCCAATGCCGCCAGCGGTGCCGTGACCGACGTGCTGTCGCTGCTCGGCGCCGGCTTGTCGGCCGCCGTCATCCCTGCGCAGACCTCTGCCAGCGTTCTTGCCGCAGCCGGGCAACTCCACACCGGCAGTGGCAAGGTTGATCCCGGCGCGGCCTCAGTTGCAAATGCCCTTCCGGCCGACGCCGCAGACGACAGCGGCGACGCCGTTGCCGTAGGCATGGCCATGCTGGCGCCGTCGATGGGCAGCGCTGGCCAGGGCAATGCCGCTGCGGGCACCTCGACGGACGGGGACGCCCCCGTGACGTTCAACGTCGATCGGATGAGTGGCAAGGTACAGTCGCTCGATCTCGCTGCGAGCAGGAATGCGGACGATACGCCTCAGCTCGATATCAAATCGGCAAGCGGCGATAGCGGGGCAACCGTCACTGTCCTCGACTCGCGACGCTTCGTCGGCCTCGCCGATGGCTCGAATTCGGCACTGGTCGCCAATTCGCTGACGGGCAACAAGGACTGGGCCGCAGCCATGCAGCCCAATGCGGCGCTGACCGGAGCATCGGCGACAACCAGTGCCAGCAAAGTTATGAACACTCTGAAAATTCAGATGAATCCGGATAATCTCGGGATCGTCACCGCGACCATGCGGCTCTCGGGCGAGCAGCTTTCCGTCGATCTCAAGGTCCATTCCGCAGAAGCCTACAGGCAGCTCAGCAATGACCAGAGCGCGATGATCGATTCACTGCGCCAGCAGGGTTACAGCGTCGATCGCATGACCGTGACCTATACCGCGCCGGACACATCGAGCAACAACCAGCAGAGCCCCCAGGGCCAGCAGCACCAACCCGGCACGAGCCAGGGTCAGGGCAGCGATGGCCAGGCTCGCAGACAGAATTCAGGACGACAGGCCGGTGATCAAGATGGTGTCTCGCGCACGGGGAACGTGGGTACGGACGATAGCGTTGCTGGCGGTGCTCAGCGGGCTCGTGCCGGGGGCGTCTATCTCTGACAAAATGCTATCAACCGCAAACCTCGACCAAAGTCCGCCTGGGGCCGGTGAACTGCCCGTTTCGCAATATGCTGGTATCGAGGCGCGAATTTGAAAGCGCGCAGAGCGGGTGATCCCTCCATACCATGTTGAGGCAACCTGCCTAGCGTGCGCTCGAGACCTTCGCTTGCTTGACGGCTTTCGGCGCAATCTCCCCGACGCCAACCGCCGAGAATGTCTCAACACTGTGTCCCGATCCACGAGGAAAAACGGCCTTGATGCCCTCTCCCCTCAGTGCCAGACGAAGACGACGGTTATGTCGTGAGATCGAATCGGTCTGCGTTCATGACCCTCGTCCAGGCGGAGACGAAGTCCCTCACGAAATTTTTCGCCAGAATCGGACTGCGCATAGACTTCGGCATCGCCCTGAGCTGCGAATGAGAACCGAAAATCAGGTCGACACGCGTTCCCGTCCACCGAAGTTCGCCGGTCTTGCGGTCCCTGGCTTCGTAAGCGCCTTCTGCAGATGACCAGACCGTGTTCATGTCGAGCAGGTTGACGAAGAAGTCGTTGGTCAAGGTCTCCGTCCGCTCGGTGAGCACGCCATGGTGCGGCTGGCCCACCTTCAATACCCTGAGCCCGCCAACCTGAAGCGCCATCTCCGGCGCGGTCAGCGTCAGCAGTTGCGAGCGATCGACCAGAGCTTCTTCCGGCCGCATGTCCTGCCGGCCGGCGACATAATTGCGGAAACGTCGGCGCGTGGTCGCAACGCCGCGAAGGAAGCCGCATCCGTCTGGTCCTGCACGCGTCCATGCGGCCGGGCGTGAAGGGGACGGTGATATCGTGACCGCCAGCCTTCGCCGCCCTTTCGACAGCGACAGAGCCCGTCAGGACGATCAGGTCCGCCAGCGTCACGCGCCGCTCCACCCATGATAACACCTCGTGGCAGAAAGCCCAGTTCGAGGCATGCGGCCACCGCTTGGTGTCGCTACCGGAGACGGGCTGGGGCGCGGCGCTGCTTTCGGCCGACAAACACGGCATCTCAGCCAAGGGCAACGTCCTGACGATCAGCTTGGTCCGTGGTCCGATGTTCCCGGACATGCTGGCCGACGAGGGCGCCAGCACTTTACCTACGCCCTGGTGCCACACGACGGGCGCTGGTGAAGCACCGATGTCCAGGCGGAAGCCGATCTGCTGAGCGACCCGCTCCGCTTTGCTGCGGCCACCGCCGATCAAGACAACGATCTGGCGCCGGTTAAAATCTCCGGCCAGGACGTGCGCCTGCACGCACTGAAGCCGGCAGCGGACGGCAACGGCTATGTGCTTCGTTTTTCAGAAATGGCAGGCAGGCGCGGAAAATTCCACATGCCCTTGCCCGAAGGCTATTCGGGACGAGCAAACGCCCTCGAGACGGACGGACACGATATTCCGACCACCGTCACGCTTTTTCACTTCGTGAGCATTCGGATCTGACGTGTGGAGGGATAAAAGCTGCATTCATGCTGGGCGGCAAACTCGATAGGTCGAACACGCAATATCGGGCATGAATGACTGGCAATCCATCTAGGGGGTCGTTCCAAGCGTTGGCTCGGGCTTTGATTCCGACCCCATCAAGGACGGTGGTTGCCGCAGGCACTTCGCTCGGTGCGCGCTCAGGTATTCCTCCATAAACAGGGCGTGCTCCACGGCGCTCCGGATGAACTCATTACCACCTTCGGCGCCAACAAGCCGGTCAATCCGTCTAATGACCTCCACCGGCAAAGGCCCATCACTACGATGTCTCATGCGTGTCTTCTTGCCAGCCATACCCATACTCTCTTATTGACAAGCGCAATCACTCTTACCACTTCTGCGCGCGCAAGCCAGCCTTTCGTCTGTCGCCAGTTATACTGAAATTGCAAAAACGATATAACAGATGGTTATGGGGCGACCTGATAGGTCGCCAGCTCAGGGTCTTGGTCGAATCGGTTGTTGTGGCGCCACAATCTTCCCAGGCACATGTTCAACACCAGCGCCCAGGGCGAATTCAGCCATCGTTTTCCGGTTTTGAAAACGACCTCACGGGCTGTGCGTGCCGTCTATTTTTGATGGTCCAGGCTCGACCATTGAGGGTCGGGACGGAAAGGCCGTTTCCAAAATGATGATCAATGGCATCCCTCGAGGGCCATGCGCGCGGCTTGATCCTCAGCAAGGTTGTGCGCCATTTCCAATGCGTCGACGAGAGTAGCCTCAGACCGCTTCCGCCTGACCCTGTTCGCTGTCATCGAACCAAACCTCGACCTCGGGAAAATTGTCGATTTTCATAAGCTGACCTTCAGCGTCAGCCGTCACCTCCACGGTGAAGGTCCCTTTGCATGCCGCGCATGTCACCGCCGTGCGCGAATAATTGGAATGAGCATCCTGCCCAGCCGTTTTTGCGCGATAATCAGACCGCAACACCGAGGCGTCGATCATCTCATCGCATCCAGCTGTTGGGCAATCAAAACCAACGTCGATGAGGGTGCGTGCAGCGGCCATACTGTGTCCTACCTATATCGGCGCCGCAGATTAACCGCGATCGAGTGCCGCGAGTAGGCGGTGCCGCCCGTTTCTGATTATATCCTATAGATCTCCGTTGATCTCTCCTACTAGCGACGGCGAACTTTCAGGATGACCTTCACCTGCGCAATCGTCTTTCTTTTTGGCCGGCTGGCAGAGGCGATACCCATGACCCTGTGACGGGATCGCCGAGCCTCCTGGTGGAGTGGATCGCGATGGCGATTACAAACCGCTCGGCCGCTAGGAACTCGCCGAGGATGGATTGGAGGACATCGGAATACCGGTTCAGATTGGCGACCTTATCTCGCGCTCGATCCGCGCCAATCCACCGCGCCGCAGCCTCCGCCATATCCTGGGGACGGGTATTGAATGCGATCGCCGCCTTTGGTGCAACTCACCGCCGAGCTTTCGAGGCGCAGAGATAGGCCAACCCCATGTGGAGCCATTCAGACCGTAGCACCCAGCCGGAAAACAGCCTGAACGCTATCATGGCGTTCAGGGTTTTAGCGGGTCAATATGTGTCGTAGTTGCGCCCGATCCGGTGGTGCGTTCACGGGCAACATGAAATCAGTCTAAGTTGATGTATCACTGAAAGCAGCAGCCCTTGCGACAAGCATTCACATCCCTACCAGCATAAGGGATAGCTGATCTCCGACAGGATCTGCGCCTTAAAGGGGCCTCAGCTTGGCAAACTGCCAGAACAATCAAAATTTTCAATTGTCATTTCTACTGAATATACAGCCAATGGCTCCTTCCTTCTCGATTGATGGAAGTATTTATATTTCATTTTCAGCTCATTTATACCTATCCGAATTCCCCATATTTACGGTAAGTTTCAAGTGTCCTAAGTTAATATGTTCTTATTTACCAAATTGTCAGTTTTAAATTCTAGTGTTTGTAACGCGGTAGCTGTGCCGTCATGTGCAACGAGCGATCAACGGATTTAAAACCAAAATGGCCTTCCTTCAAAATGCGAAGATCCGCATCAAGATATTGTCAGTGCTGATTCCAATCTGTGTGATCGCGGCCGGCGGCGTGTTGCTGATGTCACGCAATTTCCAAAAAGCCGACGACAACTACTCAGACCTAATTTCGCAAGACGAAGTGGCAACGGTTGCTATGGCTCGAGCAAGCCAAAGAGTCGCAGCCGTCAGCTACAATGCCTATCAGATCCTCGCATACAGCTCGAAGGATCCGGAGATGGCAGGCTTAAATGACGATTATATCCAGAATAGAAAGACGCTGTTCGAATTCTTCGTCGCGGCAAAGGCGCACGCACAAGACGACGCTCCGAGCGTGGATACTCTCGTCAATGCCGCCAACGAAATTGTTGCCATCACAGACGAAGCCGTGAAGGCGGGTTTGGCTGACGACAATGATAGAGCGAAGTCGCTGTTAAAGCAGGCGGACGTGAAGGTCAAAGAGGAGATCCTGAACGTTCGTGGCTGGATCGAGCACAAAAACAAGAGTGTTGAAGACCAAAGCAACGCGCTAACGGCCGTCACGGAGGACACCATCTTCTATACATTGACGACACTCGGCCTGGTTTTCGCTGCCGCGCTTGCTGCAGGACTTGTTGTTTCGTCGCGCGGCATTACCACGCCCATTGTCAAACTAAAGAGCCGCATGGAAGCTCTGGCGCGCGGAGAAACCGAAGAGCCTATTGCTGGGCTGGAACGCGGTGATGAAGTCGGCCAGATGGCTGCAGCTGTCGCCGTGTTTCGCGACAACGCTATCGAGCGCATCCGCCTTGAACGGGAGGCGCAATCCAACCGTACCCTGTCAGAGCAGGAGCGAGCAGAGCGAGAGGCCCAGAAGACGCAGGACGCCGAAGCTACTCGCCTGGCCGTCGACAGCTTGGGAACTGGATTAGGCGAGCTTTCCAGCGGCAACATGTCTTACCGCATTGAGACGGCGTTCGTTTCACATCTCGACGGGTTGCGGAAGAATTTCAATGGCTCGATGGACAAGCTTCAGCATACCCTGAGAGCCGTTGCAGCTAATGCTCAGGCAATCGATGCCGGCGCCAACGAGATCCGTGCGGCCGCCGATGATCTGTCTAAGCGCACGGAGCAGCAGGCCGCCTCCGTGGAGCAGACGGCCGCCGCACTGGAAGAAATCACGACGACGGTGAAGGATTCCACCAAACGCGCTGAAGATGCGGGGCAGTTGGTCGGGCGTGCGAAACTGGGTGCGTTGAAGTCGGGCGAAGTCATGCGCGACGCAGTTGCCGCCATGCAGGGCATCGAGAAGTCCTCCAGCGAGATATCCAACATCATCGGAGTCATCGACGAGATCGCCTTCCAAACAAACCTGCTGGCGCTCAATGCCGGCGTGGAAGCCGCACGAGCAGGTGAGGCCGGCAAGGGATTTGCTGTCGTTGCGCAGGAAGTGCGCGAGTTGGCGCAGCGCTCCGCCCAAGCCGCCAAAGAAATCAAGGCGCTGATCTCGACATCTGGATCTCAGGTTAAAAATGGTGTCGAACTTGTGGGACGAACTGGTCAGTCGCTTGAACAGATCGTCAAGGAAGTTGAAGAAATCGACCAAAACGTCCGTGCTATCGTGGAAGCGGCACGCGAACAATCGACCGGGCTGGCGGAGATCAACACGGCTGTGAACACGATCGATCAGGGCACCCAACAGAATGCGGCGATGGTTGAGCAGTCGACGGCCGCCAGCTACAGCCTTACCAAGGAGGTGGCTGCGCTGAACGAGCTGCTCGGCCAGTTCAACCTGAGAACCAGCTTAGTTAGTTTGGTATCAACTGCATCCCCGGGTTCAAGGGGTGCAAGCCCCTCAGTTGCTGCCTCTGGGCGCGGCGCTCAGGGAAAGCCCGCCCATGGGGGGGTGGCGCCATTTGCGTCCCCGGCCCGATCCCTGCGCTCGAAACTTGCTGGTGCCTTTAGCGGCGCCACTCAGGCAGTGGCGACGGCCAACGAAAGCTGGGAGGAGTTCTAGGCCCCGTCAAGATATGGTACGCATATCTTTGCGGCGGCTTGGGATCGTAAGCTCGAAGATGAGGATGCAATAGCTGCAACTGATGTCGAGGAGCCCAACGGTAGGTCCCTCTTCCAGTAGACCGGTCGTCCCGAACGGAGAAGGCTTCGTCAAAATCCACTTTCTGCGGAACGGACAGAGTTTCCGATCTCGTCCGTTCCCCTTTTGTTCATCTTTCAAACAGAAAAGTGGTCTTCATGTATTCGAGACCTGCGGCCACCGATGTGACGGAACAGTCAATATCATATTCAAATGTGTCACTTAATGTGACCAAACCTGCGAACATTGTTGGGAACTGGTCGGTCAACGCAGATTAGAGCGGTTCCATGACTGGAAAGATTCGCCGGGCTCGAACGCAAGCGCCACGAACGTACCACGGCCAGTGGTCCGCAGCACGATCTGCGAATCGGCCTTTCCCTTGTGAGCGAAAGCTGCCGCGTTATTGTACGAGCCTTCATAACCAGTGCTCTTCAGTTCGGCGTGCAGCTGCTTTAGGGGCCGCAGCCTCTTAGGCGTTGCGGCGGGCACCTTCATGCTCACCTTCGAAAGACTCGGCAAGTATGTCGAGAAGCTTGACGACCGGCTTGGAAGGGCACGAATAATAGACATTTTGCGCATCACGGCGCCTCTGGACGAGATTGGCGTTGCGAAGCTTTGCAAGATGTTGTGACAGAACAGACTGGCTGACGCCGATGGTTTTGGCGAGATGCCCGACAGACATCTCGGTGCGGCTCAGTATATCGAGAATATGAAGTCTGTTGGCGTTCGCCATGGCATCGAGAAGTGCAGCGGCCTGCTGGATATCCAAAACATGTTGGTATCGTCTCGTAGCCATAGATATCCTATCCCCTAGGCCACCAATTGTATGATCGCTGCTTGTCCCGCGCGAACTGGCAATGATCACACACGTAACGCTGTGCAAGCCTAAGAGAGCTTACATTAAAACTCAAAGTTATGAAGTGCGAGTTTTCACATGTCTGGCCTGATTTCGATCATTTAATCGATTGAAAGTTGCGCTGCCTTGAGGAACCGCGCGGGCATCGTTGCAGAATGACCGCTAGCGCCATCTGCCTCCAGCCCTCAACGACATCGCGATTTATGAAACCTCAAGAGTCAAAGACTGCGCCGACCGGTATAAGACGCCCAATCGACACGTCGCCAGCGAGGCAGCAAGAGGTCTTCTTTCCAGTATCGCCGTCTCGATGGCCAGAAGGATCCGATATCAAGCAGGCTATTTCGGACCTCGACTTGGCAAATGAACGGTTTCGGTCATGCTCGGCTATGCCCTTCACAGCGGCAATAGAGCGGTTGACTGCCGCGCCTTGGATTGGCATTCATCAGAAAAACGATCCGCATTCCGATGGTTCAACGTCAATGGCCGACCATTTAGAAACGAAAGCCAAACTCGATCCGAGCGCATCGCACTGATCGAAATCTTGCAGGACGACGAACGCACCTGCGAATGTCCACCACACAGCGCCCTATCTGCTAACGGCAAAACGAGACAATAACTCATGTTCAGCCACAGTTGCCGAGGGTAACGCTTGGACTAACTTCAGGCTGACAATGGGGCAACGTGATGTGCAATCTGTCCAATCTGACGAGCAACCGAGCAAGCCATTCGAACGGCTTCGGCCTAAGACGGAGCTGATGACCGGGCGGAGTAAGAGTGGCGATGCGGCGATCGGCCGGCAGGGGCAATGCTTGCCATCTGCGCCATGGCTGGTGCCGTTGGTTCTGCGCGGCTCGTCGATGCCCCCGCGCTGTTGGAGGAGGTTTTGGGCACGATCAAAGGCGAATTGCGGAAAATCACCGGTCCTAGTGAGACGCAGGCCCAATAGAAAACGGCCGATGCTTTACCGGCCGCTTCCTCGTCACAAAAATCCGATGGATCAGGCAGCCGCCGCCAGTTCGTCAGAACGGGTGCGGGCAGCTGCAATGGCTTTCTCAGCCGCTTCAGGACCATAGGCGAGGCCTTCGACCACCACCGTCTCGACGTCGGTGACGCCGATGAAGGCAAGAATCGACTTCAGGTAGGGCGTGGCGTGGTTCAGCGCCTCGGCCGGGCCGGACGAATAGATACCGCCGGAGGCAAGCACGATATAAGCCTTTTTACCGCTGGTCAGGCCAATCGGGCCGGTCTCACCATATTTGAAGGTCAGGCCGGCACGGGCGATGTTGTCGATCCAGCTCTTCAGTGACGAGTAGATGGAAAAATTGATCATACCGGTACCGATGATCAGCGTGTCGGCGGCAAGCAGCTCTTGGGTCAGCAAGTCTGACGTCTTCGTCACTTCATTCTGCGCGGCAGTGCGGCCGTCGGCTGGGGTGCGAATGGCGGTTGTGAACACTTCGTCGATGTGTGGGAGCGCCGTCGCCGTCAAGTCGCGGTGCACAAGCGTTGCGCCGGGCGCCTGTGCCTTGAGCTTTTCGGCCAGTTCAGTGGCGATCTGGGTCGAAAGAGAATCGGAGCGTGGGCTGGATGTCAGGAGAAGGATGGAGGACATGAAGCATTTCCTTTTTCGATAGGTGGCGGTTCAGTCAGGCAATCGATGCCATTCCCCAGACAGATAGGCCGGCGTGACTATCGAAAAAACTGTGATAATATGGATCGGAGCTATCGATGAAGTGGATGGATCGTGCTTCCCAAACCGACATTGGACCAATTGCAGGTATTCCTGGCCGTCGCCGAGGCTGGTAGCTTCTCAGCCGCCTCCCGCTCCCTCAACCGCGCCCAGTCGGTGATCTCTTATACGATCGCCAATCTCGAGGCACAGCTTCAAGTCGGGCTGTTCGAACGCTCCGGCGCCCGCCAGGCAAAGTTGACCGATGCCGGTGCCGCCATGCTCGAGGATGCCCGCCGCATCCTCTCCGATCTGGAGGTCATGCGCGCCCGCGTCCGCAGTCTCAAGGAAGGGCTCGAGGCCGAGGTCGCCGCAGCCATCAGCGTCATGGTGCCGACCGCCCTGATGGTCGAAGTGCTGCGGGAGTTCCGCGATCGTTATCCGTCCGTCTCTATGCGTCTCAATGTCGGCGAACTCGGAGCCGTCATGGAACTGGTCTCCAGCGGTCAATCGACGATCGGCATCGGCGGTGCGATCTTCAAGCAGGACGATTCGCTGGTGGTCGAGCGCATCGGCCATTCCTTCTTGATGCCGGTCGCCGCCGCCAATCATCCGCTCGCCGCCATCGACCGGCCGTTGACGATCGCCGATGTCCGCGAAGAGGTGCAGCTTGTCGTCACCGATTCCACGGCGATGACCAAGGGGCGTGATTTCAACGTTTTATCCTACCGGACTTGGCGCGTCAGCGACGTCGCCACCAAGCATCATCTGGTGCGGGGTGGTCTGGGCTGGGGCGGGTTGCCGGCGTCGCTGATCCGCGAGGACCTGTTGAGCGGCCGCTTGGTTCATCTCGACCTCGAAGCATACGAGCAGGGCGAATATCCGATCTATGCGATCCGCAAGCTTGCCCATCCGCCCGGTCCGGCGACCGTTTGGATGGTCGATGCGTTCCGCTCGCGGCTGACCACCTGTCCGAGCCGCACAGATTTCATGGAAGGCCGGATGCCCTTCGACAGGCCGGAAGACGCCATCGCCGCGGAATGAATGGACGCCATCGGCGCTCATAAGATGCTTTGACGTGTGGCTTCTACAGCACCAGCCTGAAGGTTTGAAAACGTCGGCGACGGCGCCGACTTCTTCGATCTTGACGCTTTTCAGGTCAGCGATGAGAACGGCGGTTCAAAAGTCGGCCGCGGTATTGGCGGGATAGCCGCGCTTCGCCGTAGTAAAACTCCGCCACCTGTTTAACCTTCTGCGATGAATGCAGTAGTGTCAGAGGATCTACACCGCGCAACCGAGGTTCGCAAACTGAAGACTCAACTCCTGCGGCACGATCAAGACTACAAATCTCGTAACTTCCATAAATGGGCGCTACGCAAATTGCGAGCCGCCACTAGAGGGCAGCCGTCGATGCCGACGGTCCCGTGACAAATCCCAGCACGAAAGCGACGACCTTCTGCGAAGACATCTCGCACGGCTTTAGTGCCAGTCTTGCGTCATTCAGACGATAGAGATTGAAGCTGACGATGTCGGATCCGGCCAGGTCCTCGGCATAGAACCAGACGCGTTTGCGATCGGCGGAGCGCTTGACGGTGACCCCCCATTTTCGACCCTCGAACAGGCCTTGCGCATAGCCGTCTGCAAATCGCTCAAGTGCGTGCCGGAAGGGATGGTGTAGCGGATCGGTGATCATTGCTGGACCATAGGGTGAGACCCAACGGCAGACAAGCGGATGACGTTCACTGGACTTTCGCGGCATTCTGGGAAAGCCGTGTGCCGATCCCTGCTTGGCCCACACCACACGGCCCATCAGCTTCAATCGCAAGAGAGCGCTACGTCGAAACAGCGCCGGAAGCGGAAACAGCGTCGCTGGCAACGACGATTTCGCATGTCGTCGTTGTGCAACGTGGCTGCCTCGACCTTGTCGTCGTCGACCGCTGCCCACGAGCGCATTTCGTCCGCCACTGGCCATCTCCTTTGAGTACCAAAGGAGATGGCCGGGCAGACCAGAGGATATGCCCGGCCGGTCGCGTCGGATCAGTGTGCCGCGACGAGCCCGAGAACATGCATCTTGTGCATCTCGAGCTTCGGCAGCGTCTTCTTGGCGAAAGCTTTCACTGCCGCATCGTCCCCACCCTTGGCATAGGTGGCAAACAGCGTAACGGCTTCCATGTGCGCCGACGTCTGCATATCGATGTAGAGCGGCTCGAATTCCTGGTCGGTCGCGCCCTTGAGCAATTCCAGCATGGCTGCATGCTTCGGCGACAGCACAGGTGCGCCATCACCGAGCCTAGCGGCCTTCTTCAAACCTTCGGCTGCCGCGGTGTGGTCGGAGATCATCTTTTTGGCGAAGTCCTTTACATCGGCATCCTTGGCCTTTTGCGCGGCAAGCTTGCTCGATTCAATCTCGAACTCATTGGAACTGGTGACCACCTTCACGAAGGATGCCTTGTCTACGGACATCGCTGGGGCCGCCGTATCGGCGCTCGCTGGCATCTTAGCCATCGAATACGAAGCGGAAGCGGAAAAAATGGCAACGCTCATAAGGGCTGCTTTGAGTGTTCTGTTCATGGTCGTTTTCCTCACTTTGCCTTGTCGAAGGCGGACTTCAGATCGGCGATTGCCATGTCGTTGGCTTCCTTCGCCTGCGGCACGACCTTGGCCATCCCGAAGAATTCGTGCGTGACGCCGGGGAATGTCTTGGCATCGACCTGAACGCCGGCGTCCTTCAGCTTTGCGGCGTAGGTTTCGCCTTCAGAGCGCAATGGGTCGATCTGCGCCGTGATAATGGTTGCGGGCGCGACACCCGCCAGGTCGGTACGGCCGACCAGGTTCAGACGGGGATCGGACGTCTGATCCATCGAGGCGAACGTGTTCTTGACGAACCAGGCCATGTCCGCCTTGCCAAGCGGCTTGGCGTCGGCATTTTCCTTGTAGGACGGTGTATCCATATCGTTGCCGGCAACAGGGTAGACGAGCAACTGGTAGACAGGCTGCCTTGTCTTCTTCTCTTTTGCCATCAGGGCAACATTGGCGGCCAGATTGCCACCGGCGCTTTCGCCGGCCACGGCGATCTTGTGAGCATTCCCATTCAGCTGTTGGATGTTCTTGGTGACCCACTCGTAGGCGTTCCAGGCGTCTTCGTGGGCTGCTGGAAACTTGTGTTCCGGAGCGTGACGATACTCGACGGAGACGACGACAGCATTCACGCCGAGGGCGAGACCGCGCGGCGCGGCGTCATACACGTTTAGGTCCGCAACGACCCACCCGCCGCCGTGGTAGTAGACGATGACCGGGAATGGGCCTTTGCCGCCTGGGATATAGACACGGGCGGCGAGCTTTCCATCTTGCGTCGGGATGGCGATGTCCTTGGTGGTGACCTGGGCCTCGGGGTTAGAGGAGATGCGCTTGTCCCACTGGACAGCCTTGGCGGCGTCGGCAGCGCTTGCCTGAGTCCGGGCTTCTGGCACCGTCAGCGTTGCGAATGGCTTGGAGCCGAGATCGGTCAGCTTGTCGAGGACGGCCTGCATCTCGGCCGATGGCTTGGCCATCTCCTGGGCAAAGACCGGGACGGCTATGGTGGATGACAGCAGCAACGCTGCAAGTGGGGCGACAAGTCTCTTCATATGCATTCTCGGGCTCCTTGGATGTGAGGCCGTAGAACTTACAAATTTTTCCATTGTTCCAATTACTTGGTGAATCGCCGAGTTTGACCACGCATTCGGTATCCGCGGACGAACTTGGCCCAAAAATTCGTACGTTTGGTGCCACTATCTCTTGAACACGCGCCAACCGACATCGATGCCATTCAGGCGGTCCACGGGAAGTGGTATCGATCATCCTTGCACCACGTGCGACGGCACCGTGCTCTTGACCTAGCGATATGGCGAAAAGGTCCGGCCTGAGGACAACCACTTCGAAAGCATTGATGGCGCGGCCGAGCCGGAAATGATGCCGTTCGTGCAGCGGATCATCACACAACGGAAAAAGGACTGGTCGCCGGCGATGGTCGAAGATCCGGCCCGGGAGGGCCTGCTCGCCATGATTGCCGATAACGGGCAGCATTGAAGCTTGTGAAGAAGGGCAAGCCGGCAGCCTCTCCTCCATTCAGCCGGCAAGCCATGTCATCAACATTATGGATACGCTGCGCCGGCGCATCGAGGCGACCGGATCTGGAAAGCGCGCCTGTGCGCGAGGAGACCGATCATGTGACTTATGCCCGTTGGGGAGAACGGTCATTTCTCCGTGACCGACGGCACTGTGACCAGACCGTTGTGGTGACGCGGAAGCTTTGACAGCTAAGACAGGGGAAAGGTTGCTTCGGTGGCAGAGACCGAGCAACTGATTGATATGTTCCCAAACATTGCCGAAGAAAACCTCGCGAGCCAGAAGCAGCCCGGAGATGGCCGCATCTGGGTGCCGGATGCGGATGTCAGTCGGTGGCAAGACGTTCAGTCTTTGAGGTGGAGGCTTCGGCGTCCGGCGAGCGCCCCATGAACGATAGGAACAGAGGCCATCCATGTTTCAAGCTGAAGCTTGTCCATCTGCATCTGAAGTTCCTGCGGACCGCGTTGCCTCAGCGTCCGTCCAAAGGAATGGCTTGCCGAATGTCCTCGCCTTTGAGGTTTTTTCGGTGGAAGATAAACAGGCCGGCAAAGACGATGATCGCCGCGCCAGCGAGAAGTTGGGCGTCAGGAACGTCGCCGAAGAACACAAACCCGAACACGACCGCCCACAGCAAGAGTGTATATTGCAGCGGGGCAAGCAGCGAGGCCGGAGCGAGCTTCAGTGCACGCGTCAGCAGAAGATGGGCGCACGTACCGACAATACCGAGGAAAAGCATTGCGATCCAAATATCAAGCCCGGCCTCCCGCCAGTCGCTGACCGACAGGATTATGCCCACGACCATGACCACCAGCGTTTGCGAGGTGACAAGAACGGTGTCGCGTGTCGATCGAAGGTAGCGGCTAGATATAATGGTCAGAGCGAAACCGACGCTCCCGGCGACGGCAAATAAAGAAGGCAGGGACAACATCGCGGTCGACGGCCTCAGAGCGATCACCACACCGGCAAACCCGACCCCGACAGCAAGCCAACGCCTCCATCCGATCCTCTCGCCCAGGAGGAAATGCGACAGAGCAGCGACATAGATCGGTGCCGCCATATAGAATGTGATCACGTCGGCGAGTGGCAGATAGGCCACCGCCGCGTAGAACAGGGAGACGTCCGCAGTGGCCATGACGGCTCGGCCGAGCAGCAGGCCTGGTTGTCGAACATCCAGCAACGCGCTCGGCCCCTGCCGTGCTATCATCGGTATCAGGACGATGAATGAGCCCAGCGACCTCATCACGAGTACCTGGCCCAAAGCAAAGCTCGCAAGAAGCCACTTTCCGACGGCATCGTTTACGGCAAAGAGAAGGTCGCCAAAAAGCATCAGGACCACGCCGAGCATCACGGCATTGCCGAGATTCCCGGCGGTTGCTGCAGGCTTCATACGAATTCCTCCCAAAGAGCCGTCGGTCACCATCAGATCACGCAACACTATCGGCTGCGTGCGCCACTACCATCAAATAAGGTAGCCGCGCCAGCCCATCTGGCGACCTCGGCAAGGCGACAGAAGAAGGGTTTGGATCCCGGATTCCGTTCGGCAAAGGAAGCCCAACGCCACACGATTATCGGTTTGAGAACCGCCAGCCTTTGCTGGACACATTGACGACGAGGGGAATGGCACTACATCCGGCGGCAAATGCCCGTAAGGCCAACCACGCGGGGTCAGTGTTGCATTATCGATAACGGCCACGCTGGGAGCGGCTAGGCTAGGTAACAATCTTCGTTTCTGCCGGGAAGCATCGATTTGAAAACACGAAAACCACTCATCCTGACCGCGCGGATAGCCGACGAAGATCTCCAGCCATTCGACGTTCTGCGAAGACGGCATTTCCCTTCGGATCGCAATTTTCTTCGCGCTCATCTAACGATGTTCCACCGTCTGCCGGGAGAGCATCTCGAGGAAGTACTACTACACCTCGGCCGCGCATCACGAGATGCCTCCGCCATTTCCGCCGACGTCACTGGCCTTCGTCATCTGGGCGCGGGTGTGGCCTTCGCCGTCGATAGTCGGGAACTCCAATCGACACGCAGCAGTCTGAAATCGGCCTTCGCGCCATGGCTGAATTCGCAGGACATGCAGAAATGGCAACCGCACATCACCATTCAGAACAAAGCTACACGGGCCGCCGCCGACGCTCTCTGCAAGAAGCTGGGGGAGACCTTTCACCCCCATTCGATCGAGATCACAGGACTAGACGTATGGCAGTATCTTGGCGGCCCGTGGAAGCATGAGGCCTCCGTCCTCTTTGCCGAAGCTAGTGAATAAGTGGTTGTCGAGAATTCCAAACGGTTCGTCTGAAACGTTTTGACCAGATCGGCATTTCTCCGGAGTGGAACGATGCGGCCACTTCCAGTAGGAGGATATAGTGAATACCGATCGCGACGAATTGCTTCGCAAGAATGCGTATCACAAATGGGAAGCGGAAGGCCGACCAGACGGCCAACATGACAAACATTGGCGCGACGCTGAGCGCGAGTTTTCTACGGTGGCAGAGGAGGAACTGACTGACAAGGAAGCCCATCGGGGTGACGCTCCCACTCCGTCCACCGAATTGCCAAAGGTCGGCGAGTTCTCGTCCGTGAATAAATAGCCTTGCTTCCCTGACCGCTGGACCCTGTACTCTTGTGACAGCGATCGCCATCGGCATAGGCCGTCACGGTCGTCTGGCTACCTTGAAGGACTGCGTAGCGTTAAGCGGATTCTGCATAGGACATCCGAATGCGAACAAGGCAGATACTGCTTGCGCAGAGTGGTTGGATCCCAAACAACAAAACACTGCCAGTCTTGATTTATGACAACGCTGTAGGTGCCGCCGACGCGCCCGAAACCTTTGAGCGCCTTTTCTCGGATAACGGTTGGCAAGGCATTTGGCATAACGGGGTGTTTGATTATCACCATTATCACAGCGGCGCACATGAGGTGCTCGGGATTGCCAGTGGGAACGCCCGATTGCAGATCGGCGGGCCAGGCGGAGAGACGCTGGACGTCCAGGCCGGAGATTGTCTCGTGCTGCCGGCTGGTACGGGACACATGAACCTCGGCTCTAGCTATGATTTTCGTGTCGTCGGCGCATACCCGCCGGGGCAAAGCGCAGACATCTTGACGTCGGCACCTTCCAAGGAACAGCAGGTTCGGATCGACCGATTGCCGCTCCCTCAGACAGATCCCTTGCAGGGAGCCACCGGCGCGCTGATTTCGCTATGGCATCGCGGCAGCGACTAGCGCCTCACAATGCATCGGCGACCTTCAATCTGCCGCTTTGTAGGGCCAACGTAGCTTCGATTGGTGGCGCAATCATTCGAGGGGTTGAGACTTGCCGTGATTGCGACCTCGTAATGCGACCTTGAGCGAGGGCGCTGGCGGCACAAAGTCACCTGTCGTACTTAATCCTAGGACAAGAAATGCAACGATTTCCGATTCCCTGCGCCGCGCTGTCCTTGTTGAGCTCGCTACTCCTCACTGGACCTACCGTTGCAGCACCGACGAACCCGGCCAAGCCGCCTTCGACGACGCAAGGCGACGCAACTCAGGTCGCGGCAGTCTACCCAGCGCCAGCGCGCCGGGTCGCTCGCATCGCGCCGCAAATCGAGACGTCTGCCCTCGCCGCTTTGTTCGATCCTGTCGCGGCCGGTCAGGCAAAGGTCTTTCATGAGATGGCCGAACTGCAGGTGCCGATGAATATCGACATAGCCGACACTGTCGAGGCTTATTACAGCCAGCCAAAGGCCAAGCTCATCTGGGTCGATGGGAAGGGACCAACGCTGAAGGCGGCGCAGGCGATCAGTCTGATGAAGCAGGCCGGCGACTGGGGTCTGAGCCCAGAAGACTATAGCCTGCCAGCGACATTCGAGGCATTGCCGGCAGGCTCGGACGAGCGGACCAAAGCCTTGGCGCTTTTCGAGGTATCGCTTTCCAGCAAGATGCTCATGTTCCTGCAAGACAATTTCCGTGGTCGCATCGATCCGAACCAGTTGTCGCATTACTACGATTTCAAGAGGAAGCCGGTCGACCTCAAGGCAACGCTGGCCCAGCTATCCACTTTGCCCGAGCTGATGCCGGTTTTTGAAAGATTGCTTCCTGGAAACCCCAAATTCACGCAGCTCGCCCTGGAACTTCATTTCCTGCGGACATCTGAGCAAAGGCCCGACACCAGCACCGATATCAACAAGGTGATTGTCGCGATGGAGGAGATCCGCTGGCTTCCACAGCAATTCCCACAGCGCTACGTCTTCATCAATCAGCCGGCCTACATGACCTATTACAACGAGAACGACGCAACGGCGCTTTCGATGAAAGCCGTGATCGGGCAACAAGATCATCAGACGAACTTCTTTGAGGGTTCGATCAAGACGGTCGAGTTCAATCCCGATTGGGGGGTGCCGCAATCGATCATTCACAACGAAATGCTGCCCCATCTGAAACGCCACCCCGCCTATCTCGACAAGGAGGGCTATGTGGTGTCGGTGAAGGGCAAGCAGATGCCTTCCGCGAAGGTCGACTGGTCACAGCCGCTCGAAAACATTTCCGTCGTCCAGCCGCCGGGCCCGGACAACGCACTTGGGCAATTGAAGATCCTCTTTCCCAACGCGCACGCCATATACATGCATGACACGCCGGCTCGTGGAAAGTTCGCGTCGCAGGACCGGATGTTCAGCCATGGCTGCGTACGCTTGGAAAACCCCCGCGCCATGGCTGCCGCCGTCCTAAACCAACCCGTCGACTTCGTCAGCCAACAGATCCAGGGTGGCGAGAAGAAGGATATGCCGGTGCCCGAGCAGATCCCTGTCTTTGTGGCCTATTTCACCGCTTGGCCGAATACGCAGGGGACTGTCGAATATTTCGACGACATCTATGGACGGGATGCGCAGACGCTGACAGCCATGTCGGCGACGACCGCGAGCCGGACCCAGCCCTGATGGCGCGCTTTGGCTTTTGAATTGACGGATATGCGCCTACGAGCGCGCAGATAGTCTGTGTCGTGTTTGTGATCAGCCACGCGCTGCGCGATGCCAAGATTATCGGGAGGACCGACCTAGCGACGTCCGTACCGCCATGTTCCTCCGGGATGTCGAAATACCAGTATCGGTGCCCTTTGACGTTAACCGGGGTAAACCTGCGTTTCGAAATTAAATTCGGCTGTACACGAAGCACCGATTGAGCTCTGTCCTAGGCCGGATCGACATTCAGGATTGAACTAAGCCGCTGATCGCGGCGATTTGCGGCGGGCTTTGACGAGAGCGCCCTGACTGAGAGGATGGTTGTGTTGCAACCCACCCTTCAGACAGGAGGCCCCGATGGCTGAGATAAGCCCTCTTCGCCGCCGGATGATTGAGGACATGACGATCCGCAATTTGTCCCCGGCAACCCAAAGATCCTACATCAGTGCAGTCCGGAAGTTCAGCCGCTATTTCTCCCGATCACCTGATCGGCTTAATCTCGACGACATTCGCACGTTCCAGGTTCACCTTGTCTCGACGGGGATATCGTGGGCATCGTTAAATCAGATCGTGTGTGCTCTCCGATTTTTCTATGGCATTACCTTGGCCCAAGACGATGTCCCTGAGCGGATTCCATACGCGCGCAAACCCCGCAAGATCCCCGTTGTTCTGTCGGCGGACGAGGTGGCCCAATTTCTTGAGGCCGTCTCCAGTCTCAAGGCGCGTGTAGCGCTGACCACAGCTTATGCCGCTGGCCTCAGGGTCGGCGAGGTCTGTGGTCTGAAGATCGAGGATATCGACAGTTCCCGGATGGTGATCCATGTTCGTCATGGCAAAGGCGCCAAAGCCCGATACGTCATGCTGTCAAACGAGCTGCTGGGCATTTTACGCAGTTATTGGCGTCTATCGCGACCCACCGGGTTCCTTTTTCCAGGGCGCGATGCCGACAGGCCGATCGAACCGACCGTTTTGAACGCCGCCTGTCGTTCAGCGGTTGCCGCTACTGGCCTTTCAAAGCGGGTCACCGTCCATACGTTGCGGCATTCCTTTGCAACGCACCTTCTGGAGAACGGCACCGATATCCGGATCATCCAGGTCTTGCTTGGCCATGCCTATCTATCCAGCACTGCGCATTATGCACAGGTGTCCACCGACACCATCAGGTCGACCGCCAGTCCCCTTGACCGTTTGCGATTGGAGGTGACCCCGCCGGAAGCGTAGCAGGTTGCGTCCCGCCTTCGAAGTCGCCGACATCTTTCGGTGGCATGGTGGCCCTTACAGACGCGAGAACGCCGGTCATCTTGGCCGCAGCGAACGACGCGTCATGGGAGCAATAGAAGCCTGCCGGACACCCAGGCTCGGGGGTCATGTCGATGCTTGCGATCAGTGCGGCAGAACCCGCATCTCCTATAACTCATGTCGTAATCGCCACTGCCCAAAGTGTCAGGGAGCCGCTCGCAAGGATTGGGTCGACGCACGCATCGCCGATCTCTTGCCGGTCCCCTATTTCCATGTGGTCTTCACGCTACCACGTGATGTCGCTGACATCGCCTTCCAGAACAAGGCGGTCGTCTATGCATTGTTGATGCAGATCTCGGCCGAGACCCTGCAGACCATCGCAGCTAACCCCAAGTGGCTAGGCGCAGAGATCGGCGTCACCGGCGTACTTCACACCTGGGGCCAGGCGATGACCCACCATCCCCATGTCCACTGCGTCGTACCGGGCGGAGGCCTCTCACCAGACAGAACAAGGTGGATCAATTGCCGATCGGGCTTCTTTCTACCCGTGCGCGTGCTGTCACGTCTGTTTCGCCGACGCTTCCTGACAGCTCTCGCTGAAGCCTTTGCCAAAAACGAACTCCAATTCTTCAACGAACTCGCTCATCTCAACGATAGCAAGACATTCGCCCGCCATCTTGCCCGCGCTCGCAGCATCGAATGGGTGGTCTACTCAAAGCCCCCATTCGGCGGTCCAGATCAGGTACTTGCCTATCTTGGCCGCTACACCCATCGTGTTGCCATCGCAAACAGCCGCATCGTCCATGTCGATGACGACCATGTCGCCTTCAGATGGAAGGATTATCGTGGAGACGGTCGCGACCGTGAGAAGATCATGCGTCTTCATCCCCACGAGTTCATCCGGCGCTTTCTCCTTCATGTGCTTCCGGATGGCTTCCACCGCATGCGCCACTTTGGCTTCCTCGCCAATTGTCATCGGCGCGATCGTATCGCTCTCTGCAGAAGCCTCCTCGGCCAACCATCACCGACAGGCGAGCGATCCCATTCGACAAAATCTCAGCAGGCCCATTCCTTCGAATGCCCCGATTGTCAGCGTCCCATGCGTCGAACTGGCGTCACCGTTGCCCCTGTACCACCGCCTCGGCCATCATCCTTCTGGTGCGATACTTCATGATGTCAGACAACCGCAAACATCACAGCATATTCCCACTCGTCCAGCGCTGTGCCGGCGATCGATATCGCTCGACCCCCGCAAGATCGAACCGCTTCAGATCCCGGTACATTTGGCCCACAGGTTGCAAGGTCTCCGGCAAAACGCTCCCGAATGTCCATTCTCAGGATCAGCGACACCCTCGGAGCAATCGGGACGGCATGGTTCCGGCTCCGCCGACATAGGGCCGCTTCTCAATTCCCCATAGCAGCGTCCAACAACCCGCGTCTTAGTTCAATCCGGCTTACATGAGGCCGCCCGAACCCGCCGCGCTGTCCCATGCGACCTCAAATAACCCTCCAGATTCCCGAACGGGCAGAGATCGTGATTCATAGACGCCCATGTTCTGCCGTGGGGTTTATGAGGGCGATGAAGCGGTATGAAGTGAACGAGGCGCAATGGGCGAGGATCGCGCCTCTTTTGCCAGGCAAGGTCGTCGATCCGGGTCGAACCGGGTCGGATAACCGATTGTTCGTGAACGGACGTTTGTGGGTGCTGCGGTCGGGGGCGCACTGGCGTGACCTGCCGGAACGCTATGGTAAGTGGAAGACGGTGCATCGCCGCTTCAGCCGTTGGTGCCATGCCGGCATATGGGAACGGGTGTTTGACACGCTGACGGTTGACCGGGACAACAAATATCTCATGCTTGACAGCACCATCGTGCGCGCGCACCAACAGGCAGCGAGCGGAAAAGGGGGGCCAAGGATCAGGCGCTGGGGCGTTCCGGAGGTGGATGGACCACCAAGATCCACATGCTCGCCGACACGTTCGGCCGACCTTTACGGTTTCGCATCATGCCTGGGCAGGCCAGCCGACCGATGCGGTGCTGGCCGATAAAGCCTATGACAGCAATGATTTACGCGACAGGATAGAAGCCCTGAAGGCCGAAGCGGTATGGAACACCAAGGTCGTTCATCGAACCGGAGGCGCGTTGAGTATCGGGTTGGACCTCTTCGCAGTATAACTGAAAAAAACGGACTTCAGGATCTCGAACCCTACATGCGATCGGTGCACCGGACAGTCAATATCACTTCCAAAGGTCTCATCTAATGAGACGATACATGCAAAGACTGTCCAGGAATTCATGTCAAACGAAAAATTGACGTTTAAAATCGATTAACTTCCATTTTATTTGAAAAACGCTTTGATAAAATGAATATTTTCGTTTGAAACGTAGCTTTATATAGACTGCATAGTTTCATTTTTATAGGATATAAAAGCGTATTTAACTTCGTAGCAATCGTAGAATCTGTATTTGGGTAGAATATGGTATATATATATGATGGCTTCAAAACGTTTTCTCCAACCAAGGTAATACATGCGCGGTCAACAGATGATGTTATTCGCGCAGTATCTTTTGCCGTATCGTCAGGTTTGAAAATTCGGCCTATGGGCCTTGGATACTCTTGGTCTGAACACTGCTTCACAAACGGCATTTCTCTGCAATTGGATGGATTGCGGAGGCTCTGCGTCATTGATCAGGTTGCGAAGACCATAACGGTCGATGCCGGAGTGCGCATGGGGGATGTCACACGTGCGCTCGGTCGGCGAGGCCTATGTCTCCCATCACTCGCCTTTCTTCCGGAAATGACCGCAGGCGGTGCGGTGGCGACAGCAACGCACGGCACAAACCACAGGAGCGGTACGATGTCCGATTCCGTTGTATCGATGGACGTCGTCCTTGCCTCCGGCGAGCTCAAGACTTTCGACAGCAAACTGGTGTCTGAGGCCGAGATGTGTGCGGCCCGGGTCTCAGTCGGAATGCTCGGGGTCATCACCAAAGTCGTCTTTCAAGCAATTGATATGCCGTGGGTTCACTACACCAAACTAGAGATCGACCTCGACGAATTTATGGCGACCCGCGATGCTGTGTTGTCTCGATATGCGCACGTTTGGGCGCACTGGTCGCTAGGCGCAAACAAGATTAAGGTCGATTGCCTGGAAGAGCGGCAAGATAGGTATTTGGGCTTCAATCCCTATGTCATGCACCGAAACGCAGTTTGGGAGCCAAGACGGCAGTCAATGCTGAGATCGATGATACGCCCGGCGGTCCATATGGCTCGAGACATAGTACGCTCAAACGGGCCAGCGACAAAAGCACGATCAAAGACTCACGTTCAGATCAGTATGCAATATTCGGTTCACACGAAGGATTGGGAGCGCGTTGTCGATCGCATCGCGGCAAGTCAATTTGCTCGCAGCAATTTCGGAAAAATTATGGAAATGAAGTTCGTCAAGGGCAATAACCTGTCCTACCTTGGCCCAAATGCAGGACAGGACGCTGTCTGTTTCAATGTCTATTGGCTGGTTACGCGAAGCGAGCAAGATGAGATCCTACGCCCTTTCGAGGAGCTCATGCGTTCCTTTTCTGCCCGCCCGCATTGGGGAAAGGATCACAAGCTTCCGGACGAAACCTATATGAAATCAGCGTTTCCTCAATGGGAAGCATTTAATTGCGTCAGGCGTTCGCTAGACAAAAATAACCTCTTCTCAATCATCCGTTAAGGCGGCACGCACCACCGTGCCATCTTCCGGGTGACACATCTTGCGACTGTTGGAATGCGCGATTTGACCGACCAGATTGCTTTCAAGCATTGTCGGTGGGCCAATTGTCAACTTCCATCGCAACCAGCGAGAGCTATGGGTGGCTGTATTGAGGGCTTGACGGATCCAAGACCCACATCTTCACCAGATTGCGAAAAACAAGATCACGTCATGCGGCATTTATCCGAGCAGCCCATTTAATCCGGGGAAGGTCCGCGGCGAATTTTTGGTCTGGACAAGCGTCGCTCTTTGGCCGCCGTTCTAATATACATGAGGTAAAAGATACAGTGTGAGCACACATACCCAAACTGCAAAAGCGCGCCGTAGATGAGGCACCAAACCAGCAGTTGTCCGGCGGAATCATAAGACGAGTGAAAAAGGACTGCATAGACGCAGACACCGGCAATCACGACGAGCGTGAAATGGAGTATTGGAAGTCTGATGGCGCACAACATGCCCACCAAAATCCACACTAAAAAACTCCAATGCATCAGCAGTTAGCTCCGAGCCCCGCCAAAAATGACAACGCCGTCATGTCTATAACAGTCGCCCCGTTTATGCAAATCTCTGCCAGCGCGCCGCGATAACAATCGATGACTTTTACACAATGGTTCTAGAAACCATCCCGTTTTTGATCTGATGGGCCTGGCCTGCGAGAATTTGTCTGTAGCACACCTAGGTTTGTTTCGGGTATTTTCTCAACCCGAATTAGGTCGCCAGGTTCGACGGCATCATTGTCGCCAACCGCCAGGGTTCTGGTATGACCACTCGCCAATCGATCGATCGTTGTCTCAAATGAATGTTGCCCGTCTTCGACGGCTGAATTTGCAACCATGGGCGCTTGCAGCGCAATATTGTCTAGGAGGGCGCGCGTTGTCTGCATTTTCTCAGTATTGGCTCCAAGCTTTGCCCTGACGTCCGCTGCTTCCGTCAACGCATCGATGCGGTAGCGATTGCGTGAATCCGTGATGTCGCGATCAACCTTCGCAACGTCTTGCTGCGCCTTCAAATTGGCCAGCGAAACATCAAGGTTTCGACTTTCGAGATCTGCCAGATTCTGACTGGCGCCCAAGGAGCGCGCCGACACGCTCAGTCCGGCGGATACCAGCTTGTTGACGGTCCCAAGATCCTTACTTGCCAAGTCAATCTGCTTTGCCAGCGACGCGGCTTTGGACTTCAGAGTCTCGATCTGGTTGGAAGCAAGAACTCTTGCTTCATTGAGGGCGACGATCTCAGCGTTTATCGAGCGCTGGCGGGTATCGAAGAGGTCGGCCTCTTCTTTCATGATGCGATCGACAATTGCCTGACCCGAATGGGTCGTTAGCTCTGAGGGAAAGACGACAGAAGGCCGATTGTTGATGATCGCATCGACCCTCGCTTGGCGAGCAAGGAGCCCAAAACGTTCGACATTCAAAGCACGAAGATCACCCCGCATGGTGAGCACATCGCGTTGCAGACCCATCACATTCACATCGACAGGACCTGTCATCCCCCCTGCCATGGAAAGCGCCTGAACCACCGTCAGGCCAGGACTGTAGGCGTATTTTCCAGGCTTGGTCACAAGACCTGCAATGAAAAACGGCCGATATTCCGACACTTCAACCGAGGCGTTTGGTCGCTTTTGCATACCGACTTGGTTCTTCAATCGCTCGCCAATCGAATCTGAAATCTGATCGACAGTAAGCCCACTCGCCGGTACCACTCCGACAATCGGCAGCGATAGGCTTCCTGCGGCGGAGATCACGAACTCGCCGTTCAAAGGAACCCATTCAAATGCGGTGCCGGTCACCGGCCGCCATTCGAACACCCGGATTTTCAGTTTGTCTTGAGGACCTAGGATGTAATCTTCCGCGAGGGCAGAATGCCCGCTTAGGATCGCTAGGCCGACAAGGGATCCGAGAAGCTGGCGCCAGGATGCGGTTACACCGAGCCGTCGCAATGGCTGGCGCAACCTTAAGAAGTCAGAAGCGGATCTCTCCAAAACTGCCGAACGCATGGCTACACTCCAATTCAAAACTTGTTTTGTCGTAATATTCGCACTCAGTATCTCTATGCTGGCCTCAACACATGGGCGTCACTGATCGTCTCGTCGACAAATGCGCCAAACCTCTGCACAAAGGCATCGGTCGTGAAGTCTCCGGCACGCTTGACAGCAGCCGCGGGATTGAAATTGATCTTTTCGAGCCTCTCGATGGCGTCTATCAGCGCCTCCGTGGTTTGCACATCGAAGAAGACCCCACTTTCGTCCGCGACGACCGTTTCTGTCGCTCCTCCCCTCCCGTAGGCAATCACAGGACGACCGCTGGCCATAGCCTCCACAGGAACGATCCCGAAATCCTCCTCCCCCGGAAAGATGAGCGCGCGGCAATGAGCGTAGTGGTACCTCAACACGTCAAACGGCTGCGGTCCCAAGATCGTCACAGTCGGTCCAGCAAGTTTTCTTATTCGCTCGAGCATCTCTCCTCCGCCAATCACAACAAGCTTTGCCTTAAGGAGGTTGCAGGCAATCACGGCCAAATCTGGCCTCTTGTAACTGACCAATTCTCCGACCATCAGATAATGATCTCCGACCTCGTGCATGGCGACCGCCTGAAATGCATTGGTATCAACCGGAGGATGGATCACCTGGGCGTCGCGCCTGTAGTAGGTTTTGATACGCTGAGCAACGGTTGCGGAATTAGCAGAAAAGCGATCGACCCTGTTCGACGTCGCAACATCCCAATTCCGCAAGTAGTGAGCAAGCGGAGGCATCACCATTCGCGTGATCAATCCAGAGCTGTCATAATATTTATTATACATATTCCAGATGTATCTCATGGGAGAATGACAGTAGCAGACATGAACGGCGCCCGGCATCGGCAGAACTCCCTTTGCAGGTCCGGATTCACTGCTTATGACAAGGTCATAATCACTTAAATCAAGTTGCTCTAACGCCATGGGCATTAGTGGAAGGTACTTTTTATATAGCTTTGGAGAATATGGAAGCCTATTTATAAATGTAGTGAAAATTTTATGTTTCTTTATTACTTCTGAAATAACGGCTGGATCATATACGTGCGTGTATATATCTGCAGACGGATACATATTGCAGAGTGCCTCAAGCACCTTTTCGCCACCACGCATTCCAACAAGCCAATAATGTATTATAGCTACCCGCAATCGCAACCCCATTGATTATATTGTCGAATTTTCTTTTGCAACCGCTAAGCAAAGGATCACGCAGCGTACTTTGCGGAAGAATACATGCAGCTTTCGTAATCTAACTATCTATAAGTATTGCGTATTTTGGCTAACCGCATGTTTGCCGTTACATATCCCAATGAAATGATGCTGTTTAATTATGTTATTGTCAAACCCTTTACTACTTGTTAATCTATCTCACCATGTAAAAGCCAGCCTTACTAGTTGGTTAGAGATGCCTAATTGAGGAGTGTCGAATGAAAAACGTCGATCTGGTCACTGGTTTTGAGGCATCGGAGGAGCCCACTGCGCATTTTGCTTCTATCCCGCCTCCGGCGCCTGTGGATTACCGCAAGGCGGAGGATAGGTTGGGAAGCTTTTTCAAATACCCGATAGATGCCTGTTTGGCCTTGATAGCTTTGGTGGCATTGCTACCATTGATCACAATGGTGTCCCTGATTTTACTGGCGACCCAGGGGGCGCCGATCCTGATAGCCCATCGCCGCGTCGGGAAGCGCGGCGTGCCGTTTCACTGCTTCAAGTTTCGAACGATGGTGAGAAACGGCGACGAGGTACTGGAGAAACACCTGAAAAATAATCCGGAAATACAGGCAGAGTGGAATGCAAATAGAAAGCTCAAGAAAGACCCTAGGGTAACGGCATTTGGGCGCAGTTTGCGTCGCAGCAGCATCGACGAGCTTCCGCAGCTGCTGAACGTGCTTCGTGGGGACATGAGTTTGGTCGGTCCTCGTCCGATCACACAAAGCGAGACTTTATTCTACGGAACTCACATTGCCGATTACATGGCCGTTCGACCGGGATTGACGGGTCTCTGGCAGGTCAGCGGCAGGAGCGAAACAAGCTATTCCGAGCGTGTCGAGATTGACGTGCGCTACGTTGCAGAGCGAAGTCTGGTTGGCGACTTCGTCATTATGGCAAAGACTATCCCGGCGGTTCTAAGCACGCGTGGCAGCTATTGACAGGGGAGATGACCTCGATCTCCTCTGTCTTCTCTCAATAATACGTGCTGTCGCAGATGAGCGCTGATGCTGGTGCGACCTGCGGTTCATATGACGACCAATCGGTAGACGTTCCTGTTGGCGCGCGGTCGCATTCTAAAGGTTGGCAACAGAGATGTACCGATGTCGACCTCTGGTAGGCTAGGTCACCAGACATGCACGCGTCGACGTGAGGCACACTGCCCCCCTGAAATACCGTGTTTAATAGAGTAGAGTTGATGGCGGTGGTTCGAAACGATTTCGGCAGATGTGTCTGGCTTCGGCATCAAGCTGTGGCAATACCATTGCGTGTGCTGGTATGAGCTTCGAGCCGATCGGCATCGCAACGATCTTGATAGGGTTTTATTGCCTCCTTCGCGGAAGTAACACAACAATCATTGCGGCTGCCATTGCTTCCATTTTCGGCGCCTCTGCGGCAATGTTCATTGGCGCAGCGAACATCCAGCCAGGGCACGTTATTCTCGTTTTTCTGGCACTGGGTGTCATCACTCGGCGCCACGAGGCGCGCGCCCTCGTTCAGGGGTTGCACTCCTCCGAGCCTGGCTTTTGGCTCGCTGGCTTGGTCATCTACGGATTGTTCAGCGCCTACTTTCTACCGCGTCTGTTGGAAGGCGCTACACAGATCGTCCCTCTCGGAAGCACAGCCTACGGCGAAACTCGATCAGCCGTCCCCCTGACCACTGTCTCGAGCAATTTGACGCAAAGCGTTTACATGGTTGGTAACTTTATTTGCTTTACCGTCACTGTTGCCGTCGCATCAACTTATCGTGGCTTCAATTCTCTCGTCGTCGGCTTGTTGGCTTGCTCGGTGCTCATTGTCGTGTTTGCGTTTCTCGATATCGCAACCTTTAGCACGGGAACTCAAGCGGTTCTTGGCTTCATGAGAAACGCACGATACACCCTTCACACGGATGATCAGGTTGCGGGTGTCAAGCGTATCGTCGGATCATTTACGGAAACGTCATCGTTCGCACGCACGGCGCTTGGTACGTTTGCTTTCTGCACAACGCTCTGGCTGTGTGGCAGACGCCCTTTTCTCACCGGGATCACCGGGTTAATCTCGCTTATCCTTGTCGTTATGTCTACCTCATCGACAGGCCTGGCCGGCGCTCCTGTTATCCTCGTTCTTCTTTATGTCACAGCGCTGTCGTTGAGTGGTCGTCAGAAAACCCGCAGTTTAACAACAGCGGCCATCGTGTTCCTTCCTATCATCATGCTAGCGGTTTGTCTCTGGGTCGCCATCGACCCTGTTTTATCGAAGATCATCTACAATTACGCAGACCTCGTCGTGCTTGGGAAAGCGTCGACCGATTCAGGTATTGAGCGCAATTCTTGGAACGCGCTCGGAATTCAAAATTTTTCAGATAGCTATTACTTGGGTGTTGGCCTGGGGACAGCGCGTACTTCGAGCCTTCTCATTGCTTTGCTCTCGAATGTCGGACTACCGGGATTTTTTTTCTATTGTGCTTTTGCTTACGGCGCTTTGCTCAAGCGCCGCGGCCTTCCTGGAAGTTTTACCGCGGATGTGCGGCTTTCGGCGCGTAACGGCTGCCTCGGATTGATGTTCGGAGATCTTTTGGTGTCATCGGCAATTGACCAAGGCTTGTTCTTCTATCTGCTGGCAGCCTTAGCCACAGCAGAGCCAGAGCGGGCGACGCGGAGAGCCGCAGTGCCCTATCCTTTATTAGGAGTTAAGTCATGAGTGAAACGGCATCCTTCACTATCAACGGTCGCTTCTTGGTCCAGAATGCAACTGGCGTACAGCGCTACGCGACAAATGTGGTAAGAGCGATCGATGAATTGCTGGCGACATCTGCGAAGCGTGGGCAGATTATATCGCCACGGGGCGCTCTCGATCTCGGCTTGGCGAAACTGAGCCTCGTTGAGGCTGGCCCACTTGCCGGCCACTCCTGGGAGCAAATCATACTGCCAGCGCGATGCCACGGGCGTCTTTTGAACCTGTGCAACACAGCGCCGATTTTAAAGAGCGATCAAATCGTGTGTATTCACGATGCAAATGTCTTCGCGTCGCCAGAGAGTTACGGGCGCACCTTCCGCACACTGTATCAGACGCTGCAGCCGGTTCTGGCGCGACGATCAGCCCGCGTGGCCGCTGTCTCTCACGCTGCAGCTCGGCAAATTGCGCGGCATTTACCTGTCTCTCTCAAAGATATTGCCGTTATTCCCAATGGACATGAACATGCTTTGCGATGGGATCCAGCAACAGCCCAAATTGCGCCCGACTTCATTCAAGCCCTCAAAGCGACGACAGAACGGCCGTTTGTGCTAATTCTTGGATCACGGGCGCGCCACAAAAATCTGTCGTTGCTCGTCAATGCCGCGTCAGATCTGGATGCGATTGGATTAAATCTTGTGGTTGCGGGTGGCGGAGATGGAATTTACGCGGCCGACATTATTCAAAGCCGACCCAACGTAAAATTTATCGGGCGTGTGACGGATAACGATCTAGCGTTTTTGCTCGACAATGCTCTCTGCTTAGCTTTTCCATCGTTTACGGAAGGCTTCGGCCTTCCGATTATCGAAGCTATGGCGCGCGGCTGTCCGGTTGTCGCGTCCGACTGCGCCAGCATGCCCGAAGTCTGTGGAGATGCGGCGTTAATGGCGTCGCCGAACGATGGTAAGGCTTGGGTCGACAGTATTCGAGCCCTGCTGCTTTCGCCCGAATTGCGCACCGATCTTGCCGGGCGCGGTCACGAGCAAGCGCAACGCTTTCGATGGTGCGACGCAGCTGCAGGTTATCTCGATTTGCTTGAGAGCCCCTCGTCGCAGGCACAACCCTATCGTCCGCCGCTATCACGCCTCCCGCGCACGGCGGTGGTTGTCGCAACGCGAGGACGGCCTGAGGTTGTGGAAGCAACTGTTAAATATCTGCTTGGCACACAGACATTCGCGCCTGAAGCGTTGATCGTCTCCTGCGTCAATCTTGCAGACGCCGGCGATCTCGTTGACAACCCAGCGGTGACCGTGTTGACAGGACCGCCAGGTCTTGCGGCACAGCGCAATACAGCGCTTGGCGCATTGCCGCCGACTGCCGAGGTCGTGGCCTTTTTTGACGATGATTTCCTCGCAGATAAAGATTGGCTAATGAAGGCCGCCGCGACGTTTCGCGACGAAAGCCAGGTCATTGGCTTTACCGGTCGCGTCCTCAGGGATGGCATCAATGGACCTGCCGTCTCCTTCGACGAGGCCCTCCGTCTCATCGATTTCGCGCAGGCTTGCGATTGGACATGGATGGAACCCTACAGTCCTTACGGCTGTAATATGGCGTTTCGCGTGAGCGCCATCGGCGACACGCGCTTCGATGAGCGGCTGGTGCTGTACGGCTGGCTGGAGGACCGGGATTTTGCAGCCGCCATTTCAAAACCGGGCGGTCGGCTCGTCAAGGGCGCTGATGCTTTCGGAGTCCATATGGGTGTCAAAAGCGGCCGGGTTGCGGGAGACCGCCTCGGCTACTCGCAGATCGCCAATCCCATTTATCTCATGTTGAAGGGCACGATGTCGTTAAAGCGGGTCTTTACGCACATCGGTGGAAACATGCTGAGCAATTTCGTGAAAGCCCTGAAGCCAGAGCCGTATGTTGACCGACGCGGGCGAGCCAGGGGTAACTTGATCGCCATCGCGGATGTGGTGTGCGGGAAAATCACGCCGGAGAAAGCCGCAACGCTGTCCTCAACAAGCAATGCGCTTAAAGTCAATGTAGGAGCGAAGTCGAGATGACAAACAACAGTCCCCAGCCTTGGGAGCGCGCTTCGCGATTATGGCGCTTTGATACTGCGCCCGCAGAAACCCTCAATGAAGGACCTCTTGCGCTTCTACGCTCCGCTCGGGTGCTTGCAACTCGTCATAAGTATAAGCTTGTCGTCTTCACCGCAGTCGGTCTTGCGTTCGGAGTGGCCTATGCGCATTCGCTGCCGAAAGTTTACACAGCGACGGCGACCCTCCTACTGGAACCTCGGCGTCAAGCTGCCGTGTCTGGCCAGGACGGCGGTGCACAGGGGCTTGATTTGAACCGCGCCGACAGCGAGTTGCAAATCATTCGCTCCGAGCGTCTTCTGAGTACTGTCTTCGACACGCTTGATCTGCAGAATAATCCAGAATTCGGTCCACGCCCTCCATCTCAGGTGAGCGGCATCTTTTCCAACTTTAAGGCTGTGGCGGTAGGCTGGTTACGGTCCGCGCTTCCCTGGGCTTCGACGGCACTCGACTTAGCGGAGGCCCGTGCCACCGCTGTCGGCTTGGGGTCAGAGGCAGAGCTCAGAAAGACAACCGACGCTCGCCAGGCGGCGTTTTTGAATTTTGCCAGACACATCGAGGCTCGCCGACTTGGTCAATCCTATGTAATAGAGATCGACTTTTCATCATCTGAGAGAGATTTGCCGGCGGTTGTAGCGAATGCTGCCGTCTCGGCCTACATCCTGCAATCCGTCGCCTTCAAATTGCAGATGGCAATTTCAGGTACCGAGGCCTTGCAGTGGCGTCTCAATGCACTCACCGCGCAGGTTGACGCTGCCACGACAGCGATCAAAAACGGAGCCTTACCAGCAATCGGCACGCCAGACGCTGATGCCCGCGTTATTGGAGCGGCCTTGACGCCATTGAGCCCATCCGGGCCCAGGACCTCGCTCATCATCGCTTTGGGAGGAGTGTTGGGTCTATTGATCGGGCTGTTCAGCCTTGCACTCAACCTGGCCTTCAATCGCAAAATTGGGAGTGCCAAGGAGCTGGCACGAGAGACAGGTGTAGTCTGCCTCGGCATCCTGCCGGATGCAGGCAGTCGCAGCAATGCCACCTGGCGGTCAGATGGCTACAGAGCTGCGATGGTTGTTGGCCAACCCCGCAGTCCATACGCTGCTGCAGTTCGCAATCTTCGAACGTCCATCGAGATTGCTTGCTCCTCGGTGCGCAGTGAACGAAGCGTCGTCGTTGCCATCGCCAGTTGGGACGCACCGAGCGGAGCGTCGACACTTTGCTTGAGTTTGGCCCAGTTGATCAGCCATAGCGGCCGCCATGTGACACTCTTCAAAGCTGATGTAAACGAAGTGCCTGACGATGCCACGCAAGAGACTTCCATGGCCACGAATCTCGCTGATATTTTGATCGCCGACGTCAAACCCGAGCAGGTCATATTTACCCATGGCGACTGTGATGATATCGCGGTGCTCCCTATTCACTCTAAGAATGCGGAATCTAATCTGTTCGCCGACTTCAGAGATCGTCGAGTCTCCCGTCTCGTTGAAACAGCTCGCGCCTCCAGCGATGTGTTGTTAGATCTGCCACCCCTGACAGGATCGACGGACGCGTTGGCGCTGGCCATACACGCTGATGCTGTTGTCGTGGTCGTTACTGAGGGACGAACGACAATCGATGAAGCCATTGACACAATTCAACAGCTGCGCAGAGCTGGAGCAAATGTAATTGGAACCGTCATAAACCGTGCCAAGGCATAGTAAAGGCGAGCCGCCGCTACCTGAGAACCAACAAAATGCTACGATGAGGGCACTCGACCAGGTGGCAGACGAAACCTAATCGCGCGAGCGCTACCCACGCTCGACTGCTTCAAGGCGTGGCTGCAGCATCAAAGCAGCGCGGTGTGCGTGTGATGCGGCGCCCTAAACGGCGCTGTTTAAAGTCAAGGAATAACGGGGGCCGTCAAATCGCAGCCAACTATTTGGTGTCCTAGATTAACGCTTTACGTCACCATAAAAATCCTGAGAATGGAAAAGTAATCTAGCGCTCTTGGCGGCCTCAACCCATTGCACTCCGGTAGTCTGTCAAGCGAAACGAAAATTGATGTCCGCCAATTTTTCATTTCGCATGACACAATCGCCAGGGTGAACGATCAACGCCTACTGACGAACTTGCTGACCAGACTGGTGGTGGTCAATCGGCTGCGACGGACAAACAGCGTGAGCCCCACATGTCACAAAGTGTGACTCATCGTACTCTCCATCTTCTCGCGCCGGTGGGTGATGCGGAACTGAACGATTTCCGAGCGCTTCAACGTTGGCCCAACAGCATGTTCATGCGTGGTCAACAATTTCGAACCTGCCGCGGCCGACGGAAATTCTCATCCCCAATGTCAGAAGGGAAAGCGCGTAGGTGACTGCTCCCGCGCCAGACACAAACACCAATTCAACGGCATGGTTCAATGGATACCCGACCAGTTGGTGACGCAATGCTAGAACGATAACCGCCATGCAGCCGGTGGCTACCCCCACCTTCCAGAGATTCTTTAATTGAGCACCTATGTCGAGCGCCAGCAATCGGCGGGTCTCCGCAACGTAGAAACCGAACATGATGACAGACAGGAGCACCCTGGCAATGCTCGCGCCAATGTAGGAATAGAGGAAGATTCCAGTCGAAATTAGAATAACCCGCAATATCAGGTCTATCGCGTTAAGCTTGAAGAGAATATGGGGGCGGTTCAGCGCCAACTCCACCGAATAAAGGGTTTGGAAATACGGCATTGTGATCACTGACAGGGCGAGGATGCTTAGTGCTGGGCCAGCAGCTTCCCATTTTGCACCAAGCAGTAAATTCGTCAGCAAATCTGCCGTTAGGGAAATGCCCACGCAGATCGGCAACGATATCAACATCGCAAAACGGGCAGCTTTTAGAAATGCAAGCTTGAGGCGCTCCCCATCGCCAGAAATACGCGAAAATGCTGACATAACGGACTGCATGGCAGGCCCAATCACACTCTGTGATGGCAACCCAGCCAAGTCGCTTGCGACAGCGTATCGGCCAAGTGTTGCATTATCTGTGGCCGCTCCGATGAAAACGCGATCGAATTGCCAATTCAATGCGGAGACAAGCTGAGAGCCACTGAACCAACCTATAAAACTGGAAAAGTCTGAGAAACGTGCCAGTGAGAGAGCCGGCCTGTAGGGTGCAAGCACATAGGATACGATCGCAGCAATGATGCAGTTTGACACAAAATTCGCTGCGATCGCCCAATATCCACCGCCCAATAGAACAATAGAAATCGTCAAAAAGAACGAAAAAAATTTGCCGCTGAACTCCATCAGGAAGGTCCGTCTAAAGTCCAAATCACGCGCAAAATGAACCATCGCGGGGCTGTTGAAACCCTTGGCGAAGGGACCAACAGTCAAGACTGCGACAAGGGGTACAAGCGCGCTGTTATCATTGAAGAATGAAAATGGCCATGCAGCGCAAAAGACGATGATCGCAATCAGTACGCTTCTGAGGATGCTCAATGTAAAGCCAGTATCGAGATGCGTTTTGTCGATTGTTTCTAAGCGCAGGAGCGCTTGGGTCACGGGCATCTCGAGCACAGTGTCGACCACTGCAACGAGAGACATACCTAAGGCGGCAAGCCCGAAGTCCGACGGTGTTAAAATCCGTGCCAAAACCAGCAATGTGAAGAAATCGACTATTTTCCCTGCAAACCGCGAGACGATCAGCCAGCTGGCACCCTGAACCGCTTTAAAGGCAAGCATTATGGCTCGCTCGGCTGTTACGTGACGAAATTCGGCCACCCAACGTTACTTTCAGAAGATAGTGGCGGACAACTCTCGGCAAAAAACAGAAATCAGAACAAATCTTCGAATGCGACCTCTGTAAGGAGGATCCCACGGACAGAAAGACCGGTGTCGCCCGAAGTCGAGCTTTGGAACTGGGGGCATCAAGGCGTTGGCGCTGCACTTATCCATCCTTTAATCGCGAAAAGATCAGTCAAGTACGAACAGAGACGTCGAAGAGCGCTGGAAATGTATCGCCGAGACGTATCACATATGTCAACATATAGGCCAGCGGATATCAATCCGTCTACTCGGCATAGTCACAAAGAATTTCGAATATTACGACAAAGTTCGTTGCTGCGCACGACAATAAATTAAATAGCAGGAAAGATATATGTCTTGTTGCGGCAATTCGACTTTAAATAATTTTTTTTTGAGATATTATGGATATAGCGGTGATGTGGGGACGTTTTATGACTGACAACGTTATTCATCCGGACCGCGACTCTTATTTGCTCACCGAGGAATTCGACGCCGTTGTACTTGGCGCTGGAATTTCGGGACTTGTGTCGGCAGCGATTTTATCGCGTCAAGGATATCGTAATGTTCTCATTATTGACGACTATAAACACGTGGGTGGAAATCACTTAGACTGGTCTTCAAACGGTTATACTTTTGATATCGGCAGCTTAATTTTTCAGGACGATTCACCACTCTTGTCCTATTTCCCAGAATTGCTGCCGCTGTATCTGCCGATAGAACCAGAGTGGGCGCGATTGAACCCGCAGGGACGGGTGACAAGCTACCCAATCTCGATACGGGATGACATCTTCGCTAGTGGCCCCGTGGGCACCGTCAGGATATTCGCATCGGTGATCTTTTCTCGTCTGTTCAGGCGCCGAATGGAAAATGCGCACGACTTTGCACGCTTCTGGATAGGCGATTACCTCCTGAGTCGTTCTGGCCTGGATTCGTATATGCAGCGTTTTTACGGCGTCTCGACCACAGAGATCGATATCGATTTGGCCAAAAAGCGCATGATGTGGATCAGCGAGCACGCGTCTTTGAGAACTCTTTTATCGCGTTTACTCCCGCGACCACTTCCGGGCAAGCCCAATCGGCAGTTAGCCAGGCCTAAAGCCGGCTTCAGCGCTTTGTACAAAGTGGCTGTTGACAAGCTTGAGACCGAGGGGGTCGCCGTCAGTTTGTCGGCGCAGATGAGAAGCATTGAGAAAGTTGGCAGTCAGTTTCGGTTGCGCACGAAGGATCGCATCGTCGTCACCCAACGACTCATATCAACCATTCCGATCGAACAGACGGTCGCTCTATGCGGCTTGGACCCCGGCCCTGCCCTCGAAACAATCACGCTGATCGGACTGTTTTTCAGCTTCAAAGGCGACCGCGGCTTCCGCCAGCCTATTATCTACAATTTCTCATACAAAGGCGCTTGGAAGCGGTTGACCATGTACTCGGATTTTTACGGTCTGGTCGACGCTCGAGAGTATTTTGGTGCCGAGGTCATCGCCCATCATGCAGGCGGTTCGATTGAGAGCGCTGAAGCAGATTTTCGTGAACATGTCTCTGAAAACGGCCTGTTCAAGGGAGAGCTTAGGTTGGAGGGCGCCCAAGTGCTTGACCAAGCCTATCCTATCTATCGACGGGGAGCCGCTCAACACGCAGCAGACGCAATAGAAAAACTACGCGCATTCGGTATTGAGTCTTTCGGTCGACAAGGCGGCTTCAATTATCAACCCACTTCACGCTCTTCAACTGTGGAAGCGGAAGAAGCGCTCCGTCCATCAGCGGCTTAACTGTTTGCTACAATGCCCGCATCGTTGCCTGGCCTAACATGGCGATAATCAGACCATGTCTTGAAGGTCTTGCAATCACCACAAAACACCCGGAGGCGTATTTGCGCATATTGCATATTCTCAATCACACAAATCGCTCCAATGGGCATGTCCATGCAGCAGTGGATCTTGCTTGCGCTCAGGCGAAGGCAGGACACAGCGTCTGTCTGGCCAGCGGGGGTGGAGATTTCGATCAGTTGCTGTCCGAAAACTCGGTATCGCAGACCACTCTTTCCCATCAGCGCTCGCCCTTATCCGTACTCAAGTCAATTGCCACCTTGCACGCTTTTGTCCGAAACTGGCGGCCAGATATCGTTCACGCCCATATGATGACGAGCGCGGTGCTCGCATGGCCGGTGTGCAAGATCGCGGGCGTTCCTCTCATCACAACCGTCCACAACGAGTTTGAGAAAAGTGCCATCTTGATGGGGTTGGGTTCACGTGTCATAGCGGTGAGCGACGCAGTCGGCGCTTCGATGATTAAGCGGGGCATTAACGCTCGACGCTTGCGTGTGGTGTTGAACGGAACAATCGGTTCTGCCCGTTCCGGCAACCGAACCCGTGTTGAATTGGCCTTGCAATCTCCCAGCGTGCTTTTTGTCGGCGGCCTGCACCCCAGGAAGGGGCTTCCAGATCTGCTTGAGGCATTCGGTATAGCACACCGGGATGTCCCAAAGTCGAGGTTGTATGTGATTGGCGGCGGGCCGTTCGAGCAAGAATACCGCGACATGGCTTCAAGGATGGAGTGTGCCGGCGCCATTCTTTTTATGGGGCCCCAAGATGATCCCTTCAGTTGGATGGCAAGTGCGGATATTTTTGCACTGCCATCGCATGCCGACCCCGCTCCGCTTGTGCTTTCGGAAGCGCGTGAGGCCGGCTGTGCAATCATTGGTGCGAACGTCGATGGCATACCGCAGTTGCTTGAATTTGGTGCTGCAGGATTGCTAGTCGAACCGGGAGACGTCGTAGGCTGGGCAAGAGTACTTCGAAATTTGTTTGAAAGTCCGTCTCTGGTTGAGGAATGGCAACGTAAGAGCCAGTTTAACATCGAACGGATGACTATTGAGCGCGTCGCTGCCGAAACGCTCGATGTTTACACCGGTGCCCAGCGTGACAAGCAAACTCGCCGATCGTAAGCGGCCCCACTTACCTGACAACAAAATGATAGTGATAGACCTGGAGGTTGCAATGGCAGTTCTGAAATCACGGCGCGACTTGTTGATTGGATCGGCAGTGCTTGCCGCGGCAAGCAGCTTGATCATGATAGGCGCAGATGTCCAAGCTGATGAAACCGAAGACCCGACCAGGGACATGTCGCTGGCATTTGACGAAAACTTTGCCATGTTGGATCCCGCCATATGGTACGCCGGCGCAAAACCAAGCACATCCGATACAGGTTTTTACGGACGATCCGCGTTCAGTCGGATCAACGGCGAAGATGGCTACAATCCCTATGCGATCATTGATGACCCTTCGACAGAGAATGGCAAGGCACTGCAAATGTCCGTCCGCCATCTCGGTCGCCAAATGAACGTGCCAAATTATTACGGTAACAACAATCCAGAATATCAGTGGGTATCTGGCAATATCCAAACAGCCAAGCCCGATGGCACAATCCTGCAGGGCTGGCGAGAGGGATATTTCGAAGCAAGAATTTGGTTTCCGGCCCATTTCCTGACCTTCCCCGCGTTCTGGCTGATGAACGGCAGAAGCATTCTTAACCCAAAGACCAGCGTCGAGCTCGACATCGTTGAGCAAAAGGGAACGGAAACTGATCTGTATGGGGCTTACCTGCACGAGTGGGGACAACCGAACGAGCATCACCAAGGCGTTGGTGTTCCGACCGGCGTCGATATCACCAAGGGATATTTCCGCTACGGACTTCTTGTGAAAGACTCAAAGTTCAGGCTTTATTTTGAGCGCAAGCCGGTTATCGATCCCGAAACCCTGGAGCCGGTAAACTGGACGATCGGCAGAGCAGCTGAAATGCAGTCGTATAACGATGTATATTGGCCGATACTAACATTGGCGCTGCGGACCGACGTTCCCTATCCCAGTCAGTTGGATCCACACGATTATGAGGCCCATATGCGCGTTGACTATGTCAGGGTCTACACTTGAACTGACACCGTTATTTATGTCGTGCCACACTTACTGATTTGGATTAGGACCGGGGTAGAGCGAAGAGGTTCGACCACTCAGATAATAGCCAACCATGCCTATCCATTCTTTCGCAGCCACGCCAAAAAGTGATGCGTTTGCTTCCGGCTGAGATATGTCAAACCTCAGGCTCTCCGTTCCTATTGTGCGATAATCAGTCACCCATGGTGTGACTTCGATACCGAGGTTACGGAATATTCCAATTGACCGCGGCATATGGAAGCCGGAGGTAATGAGAAGGCAGTGAGACAAGCGGTTGGCCTCAAGCAGTTTCTTAGTATTGATGGCGTTCTCAAAAGTCGTGCGGGAGGTGCTGTCTTGCAGCAGCCTGTCATGCTTGATTCCAAAAACAGTGAACATCCTCTCGGCGATGATTCCATCTCCCAGGTAGCCGCCGGTAATAAAACCGTCCCCTCCTGATACGATAAGGCGCATAGCAGAAAACTTGTTGGCCAGTCGCAGTGCTTCCACAAACCGGTCCCCCGCATCCGTCATTTCGTATCGCCCTCGGACGGTATCGACGTCGTTGGTAAAACCACCCCCCAATATGATGGCGCACTGGACATCGAGTGGATCAGCAGCCGGGCGCGGAAAGCGATCCTCCAAAGCTTGAATCAGGACAACCCCGGTTGTTGTGAACAATGCGACAAGCAGAATGGAAATCGGCACCAAGACAAGCAACAAGCTGAGCCGTCGTCTGCGCAGCCAAATGGCGACGAGTGCAAAGACGCAAAATATCAGAGAAAGAGAAAAAGGTTGCAGTAATATCCAAATGACCTTTGAAATAATAAACATCTTCCCTCACCGAAAATCATTAATATTATAGGGAGTCCGACCCGTTCAAACGACGTCTCTATCGAGATTCCCTCGCCGATGCCAATGTCCCAACAGGGGTCCGCGATCAGCCAACCACCTCGGCAGCCTCATGTATGGTTCGCACCGGTCTCATGTGACGGTTGACAGAAGAGCTCAGAAGCCTCCCCTTCAGTGCGAAGCGCAGACAACCTTGCGCTACTGGCTCGCCACACTTTCTAACCGAGTGGGGAACCTAAAACGCCAGGATATCACCTATTCCCACTGGCGCCCTGCCTGCAGCGGTCAGTATCGCCGCTGCATGGACATCAACGACCTGATCGACGTCAAAGCGAGCAACATAGGCTTTCCGATAGTCTGAATGCGTTTTCTCATAGCGCAGATTATCGACATAATACGCCATAGCGTCCACCAGTTGATCAATCTTATCTGGCTGCACCAAGCGTCCCAGCTTTTCGTCAGTTAGGATGTCGCTGGGACCGAACTGGCAATCAATAGAAACCACTGGCAGGCCAAATCGCAGAGCTTCGCAAATGGCCAGCGACCACCCTTCCCAACGCGATGTTGAAACAAAAACGTCGCTCGCTGACAATGCGGGAGCTGGATTGCCCGGAAAATTGTCAAACGTAACGACGGATTGCAAGTTGAGCTGCAAAACTTGTTGCCGCAACGCTGCCTCGTCTTCCCCATATCCCACGACTCTCAGCCTCACATTCTTGCGTGTTCTTACCAATTCCGAGAATGCAGATATGAGAATATCCTGCCCCTTCTGATGCGTGAAGCGACCGACATTAACGAAGGTCACGAAGTCCTGATCGATGGCGCAATTCGATTGATCGTCGAAACGCCTGACGGGATTTGGCAGCCAGGTCTGCCGAACCTCACTGCCAAACATCTTTCTAAAGCTTTCCAGCTGCCGCGGCGACGTCCCAAAGACGTCGGACACACGCCGCAAAAAATAGAACTTCATGAGGAAGAACAACACTTTCGCCTTCCAGTGACTCCGTTCCCTATGCGGATTTCCGTGCAAATAGACGGCGATACGTCGAGAGATACCAAGACACGCGATCATCACGAGCACTGTAGGTTCTATCTGAGGCACCACGACGAGCTGGTAGTCCTTGCTTGCCACGGTGCGCCGGCAAATCTGCATCATATGAAGAGTATTTCGGCTGATGCGGGTTATTTCGTTATAAGCCGGGCGCGTTTTGGGCCGGTTCTCGTGCTCCGATGTGTAGAGGACATCTAGTTCGATTGAGGTACCGAACTTGCGACTAATTTCAGAGCAAATTGTGTGTAAGACATGTTCTACGCCCGCAAAGGACTTTGTATTTTGCTGTATATATAAGACTTTTATTCTACTATTTGCGGCCATTAACGATATAAATCCTTCTAACGAGTCAAAACCCTATTAGACTTTTTTTACCCGTTCCTTAGACAATACGACTGCCTATCAACACTCGCAGGCTGAGTATCTGCGCACGATCTCGAGCAATTGTCTTTTCTACCTTTAGTGCAGATCAACGTGCAATTGAATTGTTATTTTCCTGGAAAAAGAATGACGTCGTGCATGGGTGCCCCAATATCCAGAGACGCAGCGCGAGCGGATACTGTACCGTAACTTGCTCACGAGGGGCCGAGCGCCCTCTTAAGGCGACACAACGCTATATTCGGATCAATTGGAAATGCGGTCGAATTTGCGCACGCCATTTTAAAACGCCTTAGCCTTCAAAATATCTTCTATTGTGTAGTCGCAAAATATAATATTAGTCTATACTTACTAAGTGCATTATACATCGGTGCCTATCTAATTATTGTAAGAATTTTGTGGAATGACAATCTTGAATGTTCGCTTTCATACTTGAATGATACAATATATTAACCCATTAATGGCTTCATCGACGCTGCGAATGGCCTTTTGAATTTTGATTCGGGGCGAAGCAATACGAAGCCGGTGATCATAGCCAGAACGGTGCGATCTCCTCGCTAAAACAAGCTTCTGGGGGATCTGGCGTGGTTTCTATTTCAAGGTGCGCTCCTGCCATCCTTCTCGTTCTTTCGGGCTGCGTCAGTGGCCCTGATTACAAACCGCCAGTCATGGCATTGCCGGCCACATTTTTAGAGTCGAGCGCCGGGTTTTCTCCTGGTACCGTCTCCCAAACGTGGTGGCTCGCTTATAGCGACAAAACACTAGAGGCGTTTGTAGCCAGGGGACTTTCTCAGAATATTTCCATTCTATCCGCAATTGAGGCAATCAACGCAGCGCAAAGCGATGTTGTCGTTGCTGGATCTGGTGGATTACCGAACCTTGCACTTGGCGTAGACCAAACCGTACACGGTGAAAGCGGAGGCCTCCGCACCACAGCAAGCACAATCAGCACAACTCGGGGTGCCGCAACGTCTTCATGGCTACTCGATTTCTTTGGGCAGTATCGTCGCGCCCGTGAGGGCGCGTTGGACACACTCGATGCTGCCTTTGCGACTGTCGATGTCAGGCGACTGGCTTACGTGCAGGACCTGGTTACCGGATACGTGAATGCGCGCTACTACCAGGTTCGTATTTCGATCGCCCGGGAAAACCTAAAATCTCGACGGGAGACGCTCGATCTCACAAAGTTCCAGCTTAGTGCCGGCGCGGCTTCGCGGTTGGACGTTGTTCAGGCGGAAGGATTGGTCAACTCGACGCTTTCCGAAGTTCCCGGTTTGGAAGTAAGCTATCGTCGCGAGGTTCACCACATAGCGACCTTGCTGGACACGCCGGCAGCCGAAATTCTAGAGTTGATGAAAGGCGGCGCAAAGCAGCCAGCATACCGAGGTGTCGTCTCTGCGGGTGTACCAGCGGATCTGATCCGTAATCGTCCGGATGTGCGGCGTGATGAAAGACAACTCGCCGCCGCCGTCGCACAGATAGGAATCGCTCAAGCCCAGCTGTTGCCCAGTATCACGCTCAGTGGCAGTATCTCCCCATCTTATATCCATACGGCCGGACGCGGCGGAGGCTTGACCACCTGGTCTTTCGGCCCGGCGCTAAATCTGCCAATTCTCGATGGTGGTCTGCTGCAGGCAAACGTAAAAATTGCCCAATCTAATGCCAAGGCCGCCTATCTTGCATGGAAAGCGACTGTGCTTACCGCTGTCGAGGAAGTCGAAAACGGCTTGGTGGCAGTCAACCGCGACCCACAAACAATAGCAGCGCTGCGGGCTCAGGTTAAGTCCTATAGCGAAGCTGTGTCTCTTTCGACGTCAAGCTATAAGGACGGCGCGTCCTCGTTACTGGATGTCCTTGACGCACAACGCTCCGTTACCAATGCCCAGCAAAATCTAGCTGCCGCAGTCCAGCAACTTGCAATCGACTACGCAGCTTTAAATGTTGCCATCGGTGCCGGGCTTAGCTTACCCGCTGCTAGTAAGGACCAGTCTGGTCCCGCTTCCGAAAACCACCTTGCAAAACTTGGTCCTGCCGAATAGGCAAAATTGCCGATAAAGATCCGGTTCATCCTCGAACCAACCGCTTGATCATCGTGCGTACCGTGGAATTTTTTTTAGGATTTATGCTGAACTCAACGACGGCCCGCGCCGCGCCGTTGGGCAGCAGAAATAACGTCCCGGCGAGCAGAAACCGAGACAGGAGGTCGACGCTCGACGTTGATTGCACGATCTGCTTACAATACCGGCGAAGAAGGGAAAAATTCATGCGTTCTCGGCTGAGGATTTTAGCAAAAACCTCTCGCTCCACCAGATAGAGATAATCTAGCTTCATCTTAAACACCACGCCGTCTAGAAACGCTCCATCCCGGCTCAATCTTTCCAAATGGGCAAGTCGCAATCGAAATACGCGAATCTCTTTCTCCATCCCGAGGTGAGAACTTGAACCAAACCCAGACATATTGTTATTGTGTATCCTGTATTTTCCCAAGGCCCGATCGATGTGCACCACCCGGCCCTTGAAAGGGGCGGCTAGGTAGGCAATGCCATCAATTCCGAAGTCGTAGTCGATGGCGCCAATCGTGAAATACACATCGCGACGGTAAATATTGCCCGAAGTTGGCGGCGTTGGATAGTATCCGTGACGATTGATACTCGCGATCATCTCTCGATTGTCGTAACCAGGTCTCAAACGCGGAAAGGCATCCCCTATCTCATGGCCCTGTGCATCTATGGGCTGCAGCATATACTGAATTTTTGCAACATCGGGCCCGAGATAGCGGGACACAGTGAGAAGAGCGTCTTTGTCCAAGACATCGTCGGCATCGAGAAACAGGACGTATTGACCGCGGGACGCCGAGAGACCGGTCAGGCATGCAGCAATAAAGCCGCGGTTTTCGGTATTGATTCCTATTAATCTGTCTGAATATCGGCTGATGACACTCCACGACGTGTCAGTCGATCCGTCATTGACCACAATAAGCTCAAAATCAGCAATCGGCTGATTGAGGACACTCTCGATAGCAATCGCGACATAGTCCTTGTAGTTGTAGCAGGTAATAATAACGCTAAAAAGCGGCTTTCCGTCGGCGATCATTGATCTCACTCCAAGCCCCACAGATCAACCACGATGCCCACGCTGTCGCGGAGGACCCACGCCCTGCTCGAGAAGTCCACCCACCAACAATGTGAGCACAAGCGATCGGCACCTTGAACGACGTTGAACACGTGGCTTACTCCGGAAGAGATTCAGTAGGCGTTCCTCGATCGAAACGCGGAAAGCGATACGACATTGGTGGCGCCGACGTTAGGATGTGAATGCTGACAGTAAGCCCGAAGCAACACGGTTTTCAGATCCGTGGAAGGCAGACCAGTTATCGGCTGGTTGGGAATACTTATGTTCGGCTTTCCCGGCACGTGTGACAACAATGCGCTTTTCACAGTCGCTCTTCGCACAAGGATCGGGTCAGCCTCATCTTTGATGAGGATGTCGATCATGGTGGTCTGCGAGCCGACGCCCGCTGCGCGTAGCGTGATCTGCTTGATTGACGACCAATGAACAATCTGACGCGAGAAACGGTGGTAGACGATCCCATCGGTCTTCACGGTGAACAATCGCTTCCACGGATTTCGTTTGCGCATAGACCATCCCAGAATGCTGAGATACACACAAAACAGACCTGTGACCCAATGGTTTAACATATCGCTCTGACGAAACAAATCGTACCGCTGGGCCGAAATATTGGCTGTATAGCAGGCGACCAGCACCGCACACACAATCAGACATCGCCATAGTTCTGTATAGGAACCGCAATAAATGACGATCTCATTGGGGTGCGCGGCCCCTACCACGGCTGGATGATTTTCTTCAAAGACGGCAATGGTCAGTGTTTTCGATCTGCTAGCACGAATTATGGCCATTGCCTGTCCCTTTCAGTGAAACGACTCCACGGCTACCGCCGAAGGTGTCAGGGCGTTGGTCTTTCCTTGACCATCTGTGGATCATGAGGACTCAGATGCCACCGGCTGACCTGCCGCGGCGATCGGCAAAATAAGCGACTTCAACGCGTGCCTCATGACTGCCGGAAGATGGACCGGTTGGACCGCGTTGCGGTACCGTCCGATGAAATCGCGCCCAATTCGCATCGAAAGTCGCGGCCCAGACAGATGAACTCCGTTGATATCCACACCAGATAGGACACGTATGCGAGGCACGGCGACGCCATTGATCGACGAGTCGCGTGTCATGTGTGTGCGCCCTAGGATGGAAACCAGATCATCGTTTGCGGTGTTGCCCCCAACCTTTTTGATAAGCTGGTGCAACTTTCCGCCAACAGGCCGTGTATGGCAGACGGTCACACTGTCAAGGATAGCAACGGATTCGAGGTTTCCGCTGAGTTCAACCGCTAGTTTTGGCCAAACGAAATCCATTCCGAAACCGCTCTTGGAATCTTTTAGACTTTCCAGGGTCTTTGCCAATATCGCTCGGCTGAGCACCGGCACCATAATCTCAACGAAGTTGCTATACCGCAGGTCAAAGCTCGGGTGCTGGAGCGTGATCAGATGAGAATAATAGGAATCGCGATCTAATGACGGCTGATACACCAAGAGGCCATGACCCCGTCCCGCAGCGAACAGTCGATTTATATCACTGGTCGTGGCCCTGATATCGTCGTCAGGAAACCAGAAATAGTCATAGTTCTCCAGCGCTTCAGGGTGCTCTTTAAAAAAGCCATAGATTCCGTCCCACTTCCCGCCCTTGCCGCGATGCACATAATTGGCCTCTGGAAATCGCTTTATTTCGTCCGATCCGAAGTAACTTACCGCCACATCGAATTGCCGCCCTTCTCCGCACCAACTGTGATGAAGACTTTGATCTCCGCAGCGCACCACGGCCAGTGTAGGTGCCAATACAGGAGCCATACAAACCTCCGACCAAATAATAATGGCACAACATTGGAGATCATACTATCGCACGGCCTCAATATTTCAAGCTTAATTTCTTATTAAAAAATGGGGTAATACATTCTTCCGACATATAGAAGTATTTACAAGGCAATAGACAAATGCGAAAGTCGACATATGAAATTTTTGTTTCTTAGACAGAGCAGAGAGCGCTGATGCCTATTGACTATAGAAGCTCGGCCGATCAATTTGCTGAAGTGGCAACGTCCATCAAATCACGCGAAAAGTGTATACCTTTACTTCGGGACCGCATGTTTGAACCTGTAACTTCGAAACTCTGGAATAGATAGTTTTATGAACAGGCATAATCTCTCAACATTGGAGGTTGACGACCTCATTAGCCTGTGTGGTGGAGACCCTGGCGCGATCATCATGCGAACGTCTATTGCGTCTGCTACCTTCTTTTTTCTTTATTTCAGTTTGTATGCTTATGGCTTAGGTGGAAGCTTGCTTTTTTGGGGACCCTGCACCGCTGGGGCACTTACTTGCTTTATTCCATTGGCAAAAATGCAACGTCGGTTTGAATCTCTCTAATTGGCTGCCTCAAAAAGAGGTGGGTGATTTCAACAGGTTATGATTCCTTCGGATTTGCAAAGATTCGATGGAGTTCACGATGGCCTGGACTGAAATCACCCGTCGGCAATATGCCCGGCGAACGGCTCGCTATGCAAGTGACATGACGGATCGGGAATGGGAACTGGTTGCGCCTTTTTTGCCGATGCCCCGCCGCTTGGGTCGACCTCGCACCACTGATTTGCGCGAGGTCGTAAATGCTCTGCTTTACATCGCCACCACCGGTTGCCAGTGGCGGATGCTGCCGAAGGATTTTCCGCCCTGTTCAACGGTCCAGCGCTATTTTTATGAATGGCGGGCACTGGGACTTTGGACACGCATCAACCATCATCTCGTGATGGAGGCACGCGAGTTGGAGGGCAGAGAGGCAAGTCCGACGGCTGGTGTGATCGATAGTCAGAGCGTGAAAACTACGGAAAGCGGTGGCATACGAGGCTATGATGCAGGTAAGAAGACGAAAGGGAGAAAGCGCCATATCATCGTCGATACGCTTGGCCTGATGGTCGGTCTCATGGTGCACAGCGCCGACATCCAGGATCGCGATGGTGCTCCTGATCTTCTGAAATCCATCCGCCACAGGTGGCCATGGTTGCTGCATGTCTTCGCTGATGGCGGCTATGCAGGCGATAAGTTGAAGCGGCGATTGAAGAAGATCGGACGCTGGACGGTCGAGATCATCAAGCGCTCGGACAAAGCGAAAGGCTTTGAAGTTCTGCCACGACGCTGGGTCGTCGAGCGGACCTTCGCGTGGCTTGGCAGATGCCGCAGGCTAGCAAAGGACGTCGAAAAATCCATCGCCTCCTCAGAGGCATGGATTATGATCGCCCACATTCGCCTGATAACCCGGCGGCTCGCAAGGTATCGATATCATTGAAGCCTTTTCGAGTCCGACTCTAAAGAACAGTTGGTATTGCACTTTGGGGCATTTTAATTGCGTTGCCGGGTGCAGTTAAGCAGCAAGACTATTCACAATGCTCGGCAGATCGACGGTTGCTGACGCACTCCATTATCAGGCGAGTTTTGTCGACATGGGGCCATTTTCCTAGGCTTGGCTTTCTACCGAGAACTGAATGACCGAGATCGGATACGACTTGGCTTGCCATTGCAGCCTCGAACGCGCAAGTCCTTGCCACACGGGGTCGGCATCGTTTTCGTGATTGTCCGGTCCAAACACGAACATGCCGCGACCAGTCGTCTGCATGTAAGCTGTTTCTATCATACACTTCAGAAGGTGCGACGCTGCACCAGTGACCACATCCTCTGCCGCTGCTGCCTCCATGAAGAACATGATCCGTCCAAACGTGATTCCCATAAAGCGAGCCAACGCCCTGTCACCACTAACGTTTCGAGCCGTGAAGCTAAACCTGAAGGTTGCAAGGACCCGGCTCAACGACCGAATGATCAGGCCTGGCCGTGACGTCAAAATGCGTTTCTTTTTAAAAAGGCGAAGTCTAGAGAGCTCCAGTGGAACGATGTCCCAGAAAATCGGCCATTTACGACGGATTACAAAATCAAGACCTGGATAGGACCGTTCGGCTTTCTGGACATTTCGTCGGGCATTTTTGCTGACCCCTTTGTAAAAAGCCTCAAAACTCTCCCACTGCTTGAAATCAATCGCAATCATATCGACGGCCGCTGTCGATATGACAGACACTCCGGCGAGCGCGTGGAGCTCCGCAGATCGGCATCTATCCAGGCACCAGTCAGATCCATAGCGATAGTATCCCTCTCCCAGATGGCTAAGCACCGCCCGCATCGACAACGACCAAAGATGCCGATAGTCCGGGAGCACTTGAATGGCGTCGCAGAACACATGGTCGCTCTTACGAATTCCGATCGCACATTGACCAATTTTCACCTGCTCATTGCCGGTACACAATACAATCTCGAGCCGCACCAGCCTCATCAACGGGTTGTAGTCGATCTGCCACATCCGGGATGCATGATAAGCGCAACGGAAAGACGCTTCGCATCTTTGAGCGAAAGCGTCCCAACTGGCAGCTCCCTGGGTGAACGCAAAAACACGGACAGCCACTTGGCTTTGCCGCGAGTTGCGGGACGCTACGTACAACCCTTGCGCCAGTTCATCCAAAACACATTCCTGCATACAACAGATGGGTAGCTTTTCCGACATTTTCTGCCACGTGCACTAAGGACTATTTTGCCGATGCACAAGCATATCAGTTGAATTAGTGTAAGCGGGTAAGGTTAATTAATCAATACGCGGACCTCGCGGCAACAACGCTTACTTCAGATATGTTGCAAAATGATAGGCAACGCCTTTTTCCCGACATCGATGCCTTGCCTCTGACCTCAATAGAGGACCAATACTTCAGTCGATAATATATTTTTTTGATTTTCAGATGGTGCGAGCAGCGGAGTTTCGGCCAGCTTCTGGCAGGGACGGTGGCCGCGCGCCGCGCAAAACGACGCGACCTGTGGGCGGCAACGAGTGCTGGCTTTGGCACCTCTTGGAGTGCGTAGCGAGGAGGAGGCTCGTTCGTCTGGAGAGGCCTGCTCGATCTCATACTGTCTTGGCATTTTCGATGCACTCGCCCTTTCACGGGACGTCGATTGAGCGACATCGGGCCAGATGTCTTTCTGTGCGGCTTGGCGCAAGTTTCAAGACCTATCGCTTGCCTAGCCGTTTTGTAGAACATCTTTAGGGTTAGCGATGATCGCACTACTTTGTATTCCCGCCGCAGCTTCATCGATGTTTGTTCTGCTGGCGGTTTTCGCGCCGAGACTGGTACCATTGGTCGACGACTTCGAGGAGAGCAATATTCTGCCCTTCAAGAAGCCACATAGAAGCAGCCATCTATCAGTCTGACAGGTGTCAACCACAAGCTTCGCTGTTTTGCTTGCGGGAAAGAAGATTGCGCGGTGAGAGGCTTCTGAGCGCTCACGTCGTATTCGCCTTTGCGTTATTTCCGGTAAGCGTGGACTATGACGGGGAGCTAAGGTCTGGGTTCCAACCGCAGACCCATCGTCGAAAAGCGGCCCAAGGGTCGGGGAGCTTCGCTTGATAAGGTGCATCGCCCCAACCGCTCTTATATCCCTGACGATCTTCCTTTTGATTCCGATGTCCACAGTCGGTGCGCGTGGAGGCAGAGCGAGCCCGGCTTGTCTCTATTCGATGACTGACGCCCCAGGTCGGGCACTTTGCATTCATGCCGGGAGCTTGAACCGCGACATTTGCAGCGCGTTGGAAAAGTTTGCGACGAGAAGCCAGCTACCCCCTGACTTCTTTGCACGTCTGATATGGCGTGAAAGCCGTTTTAGGGCGGAAGCAATCAGCCCAAAGGGTGCTCAGGGCATAGCGCAGTTCATGCCAGCCACCGCAGCGCTTCGTGGCCTCAAAGACAGCTTTGATCTCTTGGAAGCCCTCCGGGCATCATCGCAATATCTGATGAAGCTCCGGACCCGCTTCGGCAATCTTGGGCTCGCAGCTGCAGCCTACAATGCTGGCGAGCAGCGCGTTTCGACATTCATGCTTGTTGGAGACTTACCGTCGGAGTCCAGGAACTATGTTTTCGGGATCACGGGGCACACCGTCGACGAGTGGAGGCGCTCACCGAGCGACCTCGCCCTTCCGCCACTTGACGAACACAGGGCGTTCATGGATGCCTGCGTCGCCCTTGCTGCCACACGACGGCTCGTGGAGCCGGCAGAGCAGTCTGAAGGTGTTTGGACGCCATGGGGAGCACAATTGGCAGCAGCAGCAAGCAGTGTGACTGCACGGACGCTGTTTGCACGTGTATCTGCCAGGTTGCCGGCCCCTTTAAACACGGAGGCACCCATAATTCTGCGCAAGATTGATCGGGATTTTGGATATAGACCCCGTTATTCTGCTCGAATAGGAAGGACACAGCGTAGAGATGCGGAAGACACCTGCAAAATTGTCGAGCGCGCCGGTTTTCCATGTTTGGTGTTCAAAAACTTTTAACGCGTGCACGCGCTGACTTACCGCCGACGAACTATTCAATTCACTTGAGGGCCGTAAGGTTGCCAAGTAATGACAGACGGTCGACGTCGAGTTCGTGACGGTCTCCGTTTACAGTCAGCGAGACCTTAGATGTGAAGGTCGCTTCGCTCCCCGCCATTCAGTTGCCATTGCCTTGCCCGCTATCCCGGACCCCACCACGGTCGCGGTAGACGAAATGAGGAGGTCGCGGCGGGACTGTTCCAGATCGATGGGGCTTGGCATGGTCGGCTCCGCTTCGTTGGCAAAGATCTGGGCGCAAAAGTGCTCACACGGCGCCCGTGCCTTTTAAGCTTGCGCTGTGGGCGGCGACAAATAGGGGCGTCGTCGCATGCCTTCATCGTCCACCATCATATATCTGTGATGGTGCGCCGCGTCATATCGACCGATCAGGTCGACCGTTCCTGTATGGCGGACATAGTCGCACGCCAACACTTCACCTCATAGGATCGATCCGAGACGGGTCATTTGCCTTCCGCACGGACTTTTGGGAGTGGGCTCCGCTGAGGATCGGGCTCGGCATGGAACTCGTCATGCCGAACTCGGAAGGAGCGCACAAAAATGTCCCGCGGTCTGGGCGACGGTGCCCGATCTCTTGCGTCTCCACCTCCGGCAGAGCCATGGGCAAACTCGTCTCCCCGGCCCGCCGGCAAATTGAACGCGATCTCCCGGTCTGCAAGGCCGGACAGATCGCCTGACAGGTCGAACAGCTGCTGGGCGACGAGATGGACGACATCGCCTTCCCGCTGGATTTTGCCGTTGATCGCCATCATCGAGGCTCCCAGCACAACCCGACGCCGCCTTTCAAACAGCTTTGGCCAGACCACGATGTTCGCAGGTCCGGTTTCATCCTCGATCGTGATGAACATCACACCTTTCGCGGAGCCCGGCTTCTGCCGCACAAGAACCAGGCCTGCCGTCAGGACCCATCGACCATCCCGTGCCGTCATGGCCTCCTCGCAGGTCACGATGCTGCGCTTTGCCAGATCGGTTCGCAGGAAGGCGATCGGGTGGTCGCGAAGCGTGAGCCCGGTATGGCCATAGTCCTCCACCACATTATGGCCTTCGGTCATCTGCCTGAGCGCGACCTCGGGCTCCCGCTGCTCGGCGATCGTTTGCATCTCGCGATCGGCAGCAGCGGCAAACAAAGGCAGCGGCTCGTCGCGCAGCGCCTTGATCGCCCAAAGGGCGTCGCGTCTCTCGAGCTTCAGGGCCGGCCGAAACGCATCTGCCTCCGCAAGTTCGACCAGCGAGGCAGCCGGAACACCCGACCGGCGCCACATGTCATCGACGGAAGCAAATTCACTGTTCATTCGCGCGGCGACAATCCGGGCGGCGTCCGAGACGGCGAGACCTCTCACCATCCGCATGCCCAGCCGGACAGCATGGCGCTCGGTACTGCCGATCCGCTCCAGCGTGCAATCCCAACGGGATTGGTTGATACAGACGGGGCGGATCTCGACGCCATGGGCGCGGGCACAGCCGACGATCTGGGCGGGCGCATAAAAGCCCATGGGCTGACTGTTCAACAGGGCCGCGCAAAAGACGTCCGGGAAGTGGCACTTCACAAAATTGGACGCATAGGCGATCAGCGCGAAGGAAGCCGCGTGGGATTCCGGAAAGCCATAGGAGCCGAACCCCTCGAGCTGACTGAAGGTCTTTTCGGCGAACGCGGCGGTATAGCCGTTTCGCACCATACCCGAGACCAGTTTATCCTTGAACCGCGACACGCCCCCGCTGAACTTGAAGGTCGCCATGCTCTTGCGCAATTGGTCGGCCTCTCCGCCGGTAAAACCGGCACAGACCATCGCGACCCGCATCGCCGATTCCTGAAAAAGCGGCACGCCCAGCGTCTTCCCAAGCACGGCTTCCAGTTCCGGGGTGGGATACTCGACCTTCTCCTTGCCCTCACGCCGGCGCAGGTACGGATGCACCATGTCGCCCTGGATTGGTCCCGGGCGGACGATCGCAACCTGGACAACCAAATCGTAAAATGTCCTGGGCTTCAGACGCGGCAGCATCGCCATTTGCGCCCGGCTCTCGATCTGGAACGTCCCCAGCGTGTCGGTCTTGCGGATCATCGCATAGGTCGCCTGATCCTCCTGAGGAATTTTGGACAAATCCAGGTCTTCGTCCTTGTGCTCGCGGATCAGGTCGAACGCCTTGGACATGCAGGTCAGCATGCCCAGCGCCAGAACGTCCACCTTCATCATTTTCAGGGCTTCGACATCGTCCTTGTCCCACTCGATGATCTGCCTGTCTTTCATGCTGGCCGGCTCGATGGGAACGAGATCATCGAGACGGTCCCGCGTTAGAACAAAGCCGCCGGGATGCTGCCCGAGATGACGGGGTGCGCCCATCAGTTGCTGGGCCAGCTGCAGCGTCAGGACCAGCCGACGATCGTCGGGATTGAGATTGAGCTCTTTCACGTTACGGGAGCTCACCTCTTCCGACCACGACCACATGCCCGACGACAACGCCTTGATCAAATCTTCCGGCAGGCCCAGCGCCTTGCCGACGTCACGGATGGCGCCCTTGGCGCGATAGCGCGTCACGGTCGCGCAAAGGGCAGCCTTTTCCCGGCCGTAGGTCCTGTAGATCCACTGGATGACTTCCTCGCGCCGCTGGTGCTCGAAATCGACATCGATGTCCGGCGGCTCGTCCCGCTCCTGGCTGACGAAGCGCTCGAACAGGAGATCGTTCGTTTCTGGATCGATCGAGGTGACGCCAAGAATGTAGCAGACGGCCGAGTTCGCAGCCGAGCCGCGTCCCTGGCAGAGGATGCCTTGGCCCCGTGCAAACCGCACGATCGAAAACACGGTGAGAAAGTAAGGCGCGTATTTCATCTTCTGGATCAGGTCGAGCTCATGCCGGACGATCTGCAGCGTTTTTGGCGGCAGGCCTTCCGGATAGCGATCCGGCACACATTGCCAGACATAGTGTTCGAGGGACTCCTGGGCCGATTTTCCAGGAACGATGGCTTCTTCCGGATACTGGTAGGTCAATTCCTCGAGCGAGAATTTGCAGCGATCGACGATCTCCATGGTTCGCCGTAGCGCTTCTGGATAGCGAGGAAACAGACGCTCCATTTCCTCGGGCGGCTTGAGATACCTGTCGGCGTGACGCTCGCGTTCGAAACCGACCTCGTCGATCGTCGTATTGTTGCGAATGCAGGTGACAATGTCCTGCAACTGACGCCTCTCTGGCTCGTGAAACAGCACGTCATTGGTGACGACGGTCTTGACCTTGAGCCGCGCGGCCATATTCGACAGATCATGAAGCCGCAGCTGGTCGTTGGGGCGGCGTCTCAGCGACAGTGACAGATAGGAACGATCTCCAAAGACCTCGGTCAACCTGCGGAGTTGGACCGCGCAGATATCGTCGGTGATGTCCGGGATCAGGACACCGAGCAGGCCATCCGCATAGATCGCGACGTCGTCCAGATGCAGAATGCAGTTGTTCTTCCCGCCCCTTGCCTTCCCCAGCGTGATCAGCCGGGTTAGCCGGGAATAGGCAGCGCGGTCGGTCGGATAAACCAGGATCGACATGCCGTCCGCCAGATCGAGGCGACATCCGACCACCAGGCGCACGCCTGTTTCGCGCGAGGCCTCGAGAGCCCGGACGATCCCGGCAAGCGAGTTGCGATCGACGACCCCGATCGCATCGATACCCAGCGCCTTCGCGGTTGCAAACAGCTCCTGGGCCGAACTTGCGCCCCTTAAAAAACTGAACTGTGTGGTGACCTGAAGCTCGGCATATCTCATGCAAAAATTCCGTGGACAAACCAGGTGTGGGATCCGGTCCCGCCATCGACACCATCGCCGGAGCGGAAAATCCAGAGGCGCTCGCCTGCGTCGTCCTCAACGATGAAGTAGTCGCGAACCGCCGCCCATTCGGACGTGCGCTGCCACCATTCGCCGAAGATGCGCTCGGGCCCATCGGCGCGTCTGACCCGCCGGCGCTTGCCCCGCCACGTGACCGACACCGGCGGATGGTCGGGAAGCAGCGCGATCACCTCGACCTCCTCCGGATGGGCAAGCAGACGGACCGGACGCGGCCAATGATGCGACCAGAAGACGTCGATATCGTCAGCGGTGGCAGCAATTCGCCGGACGCTGCGCTCCGGGACATCGGAGGCCACCGGTGCCAGGCGGTAAACCCGCTGGCCGCGGTTGCCGAAGATGTCCACAAGCGGCGTGATATCCTGGACACCATCCTCGATGAACCACGATGTCGTCTGGGTCTCGCCGAGCGGCTGCGACAGGACGGCGACCAGGGTCAGCCTCTCGATGCCGAAACCTGGATCGATCCTTTCGGTGCGGTCCTTGAACAGCTTGGTGAGCCAGGCCACGTCCCTTGCAGGCTTTGCCGTTCCGGCACGAATGGCCTGGCGGGTATTGTCGACCGTGTCGATGATCAGGTCGGCACGCCGGACCCCCAGCCCTTGTCTTTGGAGTTCGGCGCAGAGCTCGACGACCAGGCGCCCGACATATTTATCGATCGTCTCGGCCGCACCGATCGGGTCCTGGAAAGAGCGAGCGACCGCAATCTGCCCAGGGCTTCTTATGGGCTCGATCGGCTCGCGGGCACGACCGACCATCTGGTCGAGCCGTCGCCCGATCTCGGGTCCGAAGCGAAGCGTCAGCGGCGCGCGCGGCGTCGCTGAGAGCTCCCCGATCGTGCGAAAGCCAAGGGTCCTGAGATCGCTGACGGTCTTGTCAGGCAGTCGCAGCAGCGCTATGGGCAAGCGCTCGACGGCGCGCACGGTCTCGCCTCTGGGTATGATGACCGTCTCTCTTTTGATCGCCCGTGCGCAGGCGTGCGCAGCGCCCCATGTGTCGGCAATGGCGACACGCGTTGTCAGACCCTTGGCGGCGAACCGATTGGCGATGCCCGTCAGCATGGCGCGCTCCCCACCCTTGAGATGGTCGGCGCCCTCCGTGTCCATGACGATGCCGTTGGGAGCGTCGACGGCAACGATAGGCGAATACTGGGTCAAAGCCCACAACGCGATCCGCTCAAGAGCCGCAGCATCGGCCTGCAGGTCCGCGTCGATCATCAGCAGTCCCTGGAACAGGGCCTGGGCTTTTGCAGCCGCCATGCCGATGCGCACACCTGCTTTTCTGGCGGGATCGTCGGCCGCCGACACCCAGCGTTTCGATCCGCTTTTTGCAATCACGGCAATGGCCTGGTCAACCGGAATGGCCGGATCGGCGGCGCGACGAATGCGATCCGTCGACAGATCCGGAAGGTAGATCGATACGACCCTGGTCATCACACGCTCCAACGATAAACTCGGCACAGGCGCCGGCCCGCGATCTCATCAGCTCCAGCAACCAGGTTGCCCGCCCGACGCCGGGCACGGGCAAGGCCACCGACGGCAGCACGCTCACGCGCCACCGCGTGACCGAAGCGGTCGGTTGACCGAAGTCGTTGGCTTCCGTCTGGCGGCGCCATCTGCGAACGACGAGGGCCAAGGTCCCCTTTTGTTCGGCGGCAAGCTGCAGGCGCCGGCTTTCCAGCATCGGCAGTCGCACGAGCTCGCCCACGACCGCGCCGAGGCCGCCATAGGACAAGGCCTCCTCCATGGAGGCAAGCACGTCCTCCTGCCGATCGCCCTCGACGAAGATGACGCGGTTCGCATCGAGGCCCGCTTGGGCCAGCGCCGGGAAAAACAGGTCTGGACGCGTCAGACACCAGACGATCTTGCCTTTGGTGCGGGCCGCAATCCCGGCAACGAACAGGGCGGCGGCGGCTCCATCGACGGCACCGACGCCACCGCCTGCGAACTCATGAAGAGCGCCGCGCGCAAGACCGCCTCCTGGCAGCACGGCATCGATCTCGGCGACACCGAAGGGCAGGCTTTCCAATGGCATCGCCGGGCCACGCCCAAGGGAGGCGATACGGCTGCGCAGATCGGCTATGACGTGCGCGCGTGCAGCCGTCATCGTTCACGCAATCCTCTCGGTTCGTGGGGCTCATCAGAACGACGTCATGCCGTTTTATCGATTGAAGTTCACGTTCTGTTCTGTCGCGCAACGAGAGTCAAGCCAGTATAAAATAGGAATATCCTCCTCCAATTTTAGCAAGGACGAAGATTCTTGAGCCGAATCAGCGCCGTATCCCCGTTTGCGCCGTGTCTGGCCTCACAAAAAAAATCGCTGGGCGCGTAGCTGGACGAGGCACCGGTTGCCTCCGGTCGCGGAATGGATGCGACCGGGGACACGGTTTACCTTTCGGGGGAAGGTTCGATGTGGCTCCCCGGTGGGGAGACCCCTTCGCCACTGTCGTGCAAAGGCTTGGCGGTGCCTATCGGCCGGAGACGCGGATCGCACCCGCCTCCCCCAGACTGCGTTGGACAGCGCCAACTTGGCTGGCGGCAATATCGGCGGACACCTCGATCTCGCCGCCAAGCGGCGCGTCATCGCGCGCACCCTCATTGTGGGACACGTCTCCGCCCGATGGCGAGGTGCCGACGGTGTTGTCAGCGGTGGTGGATTGGACGAAGATGTCCGGCCTTGCGATGCCGTGCTGCTGAACCAGATGCTCGACCGCCAGATCGGCTGCCGCGCGGGTCGCGAAGGTGGCTCGGATCGTCAGGGTGCTGTCGTCTGCCATGCGGCTATCTCCTCTTGCTGATGTCGCCGTTCACAACGTCTCTCGGCCCCACTGGTTTCCTCGTTTCCCGGCAGGTGAGCATCAGGCGTCTTGGCTATCGTTCCAGACGCTGGTATGTTCTCTTTTTGTTTCGCTGACATGCCCAGATGGCCGCCATGAACGACGTGACGCTACCGCCAACCCGCAAAATCATTCATGTCGACATGGATGCCTTCTATGCCTCGGTCGAGCAGCGCGACAATCCCGACCTGCGCGGACGGCCGCTGGCCGTTGGCGGATCGGCGGCCCGGGGCGTCGTGGCGGCGGCCAGTTACGAAGCGCGAACCTTCGGTGTCCACTCGGCCATGCCGTCCGTCACCGCCAGGCGGAAATGTCCGGAGCTGATCTTCGTGCCGCCACGCTTCGAGGTCTATCGGCAGGTGTCGCAGCAGATCCGGGACATCTTTGCTGAGTACACATCCCTTATCGAGCCCCTGTCGCTCGACGAGGCCTATCTCGACGTGACCGAAAACTTGATGGGCATGGAGATCGCCACGCACATTGCGCTGGAGATCCGCGCAAAGATCAAGGCTGTCACCGGACTCAATGCATCCGCTGGCATCTCCTACAACAAGTTTCTGGCCAAGATGGCAAGCGACCTGAACAAGCCGAATGGCCAGGCGGTGATCACGCCGAAGAATGGCCCGGGCTTCGTCGAAACCCTCCCCGTCAAGAAATTCCATGGCGTCGGGCCGGCGACGGCCGAGCGCATGAAACGGCACGGCATCGAGACCGGCCTTGACCTCAAATCGAAGTCTCTTGCCTTCCTCCAGCAGACGTTCGGCAAGTCCGGGCCCTATTTCTTCGGGATCGCCCGTGGCATCGACGAACGCCGGGTCAGGCCCGACCGGATCCGGAAATCCGTTGGCGCCGAGGATACCTTCGTCGAGGACATCGACGATCTCGATCTGGCCAAGGCCGAGCTGAGGCCGTTGGCCGAAAAGGTCTGGCGTTCTTGCGAGGCCAACGACATCAGGGGAAAGACGGTGACCGTCAAAATCAAATATTCGGATTTCAGCCAGGCGACCCGCAGCAAAACCCTGTCCGGACCCGTCTCGGATATCGACATGGTGCTGGAGGCCGCAGAGATCCTGCTTGCCTCGGTGTTCCCGTTCAAACGTCCTGTGCGACTGCTGGGCGTGACCCTGTCATCGCTGAACACGAGCGACCACGAGGCAGAACCGCAACTCGCCCTCGGCCTTTGACGCGATGGTCCCCAAACGAAAAGCCTGCCGCGGGAGGAGGAGGTGCGGCAGGCTTTCGAAAAGAACCGAACAGACAGCTTACGAGGAGGAAAGCCGCTGTTCCGACAGACGTCCCTGCGGGGGAGGAGTGGACGTCTGAATTCGAAGCGATGCGGGAGGAGATGCATTGCTTCGACGGCTAGAAGATATCCGATGTTTCAGCACATTAAATAGACTTTGTTGCAGCGCAGCCATGCGAAAAGCGACGAACTGGTTTGCGGAGGAAAAGTTGTCCCGTTTCCCTGATCGAAGGCGATCGGATATTCGTTTTAAGCGGGAAGGCAAGACTTGGCGAGGCATAGCGAGGTTCTTGGTTCCAAGCGCCCAGGGGACCTTTCGTCAATCTTGGCGCGTTTCACGATCAACGGAATTCGAAACATCGAGCGCGATACTGACTTCGACAACGAGAGTTATCGCAGCGGTGGCATCCGCCTCTATTATCCCGGGATGACAGGCGTGAAGTCTGAGCTAAAGGATGGCGTACTGCTCGAAGCCGGCTTCGATACAGTTACCCCCAATATCGAAAGGGATATTAGCTCCTGGGCATACGACTATGCGTCATTGCTGGTGGAACTGATCGACAATCGCGCGCTGTCCGTGCCCTGCTACGAACCCGGCTACACTCTGGTGGAAAAGCTTCAGACCATCTCCACAAAGTATCGACGGCAGCAGGAAACCGGACAATTGCCCGTCAATTTCCTTCGACATTATTATGACGTCTACTGCCTGCTGAACCAAGCCCACGTGCAAGCTTTCATCGGTACGGGCACGTATCGAGCCCACGTGCAAGCTTTCATCGGTACGGGCACGTATCGCGCCCACAAGAACCGGCGCTTCCCGAAACTCGACAATCCGGATATCAGCAGCAACCCGGCGTTCAGTCTTTCCAACCCCCAGATATTCGCACTTTACGAACGCGCGTATGAGCGGACCGCGGCCCCTATTATCATGGCAGGCCAAGCCTGAAAGAGATCCTCGCGCGCATCGCGTCATACGCGAAGCGTCTCTAGAGGTTCTCGTTGATCTAGGCTTGCACCGAGGGCGCCCAGAAAGTTTTCAACTGCTGTCACCGGCATTCTATCCGCGAAATGTCGGTTCGGACACGGAAACTGCGGTGTTGAAACTTGGCGAATGGAAGGGGTTCTGTCGAGCCCGCCCGCGAAAACCTTTAACTTTCAGTCATAGCTGGCAATCGCGTATCTCCTCCACCCGGCTCTTTTAAGGGTTGAACGGTCCTTGAGTCTAAAAAGGATGACCGGAGATTTGTGATTCGATAGAAGTCGCTTGCAAACCGGTCTCGGAAATTACAAAGGATCGAGTGGAACAGATGGGTGTATGATGAAGATCGACCGATTGCCGCTTGCTGGCCTGACAAAAATTACCCCTAACAGACTTGGTGATCATCGCGGGTACTTTTCCGAGACGTTTAAGGAGGGTTGGTTCCGCGAGAATGTGGCAGACGTCACATTTGTACAGGAAAACGAGTCTCTCTCGGCTTCTGTCGGAACGGTGCGTGGGTTGCACTTCCAGCTGGAGCCATTGGCGCAAGGTAAATTGGTGCGGTGTATCGCAGGAAGGATCTTCGATGTCGCCGTCGATATCCGCGTGGGATCGGCGACCTACGGACAATGGTACGGGCTCGAACTCTCAAAGGAAAACGGCGAGCAGCTCTGGATCCCGGCAGGATTTGCCCACGGCTTTGCGACCCTGGTTCCCGACTGCGTGATCTCATACAAGGTGACAGCGCCCTACAGCGCGGAGAACGATCGCGGCCTTCTGTGGAACGATCCAAGCATCGGTATCGCGTGGCCCCTGCCGCTCCAAGACGCCATCCTGTCCAACAAGGACAAGGAACAGCCAACTTTGGCGGAGCTTCCCGCATACTTTCAGATGATCAACGAATAAAGCCACGGAGACAGAAGAACATGCGCATTCTTGTCACAGGCGGAGCAGGGTTTATCGGTTCGGCACTCGTCCGTCATCTCGTGAAAGACGTCGGTGCCGAGGTCTTGAACGTCGACAAACTGACCTACGCCGGCAATCTTGCATCGCTCAGGGATGTCGATGGCGCCCAGAACTACAGGTTCCTTCGGGCCGATATCTGCGACCTGCAGAAGATGTCGGAGGCCATGGCCTCCTTCCAGCCAGATCGTATCATGCATCTGGCCGCCGAAAGCCATGTCGATCGTTCGATCAGCGGCGCCGCTGACTTCGTGCAGACCAATGTCATAGGGACCTTCAGCCTTCTGGAAGCGGCACGGCATTATTGGAACGACCTTCCGGCCGACCGTAAAGCGTCCTTCCGTTTCCTCCATGTTTCGACCGATGAGGTCTACGGCTCGCTCGGGGAAGAAGGCTTGTTCGAAGAGATCACGCCTTACGATCCATCCTCACCCTATTCCGCTTCGAAGGCAGCAAGCGACCACTTGGCGGTCGCATGGCACCACACCTATGGCCTGCCCGTTGTGGTGTCAAACTGCTCCAACAATTACGGTCCCTATCACTTTCCGGAAAAGCTGATCCCGCTCATCATCCTCAATGCCATGGATGGCAAGCCGCTCCCGGTCTATGGAAAGGGCGTCAATATTCGCGACTGGCTTTATGTCGAGGACCACGCGCGCGCCCTCGATTTGATCGCAGGGCGTGGCCGGTTGGGCGAGAAGTATAACGTCGGCGGTCGCAACGAGCGCCGCAACATCGACGTCGTCACCCGCGTCTGCGAACTGATGGACCAGCTGCGTCCCAAGGCAAGGCCTCATGCCGAGCTGATCACGTATGTTACCGACCGCCCCGGCCATGACGCGCGCTACGCCATCGACGCCACCAAGCTGGAGAGAGAGTTGGGTTGGAAAGCGCAAGAGAATTTCGACAGCGGTATTGAGCGCACCGTGCGCTGGTATCTCGACAATGAATGGTGGTGGCAGCCGCTGCGTCAGGGTGTTTATTCTGGCGAGCGTCTCGGCGTACTGAAATAGGTTCGGGAACAGTAACATGCGGATAGCCGTCACAGGAAAACGTGGACAAGTGGTGAGCGCGCTGATCGAGCGTGGGCCGTTTGCCGGTGTCGAGATTGTCGCTGTCGGCCGCCCGGAACTGGATTTGGCCGACAAGGAGTCCATCCGAACAGCTCTCGTTGACCTTAAAGCCGATGCGATCGTTTCGGCCGCCGCCTACACGGCGGTTGACAAGGCCGAGAGCGATGAGGCGGCGGCCTTTGCCATCAATGCTGACGGTCCGGCAGCGATCGCAACCATCGCCGAGGAACTCGGCATTCCAGTCGTGCACCTGTCGACCGACTACGTGTTTCCCGGCGACAAGAACGGTTTCTATGTCGAGACAGACGAGACAGGGCCTACCTCTGTCTACGGCAAATCCAAGCTGGCAGGCGAGCAGGCGATTGCAGCAGCGACCGCAAACCACGCAATCCTTCGAACCGCCTGGGTTTATTCGCCTTACGGTGCTAATTTCGTCAAGACGATGCTACGGCTGGCTGAAACGCGCGACGCCATAAACGTCGTTGCCGATCAACGGGGTACGCCGACCAGCGCTCTCGACATCGCCGATGCGGTGATCGCAATCGCTCAGCGGCTGGTCAAGGATGCCGTTCCGAAGTTGCGCGGTGTGTTCCATCTGACCGGCAGCGGCGAGGCGACCTGGGCGGAATTCGCCGAAGAGATTTTTGCCAATCTGCATCAGACAACCGGCAAGACGGTAACTGTCGGGCGCATCACCACCGCGGACTATCCGACGCCAGCCAGCCGACCGGCCAATTCACGGCTATCGAACGGCAAGCTCCATGATATCTACGCAATCGTGCTTCCGGACTGGCGACAGTCCACGAGAGTGGTTTGTGAAAGACTTTTAACGACCTAAGACATAGGGAGCGTTCCGGCTGCTGCCAAGCGGCTGGATGGGAGGACGCTTCTACAAAGACGCTCCCATCGTCTCATGACACAAGGAAAGAAGCATGAAGGGCATCATTCTTGCGGGCGGCTCCGGCTCTCGCCTTTATCCGATCACCATGGCCGTGTCCAAGCAGCTGATGCCGGTCTACGATAAGCCTATGATCTATTACCCGCTGACAACGCTGATGCTTGCCGGTATCAGGGAAATTTTGATCATCACAACGCCCCATGACAACGAGGCGTTCAAGCGCCTGCTGGGCGATGGCAGCAACTGGGGCATCTCCATCGATTACGCCGTGCAGCCTAGCCCGGATGGTCTCGCCCAGGCTTTCGTGATCGGTGCGGACTTTGTCGGCAGCAATCCCTCGGCGCTGATTCTCGGCGACAATATCTATTACGGCCACGGCCTGCCACAACTGTTAAAGTCGGGCGCAGACACTACCCGCGGCGCTCGCGTCTTTGCCTATCATGTCACAGATCCTGAACGATACGGCGTGGTCGAGTTTGACCACTCCATGAAGGCTCTTTCAATCGAAGAAAAGCCTGAGAAGCCGAAAAGCAACTGGGCGGTGACAGGTCTCTATTTTTACGACGAGCAGGTGGTCGACATTGCCGCTAACCTGAAGCCGTCCGCGCGCGGAGAGTTGGAGATAACGGACGTCAATCGCATCTATTTGGAACGCGGTCAGCTTTCGGTGGAACTGATGGGTCGCGGTTACGCATGGCTCGACACCGGTACGCCCGACAGTCTGCTCGAAGCCGCAGAGTTCGTCAGTACATTGGAAAAGCGCCAGGGCTTCAAAGTCGCCTGCCCGGAGGAAGTTGCCTACCGTATGGGTCATATCGACGACGCTCAACTGACAAAGCTCGCAATCGGCCTCGGCAAGAGCAGTTATGGAAAGTATCTGATGAAGCTCGCCGAGGCGCGAGACGACAGCGCGTTTTGAGATACCGTCTGCGGACCGCCGTCCGGTGACGGCGGTTCAACCGGCAGCGCGTCCCTGGCAGGCTGAGACCGTCCCATGGCATGGGTTCGTTGTCGTTCAGGACGCCAGAAAACGTCGGTAGAGCGCTGACACCTGCCCCTCCACATGCGCTTCCGTGAATCCAGCCACGATCCGCTCGCGGGCATCGACACCGGCCTTCGCCACCAGTGCGGGAGACGATGCCAGGGCACAGATCCGATCCGCGAGTGCCAGGACGTCGTCGGGTGGAACGAGCCAGCCCTCCTGCCCTTCCCGCACGAAGTCGCGGGTACCTGGAACATTGGTGGTCAGGATGGCCCGGCCGCAGGCGCCTGCTTCCAGGATCGAACGCGGCAGCCCTTCTCCGCCTCTGGTTGGCAGGCACGCCAAATCATGCGCGGCCCAAACCGACCGCACATCCTGTGTTGCGCCCTGCCATTTTATCCCCGGCCGCATCGACCAGCTGTTCAGCGTTTCTTCGGAAAGCGATCTCGGGTTGGATGGGTCCGGCGTGCCATACAAGGAAAGGCAGACATCATATCCGCGCGCACGGGCGATCGACACCGCTTCGACGGCGAGATCGGCTCCCTTGGACCAGACCATGCGGCTGACCATGGCGATTTTCAGTGCACCGGCCGTGGCCGGCGCGGCAGGCGTGTAGAACTGCGGATCGACCCCGGCGCCCGGCACGATGGTGACATTGGAAGCAGTGGGCGCCAGCCCGAAACTTAAGGGATCGGTGACGTTCTCGAAAAGAAACTGGTTTTGGCCGCGCAAGGCAATCAGCGTGATGGAACTCTTGATAAGACGACGCAAAATTCCAGCGCCTAAGCCCCTATTGGCAGTCAGCAAGCCGCCACCGGTAACCGCCATGACGCGGTTTCTAACCCCCGCCAAAGTGGCCGCGAGACCGCCGAGAATAATCGAACGCAACGCGATGCAGTGAACGATATCGACCTTTTCTGCCCGTAATATTTTTGCCATGCGCCGAACCGAAGAGGCGACGGCCAACGGTCCGATACTACGCCGTTCGACATTCAGCGGAATCACGCGAGCGCCCAGTCTTTCCAGGGTCGACCGACAACGGCCAACGCGGGTAATGATGAGCGGATCAAGGCCGGCATCCTGCGCGGCACGCAGCATGGGCAGGAAATGCGACACGAAAAACCAGTCTTCGGAAATGACGAAGGCGATGCGCGTTTTATTCGTAACCATGACGATGAGCCTAACCCTTCTGGTAGCGGAATGCCGTCAGCGCTGAATTGCTGTGCGAAGGACGCGTATGATACCTTTGGGCAGGCGAGCGTAGACAGCATGCGCCACTCTCAGGAGAAGCGGATTTTTTCGCCAGAAATCCCGGAGAGGGAGCGAGAACGGGTTTTCGCGGATCAAGGTCCGCTCAATGAGGTCAGCCAACTGCGCGGTCGAGAGCGTCGATGACGGCGCCTCGAGGACGGGCACGGCGTTTTCCATGGCGCAGGACAGGAAACCCTGACGCACGACGATGGCGGAAAACAGTCGTTCGAGCGCATGTGCCGCTGTTCCGTCCAACTGTCCATGTTCGGCGGCGAACTGAGCTTCGATATCGTCCGTAAGTAGCGGCGTCAGCGGCGAGCGCCGGAACCAAAACATCGATCCGGCAGCGAAACGGGTCGCTGTGACATCGACTGCCATATCCGGGCCGAAAAGGCCGGCGAGCATGCCCGACATGATGCCGTCGTTGATCGACGTGCGACCATTGAGCGGCATGAGATGCGCCCGCGGAGCAACAAGAGCGATCCGTTTCTCTTGCGCCAGCAATTTATGGCCAAGAGACGCGTCCTGCCCGTCTGTTTCCAAGAGCGAGCGACACATGAAACGCCGCCAGTCGGCCCCGTCGGAGCGATGTGGTGAGCGCTTCGTATGCAGTTTCAAGCCGATATCCGTCTGCGGCAGGTCCGGGTGGCGGAGCGCGCGCAGGAAAGGCAGGATGTCGCGCCCGCGGTTTTCCAGTTCGATCTGGCATGAGAAGGTGAGAAATGGCGTGTCCGGAATGGCCACCGCGCCTATGCCGGGCGGCCGCGTGACGATGAGACCAAAAGGCTGCCGGACGACATCGGCGATTTCCAGGCGCATTTCCTCCCAGACTTCGGGATAGAAGACATGCACGAAAATCGTGAATTCGGTTGGCTTGTCAGTCTGCTGGGTCAATGGCGATCGCCCGTAAAGGTGTGTTATTCATAATTTTCCGCTGCGTCCTAGGACCCCGTGTAAGACACCACGTGTCATCATCCAAGCATTTTCCAGCCGTTTGCCGGGTACGAAGACGCTGAAAAAGACGAATTGCTTTGCCATGCGCCGAAGGAGGATAAACCGCCAGGGCCAGCCGATCCAGGGACGGCGAGCAAGCAGAAGTGAGTTGCGTGTATAGTAATAATGCCGGAGCGGGCTATGAACTGGGAACCGCCGCCCTCTGTGGACGATCCAGTCGTCACCGAGACTATGCTCCATCTGCGCCACCGGTATCCCGTAGCTGGAATATCCCAGATGCTGCGCGCGAAGCCCCCATTCGATATCGACGTAGTCTATGAACAAGCTCTCGTCCATGGCGCCGACAGCGCCCAGAACGGCTGTGGGAATAAGGCAACCCGAAGCAATCAGGAAGTCTGCCGACACCGCTGACGATGGCGGGTCGTGAGGCGAGCGCTCCTTGAGCGCCAACCCTTCCCGGTAGACAAAAGGCGAATGGGCGCCTTGACGAGGATCGCTGTACTGTGGCCCGACCGCCGCAACCGCAATCCCCGACTGCTGCAATTGGGTCAGGCCTTCCAGAAGACAGGCCACCATATCGGCCGCCGGCAAGCTGTCCTGATCAAGTAGTAGTATGTGGGTTGCACCCCGGTCGAATAACCTTTGTATTCCGACGTTTTGAGCCCGAGCAATGCCATCGTTCGCGCCAAGGCAGATCACCTCCAGACCGTACTCTTCCGGAAACGTCGGTAGCGACAAACCATCGCCGTTGTCGACCAGGACGATGGTACCGACTTGCATGTGAATGGCGGCGACCTGCCTCAACAACGGCTCATGGTGGGGCCGATAGGTGACGATGACACAGCCTACTCGCTGCCAACCACTGCCCGTTAAGTCGCCTGCGAACAGCTGCCTGTCCTCCGGCTCATGATTGCCATCCATCACCGACCGCATTTAATTGATCCAAATTCAGTCGCGCAGGCATACCATGAGAGGAGTGTGATCAGTGCCCGACGGATTCCTTGTAAGCGTCTAGCACCTCCTCGACGGGACCGCGCATCCGCACGCGTCCATGCTCCAGCCACAGACCCTCCGAACACCATTCCCGGATAAGTTCGTTCGAATGGGAGGCGAGGACGAGGATGCCAGCTGAACCGATAAAAGTGCGCATGCGTTCCTTGGCCTGCGCCAAAAAGGCCGCGTCACCTGCCCCGATGCCCTCATCGATAAGAAGAATATCCGGCTGGATAGAGGTGGAAACGGCAAAGGCCAGGCGAGTGGACATCCCGGCGCTGTAGGTCCGCAAAGGCATGTCCAGGAACTCGCCCAAGCCCGTCATCGCGCCGATTTCCGGCGAGGCGGCAACGATATCCTGTTTGGAGTACCCGAGATACATACCGCGCAGGATGATGTTCTCCCAGCCGGATGCCTCTGGGTCCATACCAAAACCGATATCAAACATCGACGCCACGTCACCTTCCACCCGGACACTGCCTGCGGTCGGCTCATAGATGCCGGCCATGACACGTAGAATGGTCGACTTGCCTGCGCCGTTGTGGCCAATGAGGCCGACACGGGCGCCGTGATCAAGATCGAGGGTCATGTCATCAATTGCCCGGATAACGATGCTGTTGGTGCCCTGTTTTGGCCTGATCTGGCCACCGGTGACCGAAGCTAGCAGGTTGTTCTTGAGCGAGCGGTTTGCCGGCTGATAGATCGGGATATCGACGACAATGTTGTACAGTGAAAGACTAGCCATGATGCTTAGCTCCAATACACGACGCGCGCGCGGTAACGCGCGAAGAAAATGGTCCCAACAATGCCTAGAGCGGTGGTCATGGCGACGCAGGCAGCCCAGTTGGTGAAGGTGGCGGTACCGCCGAGCAAAGGATCGCGCACGATCTCTATGAAATGGTAAAACGGATTTGCTGCCAGGACCAGCCCGCGTCCTTCTAGAGCCTGAGCGCTCCAGATAATCGGTGTCAAAAAGAAGGCTAGCTGCATGACGCTGCCGATGATCATCGGGATATCTCTGAAGCGAGCACAAAGCGGGCCTAGGATCAAAGATATAAAGAAGCCGTTGATGATGATCAAAATCAGTGCCGGGATAAACAACAACGAGGACCAGCCAGGATTTATGCCAAAGAATGCAATAATTAGGAAATAGATGATGAAGTTGTGCGCGAAGGTAAGAACCTGGCTCCACACGAACTGGTAGACATGGATGCTTAGCGGCATTCGGATTTGCCGCAATGACCCGCCGGCAGCGATAAAGATATTGCAGCCGCCTATTATAATGCCGCTGATTAGCCCCCAAGCAATCAATCCGATCGCTAGATTCGGGAGGTAATGAGCCACATCGACTTTCATGATCTGAGAATAGAGCAGGCCAAGCCCGACTACCATGACGCCCATCGAAAGCGTCAGCCAGAAAGGGCCGAGCACAGATCGATTGTAAAGGCGCTTTACGTCTCTCCAGCCCAGGTAGATCCAGAGTTCGCGCCGCCTCATCCCCTGACACAGATCGGCCAGCGCCAGCTTCATGTAGTTTCTTTTATGGGACATGATTCTCTTTTAGGTCGATTCTGATAGACGCGCGATTACTAAATTCGCGACGCGAGCGATACCTTATATCAAAGGTGCGAAAAAATCCGCGCATGCAGCACACCTCACGATGCGAGAGTTGGGTCACCATCATTTCTGGGTGGCCACGCAAGTGAGAAATTGTCGCTATTCAGCGCGAGATTGGGATTGTATGCAGGATCACATTGCAGGTGGTCTTTCCACTTGTCCATCATGAAAAAAACTTCCGCGCGGAAACGGGCCATCTTCTCAGGCGTATCCTCATATCCCCGCGATGCGGACTCATGATGATAGAGCTCTGCATAGGGTGTCCATACGTTACGGAAACCGGCCTCGCGGACTTTTAGACAAAAGTCAACGTCATTAAAAGCAATCTTGAGATTGTCCGCGTCCAACCCCCCAACTAATTCAAACGTCGACTTCCGTACGACAACGCAAGCTGCGGTGACGGCACTCATAGTTTGGATAACTTCGCCGCGGCCAAAATATCCATGCGCGCCTTTAGACATCATTTTGTGGGCATGGCCGGCTACACCATGTATGCCAAGAATAACGCCGCCATGTTGCAGGGTGTCATTGGGATACCAGAGCCGCGCCCCAACTACACCGACTTCCCGCTGGATGGCAATCCCCATCATTTCGTCAAGCCAAGTGGGTGATATCACCTCAATATCGTTGTTGATCAACCCTACATATTCGCCGTCTGCCAATTCGACAGCACGGTTGTTAATGGAAGAATAATTAAAGGGCTGGTTGTCGTGAATAACCTTCACGCGATCATTTCCTTGCAATCGCTTGAAATAATCCAGAGTTCGTTGATCGTCAGAATTATTGTCTACGATAAGAATCTCATAATTCGGATACGTCGTCTTTTTTAAAATTGAATCAACACACTGGCTGATTAATTCAAATCCATTACGAGTAGGTACAATCAAGCTAACCTTCGGGGCAATATCTGGAATTTTATATGTCACACGATACATACCTGTCGGCAAAACTGTAATGTCGCCAGATAAGCCAATCCGCTCCAAGTGATCTAATAATGCTTTTCGACCGGCCATAGATGCATAACTTTTGTTGCCTCCAGACTGGGCGGTGCTCTCGTTATGGCTACGCCAATGATAAAGCACACGCGTGACGTGCCTAATCTGAGAACTCTTAAGTCCCTCTGTGAAGCGCAAAACAAGGTCGTGGTCTTGCGAGCCTTCGTAGCCTTTCCGGAAGCCGCCTAGAGTGCGGATACGATCCAAGCGATACACGGCGAGATGGCTAATCATATTCTGGCTTCGTAGAAGATCGGGATTCCAATCCGGCTTGAAGTATGGATCACGCCGCACGCCGTCCTCTATCTTGTCCTCATCGCTGTAAATGAGGACGCAATCAGGGAACCTATTAATTGTTCTGGCGATGTAATATAATGCGTCTTCGCTCAGAAGATCGTCCTGATCTAGGAGAGCCATCCACGAGCCGGTGGCAAGCATGATTGCGGAGTTAGACGCTTCAGAAATATGTCCGTTTGTCTCTCGCAGAACGACTTTAATCCTGGGGTCATTTGCAGTTTGCTGCTCCAGAAACTCTCGCACGCCCTTGTTTGTTGAGCAGTCGTCGGCGATGCACAGTTCCCACTTGGAGTACAACTGGCTAGTTACCGACCTTATAGCCTCATCAAGCCACCGTAGATCGGGGTTGTAAACGGGCATGACGATTGAAATTAAAGGGCACGCCTGAAACGCATCGATGTCTGACCTGATCTGTCTACGATGCTCATCGTTCAACTCAGCGTATGTCCGCAACCAAGACGCGTAGTCTGTGGCGATCGTCAGGTTCTCGCTGTACGCCGTCTGCTCTGAGGGCGGCATGTTTGCCAGACGCCACGATGACACAGCGCCGCGCACGCCGCGGCGCGAAACTACTCGCGCGCCGGCAGTTAGAAACTTTAGATATCCACCGCGACTCTTGGCCAATTTTGGCAGCACCCGTGCAACGTGGCGAGCGCGCAGCGCTTGATGGCCGATCTTGCGATAGGGAGCTGTGAGCCACCAGCTTGTAGAAGTGCGCATTGCATTCACCGCTGAGAGAGCGGCCGAAACTCTTTCGTTCAAGTCGACAATGACGGCGTCTTTTTCCGCCTTTTCATTGTCCTTGGTGCTCCTATAACTCTCGACTTCTGATTCATGCTGCACCTTCATAGTCTCAAGGGCATCCCGATAACTATTGACTTCCGTCTCGTGGCGCAGCTTCATCTCAGCCACGTGTGAATTGCACTCATGACGTAAGTCGTTTAGGCGACGTTCGTAATCGGCGTGAACATCGCCTAGATGACTATGCTGCTCCTGCAACTGCTTAAGATGGTCCATACGCATTCGGACTATTAAGGCGTAAGCCTCTAGTTCCTCATCTGTCGCCGGAGTGTCCCGGCGTTCAAGCAGCATGGCCCAAGTGCAAAGATAGCTTGGATCGTGCGCAGCGCGTGGCGCAAAACCGTGTTCTCTGAAAATTCGTAACCAGTAGAGAGGCGGCTGCACGTTTATGTGCGTTGGCTCGTCGAATGCGTCAGGGCTGGAGGAAAACAAGATCAGCGGTGCTAGCGCGCAGAGGTTGGCGATGGCAAGGCGACCATCCGACTCCGTCATGTGCTCGATCACTTCGATGCAGGTAATAAGGTCATAGGCGCCCTCTATTGGGTCAACGATCGAACCGACCTCGCAGAAAGGTTTGAGGGTCTCGGGCACCTTCTCGATTGCATATTCAGAAAAATCGCGACCAAATGCCTCGATGTGGCGCTTTCGCAGCTCCTCGACAAGAAATCCTATGGCGCATCCTGCGTCAAATACTCGCTTGGGGTTGAAGCTTTTAGAAAGGTGCTCCGCGACGTTGCCGAAAAATTGGGACCAGTGTGCCTCGGTTCGACTGTATGCGACCCCACAAAAATGTCCTTCATAATAATTTTCGTCGTAGTCCATCTGCGATATTTCTTTTGTCACGTCTATTTCGTCCTTCACCGGCGGCCTGCTCGTAGCGACTCTAGATCGTCAACATATCGCTCAACGCCGCTCCCCTGCACCCATCCGCGCTTACTATAGGTTCAATATTTAACCACCAAAACCAGATTCCATATGTCCAAAAAAACATTTTTTTGCGGCACATTTTTATTACGAGCAACCACAATTTAATGCGTATAATATTTTGGCAGCAATTTCCACCCGCTTCCACCTCCTGTCATAGTCGAATCTGGAAAGCATGACTCGGGCTTCCTGCCTGAGAAATTCTGACGTATCCCTGCAAATATCGTTTGATACGCCGATCTTCGAGCCAAATAAAATCCTGAATAGGAATATTATGAAAAGGTCAGTTCTGTTTTTATTTAATAAATACTGTCTATATGATCAAAAACAGTCGATATAAGCAAATTATACAATATTATTACCAATAAAATTCCTTTAAAATGCGGTGCGATTTACCTAAATAGTGGGAGCGTGGTGTCCGGTAGCACGCTTATACCCCAATCACTTTGGATATTCCGGGAAATCCGTTTCCTGTTCGTACCAAGTCATATTTCGTTCTGCCATCATTGTGTAATGAGACCGTTCCTGGCAGGCTTCTATCTCCTGCATGACGAATTCAAGCGGCCCGACCTGGAAATGCTCGGCATCTAGTGCCGTATAGTCGACAACGGGAAAGTCCCTGACGATCAAAGCGGGAATGCCGCGGCCCATCCCTTCGAGCAGCGCTGTCGTTCCCAGCGAAACGGAAACGAATATCATGTTTGACAAATTTAGTTCAGCGGTCGCCTGATCGCTGAACTTGAACCGGTGCCCCAATGGGAAAAATCTTTCGAGCCAGTCCGCCGGCTCCCAATACGCCTTAGGCTTTACCACGACTTGGAAGCGCCACGGCAGCGCATTTAGCGCGTTAAAGAATCGGTGCAGCGCCTTTTCATGTCGTTTGTAGTCAAGGATAGGCATTCTGTTCAGTTGGTGCGCACCAGCGAAGACAACAACATGAATAGGAGCCTCGGCGGAATAAGGGCGTGGAGTCTGACCCTTGGACAGCATCAAACTTGAATCGACAGAAATCTTGTCCGAATCAACGACAGTCGCCCATAAGCGTTGAGAGCTGCGTGTCATTGCGATGACGACGGCTATGTCGTTATGCTTATGAAAGGGCACATGTACCGCATTGGAGGAGTGGGGCCACAGATGCACCTCACCTCCTGCTGCTCCCACCGCATGTCCGATCAGCGCGGACTCGAAAAACAAATGGTCGGATATGTGCGCCTCGCGAGCCCCGGTTGCAGCGACGGCCTTGTGTGCGGTCGCCAATGCGGCTTTCGAAACGCTGCCGATCAAACGAAAGAAGCCAGTGGCGAGATCCGGAATTTCGTGGGATGGGGAAAATATTATGAAGTCTCTGGAATTTTCTGCCACTTTGAAGTTCACACTGATTCGCTCACCGTTGTCCTGTTGGCCCCATAGCAAAATATCCGCTGTGGCATGAGGATCCCTGGCGTTGCCGACCTCTGCCGCCGCGCCTATCGACGCCCTTGCAAAGCTAGGATTTCGCATTCCGCCGCTGCTAAAAATCCGCTCCCTTCTATCAGAAGGGACCTTGGCGGCGCCCTCAGACCGCCACCAGGCCGGATCCGCGATAAAATCGAGATCCGATTTTCCGGTCAGGAATTGGACTCTTAGTTCCTCGGAATCGGCGAGCAAAAACACTTTAGTTCCGCGTCGCCGGAGTTCTCCTGCCAAAATTACCGGCTCAAGCTGACTAGGGGCCCAATGACTGAGACAAGATATTGCGCTACTTCGAATTGGAATGAGGATAACCTTGTTGCCGAGTCGGGAAGAGATGTGCCGTGCAAGATGGCGAATTGGGTAAATTACACAAATTTCCGACCAGACGGAAAAGAACCATGCCGCAGAAAACGCCTCCGCATCGGTTGACTTGTGCGGCGAGAATATCCGCGCCAGACGCCGGCACATGCGAGCCGCCAGCGCTGAGCCAATCCGGCTTCCGGCCGAGGGATCATGTCCGCCGAGCGGGTAGTTTGCTTCCTTTTGCATTCTTTCCAGGAGGTGGGCGTCGATGACGGTAAATTTATCACTGAAATACGCTTGTGTGTCAGGGTTCTTTGCAACGAGAATGTCTAGCTGCGAATGGTTCCGGAGAAACACGCTGCAGAGTAACTGCCTTAGTAAAGCACGAATGCTCTTCGTTCCTATCATTTAAACTCCAAGTTTCAATTTCAAAAACGTGCTCGAAAACGTCGCAGATTGCGGACAACAATCAAGCAGTTATTTTAGATTCATAGTCGGTCAGCGAGGCGGTTTTCACGTGACGGGTTTCGAGTAAAACAACATCAAAGCCATCCATAGTCAGGCTTTCATACAGCCATTTAGACAATGGGCATGCTTCCAGACCGATCCACTGCAACTCAAGCTCCAGCGAAACAGAGTATTCGATAAACACATCTGGATCGAACGCCACCTTCGTCTCGCGGATGATCTTGCCTGCAGAATCCACTGACCACACACCACCTACTTCCAAAGAATTTCAATTTCAGCATGACAGCCCAGGGCTGTTCCTCGCCTGATATTTAGGGCCGACCCGTTTTGACCGCGTTTTAAAATCGTGATTCTGAGGGGCAACCCACCGATCTGGCTACAATCTTGAAGCGCCGGCACCGACCGGAGGTATGAGACAGACGCCATCAGTAACTTCGCCAAGACCGCAATCCTGGGCAAACATTCCAACGAAGAGCGACCGCAAGCAGACCTTCAGCTTCAGCCGTAGGCCCTACCGCCAGCGCAACCTCGTCGAGCGGTTCTTTAATCGCATCAGAAAGATGCGGGTATTGGCAACCCGATATGATGTACGCGCAAATAAATACCTCGCCGCAGTCAAACTGGTCGCGGATCGCCTTAGATTACGAGTCCGCTACCTAGTTCTGGGCTATAGCCCAAAGATTTACAGACCACGCTTGTCCATCGGTGTTCGCGTTATGAAGTTGCCCGATCTCTATGTGCGAGAAATGGCGAGAGAGTGCCCTCCTAAGACTTTTTGGAGTAAAGAAATTGAAGTGTGTCGCCTCTAGCAAATGCCAAGGAACCACACCCGCACCCGCAAGCCGCGGGATTCCAGTGGCGTCTGGCACTGTCATAATTAACCCGCCGCTAACACGAGCAATATCTGCAAAGGCTGCATCGTAATTGTCAATGTGCTCAACTACTTCGATCGCTGTTACCCAATCGAAGGATCCATCTTTGAAAGGTAACCTATCACCCTGGTAAAAACGTACGTGGGGCCTCGAAACATCGATGACATCGCGACGGATCTTAGGAGTATCGAGATCCACACCCTCTGCGTTATGTCCGGACGATCGCAGATAGCCGACCAGAGCTCCACTCCCACATCCGAAATCCAATATACGCCCACTGGCCGACGTTATAAGTTCGGCAACTTGGGAGTCAACAAAGGTCACTGAGGGGCCGGTCCCATATATTTGATCTCTTTTATAGACTTGATCGCCTGTGAGAAGGCCAGCGTAGGGAGGCAAAGGTGCAAAAGGAAAAACTACGACAAATGATGCGATTGAAAGGCGCGCTTCACCAACTACCAAATAGTCATGAAATACTCCGGCATTGGACCTTTCGCTTATGTCGTCTCTGTGGTAGCGCAGGCTCCATAGATGCTGGGCATTTTCAATCTCAGGGGGGCTAGTCTCAGCAGATCGTGACCAGCCGGATAGCCGTAAAACACCTCCGTGGTTAAGAAAAGCATGATCCACGTATCCGTCATCATAAGGCTGCCCAATATAAAAGGTTGTCACATTCACCCCCGCAAAATACCGTTAGTTGCGTACTATTATATTAAGTTGCAGGAAAGTCACTCTTTTGATCGCCTCTCTCAGCTTGATCACCAATATCCCCTTTCGACCGTCGGAAAGAGTATTGACGATGACGCGGCGCTGGGGAAGATTCAAACGGCACTATTGGGGAGTATTGCTCCGGTGCTGACAGGCGCGGCGCAGGGCTCCTTCGGCGTGCCCGACACCATGCACTGCATCTGCAGCCACCCACGAAAACGGCACATTGGCGACGAGCTCACGCCCTATTATATCGACGGCAAGCGGTGGCTTGGTGGCGAACGTTACGGCTTCAGGAACATGAGTGGCAGCAAGCCTCGCTGGTTCTCTGGTCCAACTCTTGGGCAAGTAGAGGGCTCGATCAATAAAGGCATGCCCGCGAGCTGACACATAGGCGGCGAACACGCCAGTTTGGCAGTTCGTTATCTTGCCCACTGAGCCGGTGTATTGACGCGAAACTCCACAGCATGCCTTACCCTGCTTGAGAACCCGGTCTCATCAATGACAAGGACCGCATCATCAGTGGCAAGATGCTCGATGACATACGCTCGCACAATGTCGCGGATTTCGTCGGCCTCCCACCGTCCGCGACCAAAAATAGTTTTTGGTTCCAAGGACCTGAATCACGAGCCGCATTAGCCCGCATCCAGCCCGGCTTACGACGCCCGACACCCAGTAAGCCATCTAGGAAAACGTTTGCCGGAGCCGCAACACGCTCCTGCGTAAACAGTCCTCGATACCAGCCTTCACGTCACGCAGCGACGATGCCGACAGTTCCAACGTTGTCTCGATTGATGTACCCATCGCCCAGGACCTCCGGATCATGGAGGCCTATCAGTCCATAGCTTGCGGGAAAATAGCAACTGTAATGCTAACAGCAGCGAGATCTCCGAATATACATGTTTTGCCAGCCTAATCATTTCATCACGCGGAAAAATCCGGTAAGGAACCATCTAGGTATGTTCAATCCACCGTTACGTGCCCGCGACCTGGAATTGCGTGAGAGCCCGCACGAGTGACTGGCATGAAAGATAATGTGAGACAATGTTAACAGGTCAATCAATTCTCATCACTGGCGGCACCGGATCATTCGGCCATACATTCCTTCCCATGACGCTGGACCGTTATAATCCTCGTCGCATTATCGTATATTCTCGCGACGAGATGAAGCAGTGGGAAATGGCCAAGAAATTCGAGGGTGACAAGCGCGTCCGTTTTTTTATTGGCGACGTCCGAGATCGTGAACGGCTCTACAGAGCTCTGGACGGGGTCGATTTTGTCGTCCACGCGGCAGCGACAAAGATCGTTCCAACGGCGGAATACAACCCTTTTGAATGCATAAAGACAAATATTAACGGTGCTATGAATCTCATCGATGCCTGCATCGACCGCGGCATTAAGCGGGTCGTAGCCTTGTCGACCGATAAGGCAAGCAGTCCGATTAATCTTTACGGCGCGACCAAGCTTGCCGCCGACAAGCTTTTTGTCGCCGGCAACTCTTATGCGGGCGGAAATTGCACCCGTTTTGGCGTAGTTCGATACGGAAACGTCATGGGCTCGCGGGGCTCAGTCATTCCTTTTTTTCTTTCGGTCCGGGACAAGGGCGTTCTTCCCATCACCGACGAGCGGATGACTCGGTTCATGATAACGCTCGAACAGGGCGTGGAACTAGTGTGGCATGCCTTCGACGACATGGAGGGCGGAGAAATTTACGTTAAGAAAATCCCCTCCATGAAAATTGTCGAACTCGCCCGCGCGGTGGCGCCAGAGGCTCAGATCGAATTTGTCGGCATTCGGCCTGGTGAAAAGCTCCATGAGCAGATGATCGGCGAAGAAGATTCATTTTTTACGTATGAGTATCACGACCACTTCAAGATATTGCCTGCGATCAACAATTGGGGAACTAGCGCTGAGCGCATCAAAGACGGCGTAAAGGTCCCGGAGGGCTTCAGCTACACGAGCAATAACAACAAGGAATGGATGAGTACCGGCACCCTGCAAAACTGGATTGACCAAAACCGCGGCAAGATCGGAATGATATGAGTTCTTCTATTCCCTATGGCAGACAGGATATCAGGGATTCTGATGTCGATGCAGTCGTTGCTGTTCTGAAATCCGATTTTCTGACACAGGGCCCTGTCGTGCCTCGCTTCGAAAAAGCCGTCGCATCTTATTGTGGGGTGGGCCATGCTGTTGCCGTCAACAGCGCAACATCCGCCTTGCACATTGCCTGCCTTGCTCTGGGGCTTGGTACAGGCGATTTGCTTTGGACCAGCCCGATCACCTTCGTCGCATCGGCAAACTGCGCACTTTACTGCGGAGCAGATGTGGATTTCGTTGATATTGACAAGGACAGCTACAATATCTCGCCGGTAGCACTCGAGAAAAAGCTAGAAGAAGCGGAGCGCGCGGGCCGTCTCCCGAAGGTCGTAGTTGCTGTCCACTTGACAGGGCAGCCATGCGATCTTGCCGCTATTCATATACTTGCGCTTCGCTATGGGTTTTCGATTATCGAGGATGCTTCCCACGCGATCGGCGGAAGGTATCTCGACGAACCCATAGGCAACTGCCGTTATAGCCAAATCACGGTGTTTAGCTTCCATCCGGTGAAGATAGTCACGTCGGCGGAAGGCGGCATGGCGGTTACAAATGATAAGGAACTAGCCCGCAAAATGGCCCTCTTTCGGAGTCACGGGATCACACGTGACGCCGACACGATGACGCATGAGGCCGATGGCCCTTGGTATTATCAGCAGATAGAACTTGGCTATAATTACCGAATGACGGAGTTGCAGGGTGCGCTTGGATTAAATCAGATGAGCCGTCTTGACGAATACGTCTCCAAGCGCCACCAATTGGCAAGTCGATATACGGAAGCTCTTGGGAACCTCCCGGTTACTACGCCTTGGCAGAATCCGGACGGTTATTCCGGGCTCCATCTTTATGTCATCCGTCTCAGGCTAGACAATCTCACGAAGTCGCACCGAGTTGTTTATGAGACAATGCAGAAACAGGGTATCGGCGTAAATCTGCATTATATTCCGGTCCACCTGCAGCCCTATTATCAACGTATGGGCTTTCGATTTGGAAGCTTTCCGCAGGCCGAAGCGTACTATGCAGAAGCCATCACGCTCCCGATGTTCCCAACCATAACTGATGTACAGCAGGAAGAGGTAATAACTGCATTGCGGAGGGCGGTCGCGCCATGAACTTGGCCGTCATACCGGCCAGGGGAGGCAGCAAGCGCATACCGCGCAAGAATATTCTGCCTTTCTACGGGCACCCCATGATTGCCTGGTCGATAAGCGCCGCACTAGACTCGAATTGCTTCGATCGTGTTATCGTTTCTACCGATGATGTCGAAATCGCCGCCGTTGCCCGCTCATACGGTGCGGAGGCGCCCTTCTTGCGGCCTGCTATATTGTCAGATGACCATGTAGGCACGAACGCAGTTATGGCCCATGCCGTCGACTGGTGCGACGATGACGGGCTCCAACCGTCCGCTGTCTGCTGTATTTACGCCACCGCACCGTTCATTCAGCCGGAAACAATTCAGGCCGGGCTTCGTCTTCTTGAAAGCCAGGACTGTAGCTACGTCTTTTCGGCGACGAGTTTTGCCTTTCCCATCGCGCGGGCTTTTCGGATCACCGCGGAAGGGCGGGCGGAAATGTTTTCTCCCAACCATTTCCACACCAGATCGCAGGATCTCGAAGAAGCCTATCACGACGCCGGGCAGTTTTATTGGGCAAGAGCGGAGGCTTGGACACAGCAAAAACCGATCTTTTCTCCCGACTCCGTCCCCTTCCTTTTGCCGCGGTATCGCGTGCAAGACATAGATACCTACGAAGACTGGAGACGCGCCGAGATCATGTTTGCGGCGCTAGACGACGGCCGGCGACCGGAATTCGCGCACGTTACCGCTCCATAGGATGGCTCAGACAAATCACTCGATTAGGCTCCAGTTCGTTGCCGTCGCCCTGCGGACATCTGACTTGAGCTTCCTACCGATCAGAGCTTCAAGATGCTTGGGTGCAAGGCCATAACCGGGGCGAACACTACGGAGACTGTCCGGCGTGATGATATCGCCCGCCTTCATATCCGTGATGAAATAAAGCGAACGACGAAATTTAACATTCCCCATTTCACTTGATTTCCGCCCATAATCAACATGGCCAAGGGCACGCCAGGCCGTTTTCACTCCGCTGCAAAGAGCCGTCATCTCCGCTGGCTCCAGCGAGAAGCTGTCGTCCGGGCCGCCACCGGCGCGGTCGAGGGTAAAATGCTTTTCTATTATAGCGGCACCAAGTGCAACGCTAGCAATCGCTGTCGTGTTATCCATTGTGTGATCGGAGAGACCGGTCACCAGACCGAAGCGCTCGATCATGTCGGGAATCGTAAGCAGATTATAGTCTTCGGAGGGGGCTGGGTAACCGGAAACACAATGGAGGATTGCCAAATCGCGGCATCCACCGGCACGCGCGGCATCGATGGCCTCCTGGATTTCCGCATCGTCGGCCATACCGGTCGAAATGATCAGTGGCTTTCCGGTGGAAGCCGCATATTTAATCAGAGCGTGATCGACCGCTTCGAACGAGGCAATCTTGTATGCTGGCGCATTAAGTTCCTCCAAAAGATCGATCGCCGTCGTATCAAACGGGGAGGAAAAGATCGTTATGTCGAGCTCTGCAGCACGCTCGAACAAGGTCTTATGCCATTCCCAAGGCATATGGGCCTCGGCGTAGAGCTCGAACAAGCTGCGTCCGTCCCAGAGTCCTCCACGAATCTGAAAACTCTCATCGTCGCTATCAAGTGTGATAGTATCAGGTCTGTAAGTCTGTAGCTTGACTGCGTCGGCCCCGGCCCGTTTGGCCTCTTCTACAATCCGCAGCGCCGTCTCAATGCTTCCGTTGTGATTGGCAGAAAGCTCGGCGATAACATACGGGCTTGCCTGCGGACCAATCAGACGTCCGGCAATCTCTATTGCTTTGTTGCGATCCATCTCAGCAATCCCTCGTTGTGGTCAGCCAATCGGTCTTCGAAAGTGTGAAGCAGACGACGTTCACATACGAACCATTAATCTCATAGGCGTCAAGTTTAAGAGCTCCCTGCCTAAAACCAAGTGCTTTATGCAGACGAGCCGAGACATGATTTCCTTCCAGCACTTCCGCCGATATGGTTTGCAATCCGAGTTGTTCGAAGCCATGGGCCAACGCTGCCCGTCCCATCAAATACCCTGTTCCCTTCGCCATTTCAGGGCCCTTGTAAAAACCCCAGCTCGCCCCGACGCCGGTTGCATCGATTTTGAAATTAACAAAGCCTCGCGGCTGGGCTGCAGTCTCGAAGATCAGAAGTCGCTTCAACGGATCATTTTTGACCCGTTCATACCAACTCACATGGTCGTGAAGCGAGATGATTTCTTGGGAAAACATATACTTTCGAACGCGTGTATCATTCCGCCAGGTAAGAATGACTGGCAGATCCGCTTCCTCAATCAAACGTAGACGAGGCGCGTCTCCGGGAGACCGCGCATTTTCAAATTGAAGGGCAACCTGCTCTGTACCAGAACCTTCGATATTTAGAGCGTCTAGGTTTTCTATCATGGACGCGAGGCCCTCCTCAACTAATCTCGACAACGTTGTTGGCAAGCTTTCGTCTAGCGCTTCCCGCCCAGTTGGATTCAGCACGACGGCCGCCTTCGATAACGAAAGCGCCAGCGCGCCTTGTCTCTGATTATCCGCAATAATGACAATCAAGCTGGGCAATGCGAGGCAACAACGTTCCCACGCCGTACCTCCTGCGGCTCCAATGGCCAAGTCACTCTCCGCCATTAAGCGCGCCATATCGGGCACATTGATGTGCACACTCGTCAGCCAAGGCATTGTTCGCGCCAAACAACCTACATCGGAAAACCATCGCGATTGCGACCCCATGACGACTGTAATTCGACAATCCAGTGGTAATGGCGATTTTTTTAACGCATTAAGAATGTCTGAAGTCACATTGTTATTATCCGCACCGCCCATCGTTATCAGCAAGCTGTTCAATTGTGGTTTTTTCCTGCGGGCAAGGCTATATTGCCGCATTTGAGCAAATTCTGGTCGTAGTAACGCAAACCGCGGTCCAAGTAGTAACCTGCAGCTGGCAGGAACCTTGCCATCATACTTCCGTAAATCGCTCCCCAGATTTTGATCCAGAAGCAAGTCGCAATCATGCCTGCGGTCGCCCAAATCGTCGATTACCATCAAACAATCACAAATCGGACGAACCCGTTCCTCCCAACGAACGTCGAGTGCGTAGTGGTCGACGACAATCCAGTCCCACCGTAGAGTACCACTCAGGCGAATGCATTGATCGGCATCGGCTCGTTGGTCGGAGCCCAGCCAATCGGCGTGATCCAGGACCGGCGGCTCATGGGTGATATACGTGTAGCCGCAGTCAAGTCGTTCCAACTTATGACCCGCGGCGGCAACTAGCTTCTCAAGACCTTCCGGCATGAACCGAGCGGCAAATACACACTCATACCCGTACAACTTCAGGACGTTGGCCAATGAAAGGCACCTCATAACGTGTCCCGACCCGATGCTGCTTGACGCGTCGACGCGAAATAGAATACTACTCCGATTCATCCCCCGAAAACTCCGTTTCTGAACACCCCGCCTTCTCTCACATGGCGGACGCATTCAGCATGCAATCGAATACATATTGCGCCAATCACTCTACGCATTGAACGCAGAGGTCCTCTCAAACCGGTATTAAATCTGCTCTCTCAGTCAGCGGCTTTACTTACCTTCTTCAACCACGGCGCTGCTCCAATAACTCCAATCCCACGCGCAATTTTTTCCACACTCTGTCCTTAGTTCGATTTCTTTGACGTCTGGAGGGATCAGAATTACGCTTGTCTGCTGCTCACGGTCCGCTGCCTTCTTTACAGGATCCAGGCACTGTCGCATGAGAACCGAGCTCTCGGCCGCAGCAACAAAGCATACCCCGTCCGTTTCCCCGCCGTCTTGCCACGTGCCTTTACGCATGCCGAACGCCAAATCCAGTTTGGAACCGGAGACGACAGGTATTTTCAGAGTCATCGGCGCATGCGCAAGCAGCCCTTCGGGTACCGCGGCCAAGGTCACACCGTTCAGAGGATTGTTAGCAACAAGAAGCTTCAAGTTTTCAATGGCTTTCAATTTTCTCGAGACGATCGGCCCAGGATCGGCCTGCTTCAAAGCGTCGTTGTTCAAGGGGGCGAATCCGACCTCAATCTTCTGATGATAGCCGAGCCAGAGGGGAGAGTTAACGTTGACGCGAATGGATTTTGCATATCGGAGCCCGGCCTCACGGGAAAAACCGGTGGATGCCATCGCATAGTCCGAAGTCGTGCTGATGAGCGGGGAAACAATGAAGCCTTCGGTAGCCATCGCCGGAATCAGCCGGTATCTGCTTTCCTTTCCGTCCACATAGGTGACTAGCAGTTCCGTCAGCGGAGGACGATATATAATGTCGAGGAGGCGTCCAAAGATCGTCGGATGCATACGAACGGATAGCATGATCGGTCCATCATGATCGGGGACGGGTATCTGCTCCCCAATATTTGCATCGACTTCATTCCACACAGTTAAGAGATTTTGAAGCGGCGAGGCGCGCTTCTTGAGAACAAGATTGCGGCCAAGGTCCATCTCCGTAGCATAGGATGCGAAAAACAATGGCCACAAAGCACCTTCCGCCGACGCCGGATGCCGGCCATCAATGGAGCCAGGCGCCATAATTAGGTATCCTGGAGCGCGGCTACCCTCGAAAAATGCGCGGTTGCGATTGATAAGTTTCGGGGAATACGTGGTGTATTCTTGGATCGTGGGCCGCGGCGTGTATTGCAAGCTGTTTGCAAGGAGGTCGGATTGCTCCGATTGGATGATATCGACCGTCCCGTTCAGCGCTGGCAGGGACAGCTTTGTTTGGATTTCTGCAAGGGAGGCTCTGTTGCGTTCCTCGAGTTTGGCTTGCCATTCGGCAGGATGAGCAATCAGACTGACGGAATTGCCAATCTCACGCATTATTATCCGTGTTGTCTCAAGCCCGGTGACGAACGGCAGACGCCCCGTAGTATGGTAAAGAAGTTGATAAGATGGAATGATGCTGATGATCGCCAACGCGAGCGCGCACCACCAAGACGCGCTGAAACAGTTCGCGCCAGCGATGCCTGTGAAGATTATTGCCATCGAAAGGCTGCCCCAGGCGATCAAAGAATGAAGATCGTGCCGCACAAAGCCAGCTTTCCAGGCAATGAACAGAAATGCCAAGATAATGAAGATTTTAGCGATGCCGGTCGTAAATTCTTTCGAACGCCTGCCCACATATAACTGCCAAACAAGAAAAATGATGAAAAGTGCCGCCAGCACAAGCCATGCCGTCACTTCCATTACATGTGCGGGAAGGCTCATCGCGGCGGAATAACCACTGGAGACATCAAAACTGGAAAGGAGAAACGCCGGAAGTTCGCTAATAGACTGACCACTCGCAATCAAGCCGATCCAAATGCCGACAGCAAGCGCCAGCGTCTGAACGGGAATGGCCCTACGGCGAACTGTCAACACGTCCAGCACAAGAACGGTCACTACAGACAGAGGGAAGATTGAGAACTTAGCTAGAACAAGGATGCCGCAGATGAAAGAGCCGACGGTGGCGTGGGCGGTTACCGATTTGCCCTGATTCTCCAAAAATGCGATTGCCGTTAGCATAGGCACGATTAGGAGGAGTGTATCGGGGTAAGTGTAACAGACATAAATCAGGGTGATACTAGAAAGAGCCGCGAAGACACTCCCACTCAAAGATAGAATTCTTGCTGTCGAGGCCGCCAGATATAGGGCAATCAGGATCGAAAAAAGGGCAACAGGATAGGTATATCCGCCAACATACTGCCGCGTGTAAATAGATGAAAGCGGCCCCCCGGTGAATACGACATCGGTTCCGAACCGCCGCCCATTTTCCAGTGAAAACGCTAGGCTTGCCTGCCAAGAAGGATCTAGCCCGGCATTGGTCGGATGAAAACTCAAGGGCTGGAATTTGGCATAAAACAGGAGAAGGGACAGGATAAGAATAGAGCAATATGCTGCTGTGTTAAGATTTTTATGCATCGCATGTCCAGTTTCGAAAACGTAATATTTTGCCGTCAGAAAAAAGCTATTTTCCCGGGTGTCTTCACGCTTTATTTCAGTTTTCTGCTGGCTGATCAACAACCGAAAAGCGCGTTTGAAAATGCATTAAAGAACTAATGCGCATATTTGAATATCTTCGCAAGCGAGCGTTCCATCTCGTTAGAGACATAGCAACCCTCGGCAGAGCGTAAATCCACCTGTATGTGAAACTCTGCACTAAAGCTGGAAAAAAATGACCAAGTAAGATTGCGTGTTTTGCCCTGCGTTTGCTATCAAAGTCTCAGAATGTATTTAGTTGTTTGAGGTCGGTACAAGGACCGCTGGGACCGTTATCACCCCAAGCACCCCATTCTGAGTCGTTATCAACAAGCTTGACGAACCTGCGCCCGCCAGATGCATCATGGATGTTCAGCCACCTCCACTGGTGTGGACTGACAGAGCCGAGCGTTACAGTTTCCGTCGATCCCCCTTCCTCCCCGGTCCTGACCGTGACTCCCTTACTTGTAGGCCCACGCATTACTCTGACGTAGCCTCCGAGCATGTGCCGCCCGTATTGGGCAAGATGAAGGTAATGCTACCAGTGGCAGCGTCATCCCTCTGCCAGTTTGATTTTATCGCCGCAAAAACCTTACGATCGGTCCATCAATTGATGGAGGGTAGCAGGCCGAAATAGTAGTTCACAGGCCATTATCAGGCCAGCAAAACCAAAAGCGGCGAAAGTGCGCATACTGCAACCGACGGTACTGTAGCGAACCATAAAGGAACGGCACATGGCTGCAAGCAGAGAGCAATATAGAAGAATGCTAGGTGTGCCGTACCTCGAAGCGAGCGCCGCGCCTACGCCCAGAGGAATACGCCCGACTGTGACAGCGGCCGCGCTTCCCATTGTGAACATCGCTACGGCAAGAAAAACGATCGTCGGACTGTCGATGACTTTTCCATGAAGTCGTGCAATCAGGCCTGTGATAGCAAAAACTCCAACGAAAGACGCCAGCATCAAGATACCGATGAAAGTGGCTGTGCCGAAATCGCGAGTAACTGTACCGCCCAGGTCGGCCATGAAAAAACGGACCAGGCTGACCAGGCCGCTGAGGTCGACATGTGTGGATGCGGCTGTGCCAGCGGGCTCCATGACAAAGATTGCGAGGCAAAATCAAGACACAAAGAACATAGCCAAGACATTCGCCAAACGGGAAAACGAACCAGAACTATGACTGCCGCGAAAGAAGCTGCAAGGGCAACTCCGTTGCCCATCGAAAATACCGTGAAAACTGTGAACATCGTCAACGCGGCAAAGTTTATCTTGGTGCTTCCCATGCCGGTCACAAATCTGGCGGCAAATACACATGACAGCACGGCAGACAAGCTAGTCAGTCCGAATTGCGTCTGGAAACCGATCGTCAGGTTTTCCCACTGGGTAAGAGACAGCATCATCGCGCCGAAGATGCAGAATCAGAGAAATTTTTCCAGGTCCCCTCCCGCGTGCGACCAGAATTGATGCAACGCATAGGCGATCGACAGATGGACGATCACGATTGCCGCCACTAGCGATCTATTAGCATAATAAAACAGCCACAAGTCCGCATAGAACAGCAACTTGCTGGGCGATGATATGCTCATTGTGCGGCGGCCTTAAAGGATAAGCGAGGGAAAGATGCCCCCTTGTGGAACATATTTCGCCATCTCCCACTGATGCCAGTTGGAACGGGTGTTAATAGTGACGCGATGATGAAATTGCTTCCGGCAATCAATGCCGCACCCAGAACGGCGATTAGGCTCACAAAAAGACGCATTGTTTTTCTTTCTGGCGCGATTTTGTCAACATCGGCGATCTTTTCTGCACTGTGGTCGCCATGTTTCCTGAAACAGGCGTTCTCAGCTAAGGCTCCGACAACCCAGGCGATCAGGCGCGAGCCCATTTCAGGTGGACATTTGGTCATTTTCTGTCGGAAAGCAGTAAGCAAAGCCAGCCAAAGAAATATCCTATTCACTTTTTCTTCATCCGCGGCGGGCGCCCCGAAAAGTAAAATACTTGTGCAGGAAGTAGCTCGTCGCGATCGGGCTCAAGACCCCTACGACATGGCCGATCGTTTCTGCATGCGCTCCGAAGCCTGCCGCTGGTAGGAAATAACGGGCAAGTCCCATACTGACCAACCAGACCTGCGCAAAGGCAACCGCGTTTACGAGAGCAAAGCGGATATATTCCTGATAAACACGCTGTCCTGACTTCTCAAACACCATGAGCTTCATGAAAACATAGGCCGTCGTCATGCCGAAAAGGTAGGCGATCGTCACGGCGACTTGATAGGATACAATTTGCGAAAGGGCGATTCGCGACAAGATATTGATACCCGCTGCCAAACCTCCGGAGATGGCAAACCGTACGAATGGCAGAGACAGTACAGCGGTCACGGACGCTTTCATCTGACGACGGCTTCCGCCATGTCCCGCCCGTATCTAACGCTTTCCGAAATTCCTCTGTCCTCTGGATAGTAATAGCAGGTATCCGCGATCTGCAGGCCGGCGATCGGGGTCTGGATGGGGGGCAGCTTATCAAGGAAATTGGGCTCGCAGACCGGCTGGGCATATTTCAGACGTCCGACCTTGGCGTCGATAAAGTCCTCCACTGCTATCGCAGGGTTGACCTTGCGAATGTAACCGAACGCCTCTTCGACGAACTTCTCGTCGCTCCATTGCCATTTGGGCTGGGTCGTGGGCATATAATAGGGCACGTAGACGACGGTGTCGTCGACCGGGCGCAGGTTCGAAAACTCGATGACACCGGGGATCTCGATGCTATCGTCGACGATATTGATCCAGAAGTGCTTGCTGATCGACTTCTTCAGGCGGAAGATCAGGCAGACGACGCCGATATTGCGGACTGCGTCATATTGCGTTTTCAACGTCTCCGGCAAATCGGGAACAAGGGTTGAGATCAGCGGGGTTGGGACGGTGGAAATGACCGCATCAGCTGGATAGAACTTATCGCCGGCCCGCACGCCTTTCACCTTGCCGGCCTCCGTCTCGACCTTCTCTACCGAGGTTGCCAGATGTAAGCGGCCGCCCTTAGAGGTGTACGCCGACACGAGCGCATCGACCAGCGTCTGGCTGCCGCCCTCGATGTATCCAAGTTCTTCCTGAAACAGCGAACGTCGTGAACTTCCAATACGGCGTACGCGGGTGGCGATCCACGAGGCGGAAATATCGTCAGCAAGCTCGTAGAATTTTAGTTCTATCAACCGCTTCCATAGCGTGTTGTAGACTTCCCTTCCCGATCCACCTTCGAGCCACTCGCGGGCAGTCTTGTCCTCGATCGATTTGAAGCTCTTGGATTTGGTGGTTATGAACATTTGCAGGCCAGTGCGGATTTTGGCCATTAGGCTGAGGTGCGGGAACCGTAACAGGGAAATCGGATCCCCCCAGGGATAGATTTTTCCCTTGATGAAATAACCCATCGAAGTAGCGCGCCAATGCATCTTGTCGCCAATCCCGAGCTCGCGCATCAAAGCAAAGGTCGGCTCATCCGTCTTGCACACGAAATGGTAAAAACGCTCGATCGACAGCGGACCGAAATCGAAATGCGCGGCCATGCCACCTGGGACGCTGTCGATTTCGATCAGGTCGACCTCATGCCCTAGCTGCACCGCACGATGTGCAGCCGCCAACCCCATGGCGCCAGCGCCGATGACCACAACTCGGCTCATCATTTTCTCCTAGAAGTCCAGTATAATCTTGCTGTAACGCGGGTCCAGATAACTCTCACTGATGGCGTCCTTAAGCGGCGTCGCCTGCACGTTGAAAATATTCGGCCAGTCGATCACAGGGAAAGTCTCGGGGATCACAAGAGCTTCCAGCTGGCTAGTTGTGAACGGCGGCTTCTTGGAAACCTTGCCATAGATGAAAAGCAGCCACCAGAACAGCTGGTAGGGAATATGCACGATGCGCGCCTTAGGGTTAACGGTGTCATGAATAAGCTGAATGACATCACCATAATATGTTTGTTGAAGCCCGGATATGTCGTAGGTGCCAACCTGCTTGCTTTGGAGGGACGAGATGATAATGCTAGCGAAATCCCCGACATAAAGCGGCTGGCGGATGAATTTCCCATCACCTGGGATCGGGAAAACCGGTACGCGATCCATGAAGCGGCGCAACCAGCCCAAATGTTTACGATCGAACCAGCCGAACATCAGCGTTGGGCGTAACACTACATGTGGGATGTCGGCGACAGTATCTATGAAGCGCTCCTGAGTGGTCTTGGAGCGCGTGTAGAAATCGTCCGCCTTTGAGTTGACCACCGATGAGGAGATATGAACGAAATAGGGCGTGCCGTGACGGCGCATCGCCTCGACGATTTGCTTCGTGGCAGTCACGTTATTATCGGTGAACTCCTGCTCGATCAGTCCGCCGATCTGGGCCTGGTTCAACAGCACCGAGCCGGCGCCGGCAAAGGCATCCATCCAAGGGCCCTCAACCGCCAGATCCGCCTCGATCACTTCGATTTCCGGGTGCAGGCTCCGCAGCAGCGTCGTGTTGCTTGGATGCTTATCGATACCGACGATTTTCAGCCCAGGTGTACCCTTCAGGCGAGCGATCACATTTTGCCCGACCAGTCCGGCGGCTCCGGTTATGACGATTTTTTCCACTAGAGTTCCATCCGGTTGAATATCGCCGCAGGTAGGTTGCGAATGATCAGCATAATGTAGCGCCAGAACCCGGGCGCATAGGCGATCGGCCCGCCACGGTGGGCGCGGGCGTGGGTGATGGCGGCGATTTGCTCAGGTTTTGCCCAGAGAGCGCCTTTACGATTCATTCCTTCGGTCATTGGCGTGACTGTTGGGCCGGGCTTGATCAGAACGACGCGTGGCCCTTTGTTGGCGAAGCGATGGGATATTCCTTGAACCAGGGTTTCCAATCCAGCCTTGGCTGCACCATAGATAAAATTGGCGCGCCGCCCGCGGTCACCGGCGACTGATCCTATGACAACAAGACTACCGCGTCCCTGGATTTCGAGCGTATTGGCCGCGGTCAGGCACCAAGCCGCAGCGGAATTAAAGTTGACGCGCAAAATTTCCTCGGCTGCTACCAAGTCGCGCTCGGCGGCACCTTGATCACCGAGGATGCCGTATGCGATAAGGACATGATCGACGCCACCTATTTGCTGCACGAAACCAGAAAACTGCTCAGCAGCGTCAGTTGCGGCTCCGAGATCGCTTAGTGCGACCTCCGCCCTCTCTGCTCCACGCACCGTGAGATCCACAGCGAGTTGCGACAGCCGGCTGCTGTCACGGCCCACCAGAAGAATCGAGGCCCCCTCCTTAGCGTAAAGTCGGGCCGTGTATGCAGCGATCGACGAAGTCGCCCCCAAAATGATGACGCGCAATTTTCTTTCCTTTATACTTGCGAAACACGCTGCCAAAAGTGCGAGCCGAACCCGGTATCTACGTGTTTAGCGAATTCCCGCCAATTGAGATAACCCTGCTGAAACATCTGCGCTGACATCCTGCCGTCCTTAGCGGGATAAAGCCGGCCATTGGCCTCCAACACGATCGCGTCGAGGCGCTCCATCAACTTAAGCGTGCTGCCGCCATGATTCGGGAAGTCCAATGCTAGCGTTGTACCCTCTCTAGGAAACGACAGCAAACCTGGTGATTTTGCCGCGCCAAAGGTCTTTAGAACTGCGAGGAAAGATCCCTGCCCGCTTGCCGATATGGCCTTCAACATGTCTCTGGTCGCATCCTCTTGGACTGCGGCGGGAACAACCGACTGATACTGGTACATGCCAGCGCGGCCGTATAGTCTGTTCCAGCGACCGATCGAATCCAGCGGGTAAAAGAAGGGATGTAGGCCAATACGAGCCCCTCCACTTTTGCGCCTGCCGTTCCAATAATAAAGCGCATTGAAAGCGCTTATCGAATATCTGTTCATCGCCAATTTGGGCAGATTCGTAGGCATCGTGAACATCGTGTTGCCCGGATCAGGCAGCATGGAGCCGGTCCTGGCATGATTGCCGCACGAAAACAAACCGCGACCGAGAGACGAGCCTTTTGCGAGGCAGTCGATCCAGGAGACCGTATAATCAAAGTTCTGTTCGCTCTCCCTCGTCAAGGAGAAAAAGTCATGCAAATTCCCAAAAGGGATATTTTCGGCATCGATCATCGCACTTTCAACGGCGATCAGCTCAAGTTCGACCCAAGTGATTAAACCTGTGAGACCTAGGCCGCCTATCGTCGCGGCAAACAATTCGGAGTTTTGCGTCGGCGACAACTCAAGTTCTTCGCCATCTGAACGCAAAAGGCCCAAACTTCGCACCCAGCGTCCGATCGAACCGCTCTTATGGTGGTTCTTGCCGTGCACGTCATTGGACACGGCGCCGCCAAGGGTCACGTATCGCGTCCCAGGGGTCACGGGCAGGAAAAAACCTTGGCGGACGATTATCTGCAGCACCGTGTCGAAGGATATACCGGATTCTGCTCGCAAGATACGCGTGGCGGGATCGAAACGGATAAATTTATCAAGCCCGGTCATGTCTATCACGCCACCGCCAGGATTAAGGCCGGAGTCGCCGTAGGAGCGCCGAAGGCCAGCGCCAAGCAGGTTCAGCCCCTGTTGCCGGCCGTTCAACACAGTTCTTGCGAGTTGATCGCGCCAAGCGGGTTTAGCAACATTATGCTCCAATTTCAGCACATTGCCCCAAGACCGAAAATTGTCTTGATGAGTGAAATCTGTCATAGCGCAACCAAAAAAAATAATGCCACGGCAATACCCAGGCCGACACTGGTACGATCGCGAATGGCAAAGCTGACGGGATCGTCGTTCATCTGGCCTCGGTGCGACAGGAGCCAGATACGGCCAAGCCAGATCGATAGCATTACTGGGATGCCGTTCAGGAACTCTGGGTGACTATAGGCAAGACCCGGCGTTAATTCCTGGAGAACAAATATCACAAACACGACCAACGATGCCATGGCCGAACCGACACCGAGAGCCAGCGTCAACGCAGCATCCTCAAGTTCGTACCCGCGACTTTTAAGACTGGCACCTCCACTGGAGGCGGACCGAACGATTTCGGTATGTCGCTTTGCGGTTGCCAGCGAGAAGAAGAAGAACACAGCGAAGGTAAGAAGCCAAGCCGGGCGCGAGTTATCAAGAAGTGAAGCGCCCATCACGAGTCGGGTCGTAAACAATACGCCAATGATAAGCGTGTCTAACAGCGGTACGCGTTTTAGGCCGAGCGAATAGGATCCAGTAATGATTAGATAGGCCAGAAGAATGGCAGCAAAATCTAAAGACAACATACTGGCGGCGAGGAAGCCCCCGATAAGAAGGCAGCCCGCTATAGCAAAACCTGACTTGATAGATAGTCTGCCGCTAGCTAACGCACGATTTCGCTTCGACCAATGCTGCCGGTCTGCATTTAGATCGGCAATATCGTTCAGTAGATAAGTGGCAGATGTAATAGCAAGAAGGCAGAAAAAAGCCACTATTGTATGAAGGATCAGGGCTATATTTGTCCACTCGTGAGCCAGAATAATTGGCACGAAAAGTAGGATATTCTTCGTCCAATGGTGGACGCGTATCGCTTTTAAAAACTCCTTTGGCTTCAGCGAAGTATTATGGAACTCCATTAGGACCGGCTTACCGAGAGCCCGGGCGCGTCGGCTCACTTCTTTACTTACACCGGCGAGCACGATACCAAACGACGCTTCCCAGACGTAAATATCGGCGAAATGGTCGCCTGCGTAAATAAAGCCATTGGGGAAACGTTGTGAAAGGTATGAAGCCTTGGCCTTACCTTTTAAATTGGTTGCAGCCGAACCGGTCGCAGAAGAAAAAATCCCGACCCGCTGCGCAATCTTATCCACGATTGTCTGGTCAGCAGCAGAGCACAGGTGCAGCTCATGGCCATCAGCTGCCCGCTCGCGTAGCCATTTTACAAGATCTTCGCGCAGCGGAAGGATCTCGTCAGTAACATCCACTTCTCTAGCCAGTGCGGCTTTCAGCATATGGCGACCCTTGCGGAGATCAATCATAGCCCTTGCGAACCCGAGAGGATTGCGGAAAAGCGCCATAGCCGCGGTTTCGTGGAGCGTGTCGGAAAGAACCAGCGTACCATCGAGATCAACTACGATGGGAAGCTTTCCCCCAGATGCGGACGGGGCACTTTCGTGCGAAACAAATAATTGCATAGTCCGTGATACTCTAGTGTGCTCAAGAGCGGTTGCTATAGGGGAAATAAGATTGAAAGGCCACACAGTTACCTCTATATGTGCAATATCCTTCCAACTACTGCTTCAAGTCGGCAAAAAGGTCCTCTTTGGAGCAACCGGTCTTGCGCCGCGACATGCGCGCGCCCCTGCAGCTTGCCACAGGCCTATCTGCGGTAGACGGCGTGGCCCCTCCCACGCCGTCTACCGCGCTTTACATTCAACGCACAAGCCAAGACATTTACCGCACAAGCCAAATGCGCCGATATCGAGGGGCGGTGCGTTGATGAATATTCCACCGACAAATCGCTGTGGGCGGGCTATTACCGTTAACGCAAAGTCCAGCAGTTGTCATTGTGTGGACCAGGCGCTTAGTGCGAAAGGCGATGCCGGCCAGGTCAAAGGACTGAAACTACTAATAGGTGTAGAATTGGAATTCGGGACCGAAACGAACTTTGCTTAGAGCCGCCCCAAGCTAGTCAAAGATTTATTAATCTCGTGGGTTGTTAAAATGGACCATTGCACGTAAAAAAATAATGCGTCCTTGTTAACAGTGAGCCGTTAAAATGGATACGATCCCCGATGACGATTTTGATGCGGCTTTGACATTGACTGATACGCTCGACCATTTGCCTTCCAACAAAAGACGTGAACTGGCGCGCGTCCTCGAAATCCTATTCGACGAGGTGCAGGCCTTCCAGGCGCACAAGCTGTCAGAGCGCAAGACAAGCGGGAAGGTTTTGAAGGTCATTCTTTATGGCTCTTATGCCCGTGGGGATTGGGTCGAAGATCGCGCTAGTGGATATCGCTCTGACTATGACCTTCTGATCGTCGTCAATAGCGAACGCTTTGCCGCGGAAGACGCTCTCTGGTTGGCGCTCGACGAGCGGCTAACGCAGGCGCAGGTCGCCCACCATATTAAAACGCCTGTCGTGCCGATTGTTCACAGTCTTGCAGATATCAACGATCAAATGGCGCGCGGCCGGCCGTTCTTCATCGACGCCATTCGTGACGGCAAGCTCCTCTACGGGACACCGGGGTATCCGTTTACCTTGCCCAGAGCGTTGACGCCCGAGGACGCATCGGAAGAGGCGAAGCGAAATTTCGATCAGTGGTTCATCTCATCCATAGAGGCAATGAAATTTGCAGTCTTCGGAATCTCCGAGGGTAGTTTCCGTGATAGTGCATTTATGCTCCATCAGGCTACCGAGCGTACTTACCATTGTTTACTCCTCACGCTGACGCTTTACAGCCCAAAGTCTCATCGCCTCAAAATCCTTCGATCAAAGGCGGAAGATGTCGATAGTCGGCTGATCGACGCCTGGCCACGGGATTCTCGTGTGGGACGCCGGCGTTTCGAGCTCCTATCTCGCGCCTATGTCGAGGCACGCTACTCCTCCGAGTACAAGATTACAGTCGAGGAACTGGAATGGCTCAGAGAACGGGTCAGGATACTTCAGCAGATCGTGTGGCAGATTTGCCGGGAGCGCTTGGATGACCACGAAGATAAATAGCTGCCAGACTTTCGACTTTTTGAAAGGCGCTGCGAGAAACATCGTGGATAGGATTAACCCCAAGCGCACCTAGTGTTTGCGCGCTAGGAGTGGGCACAGAGGTACTATACGAGCGAACCAGCCACCTAAAGGTGGACAGACCAGAGCGCTGGGCGATTGATGTGCAACGTATCCGCCTCGCCGCAAATAATTCCGGCACTCCTTTGCTGTGAATAGGTCGCTTTCGACGGCTTTCCAGATTGGCGACGCTCGCGCCGAATATATGATTCCCGCAGCACGTCGGTGGGTTCGCGTTTCAATGCCAGCAATGTTTTTTAACGGGCACCTGCCCCGCAAAGCAGTTTTGACAGGATCGATGGATCAGCCTTCGCAACATGGTAGTTTTCAGCCACGGCGCCAAGTCGTGCTTGGCTAAATCTTGTTACGCCTCCACCTTGGCGACAATGGCATTCTGATAGGGCCCAATTTGCCGCTACCGCTCAGATGTCCCTGCCGGGACGAGTCGACCGAGCCCGCTCGATCCGTGCGCCGCTTAAGCCGAACAGCCGTGGCGAGTGAAACTTTGAAAGCAGCCGCTGCTGCCCTGCCCGTTTCGCACTGCGTTATCGCATCAACAACCCGCTGGCGAAGGTTCGACAGATAGGTGCGAGCTCTGGCGAGTGCTGCCATGTTAAGTCACGAAATTGAGGCGGATGGAAATGACGCCCGACGCTCTAACCTTTGTCGCTGAATACGTTTTACAATTCTTATCATTCAAGTACGTGTCCATACTCTTCAGGATACGCAACGCACCCCGCCGATCAACCCACAAGATGAGAGGTGGCTTGGGTTTGACCCACAGGGCGGCTGCTCGATAAACCCTGCGGTGTTCAGCATTGCGGTATTTCGAGTTTCTCGCATCTATCTTGGGCGACGTCGCCGGATCATACTTTCTACCAGGCATCAATCCATATCAAAAGATAGGAAAAAAATGCCTAGATACATTGCGATTATTACAAATTGTATATTATACTAATACCTGGTTTCTATAAATAAATCTATTATTTTGTTAATATCATACATTCGCGAAATTAACGGCGCAGGACCACTTTTGTTTGTTTAAATATACGTGCACAAGTCTCCGCACGACTGAGACTTTTCATCACTCAGCAAGAATAGAGATAAAGTGAGAGATCTATAAAAATATAAGACAATTTCTTGGAAGGAACGTGCCTCAGCCGATACCTATCATGATGCTACCGCTGCTGACGATATTGGATTAAGATTGTACGTCTCGATATTTATATAAAGTATTTCTAGGAATTTGCTTAAACACCAAAGAAATACTCGAGGTGGGTTGCGGAGGTGGACTCATGGCTATAGCCTTACATGATCTCGGCTATCGTGTGACTGGTTGCGATTCTACTGGATTGCTTGAGACAAAGGAGTCCCGGTTCGGATTCCAATTTTTGCGCGAATATGCAACGCATGTTGAATGCGCACAGGTATCACATTTGAGGTTTCCGCTGCCGACCGGGTTCGGTTGAAGGCGATCGTTTCGGCAGGCAGCTCGCCACAAAAGCACGTGTGGCGGGCGAAGATCATCTTGATGAGCGACGAGGGTCTGGGATCAGTCGCCATCATGAACGCCACGGCTAAGTCGAAGACCTGCGTGTGGCGTTGGCAGGAGCGTTTCATGACGGAGGGCATCGACGGCCTTTTGCGCGACAAGAGCCGGCCGCCCGGCACTGCACCGCTTGCCGGTGATCTTGTTGAACGGGTTGTCGCCTTGACCCATCAGCCTCCCAAGCAGGAAGCCGCCCACTGGACGGTTCGTGCAATGGCAAAGGCAGTCGGGATTGCCGCATCATCAGTGGTCAAGATCTGGCATGAGCATGGTCTTGCACCCCATCGCTGGCGAAGCTTCAAACTATCGAACGACAAGGCTTTCGCCGAGAAGCTTCACGATGTGGTCGGCCTCTACGTCTCCCCGCCTGCACATGCGATTGTCCTTTCCGTTGATGAGAAAAGTCAGATCCAGGCGCTTGATCGAACCCAGCTGGGTCTTCCCATGAAGAAGGGCCGTGCCGGCACGATGACCCATGATTACAAGCGCCACGGCACCACGACACTTTTCGCCGCCCTGAATGTTCTTGACGGCTCGGTCATCGGCCGCAACATGCAGCGCCACCGGCATCAGGAGTTCATCCGTTTCCTCAACACGATCGAGGCCCAGTTGCCGAAAGATAAGGCGGTTCACGTCATTCTGGAACTATGCCACACACAAACAGCCTAAGGTCCGGGCTTAGTTAGCAAGGCACCCGCGCTGGACTTTCCAATTCGTTCCGACGTCATGCTCCTGGCTGAACGCCGTCGAGGGCTTCTTTGCAAAACTCACCCGTCGCCGCTTGAAGAACGGAGTCTTTCATTCCGTCATCGACCTCCAGGCGGCTATCAACCGCTTTGGCAAAGAACACAACGAAGAGCCTAAACCTTTCATCTGGAAAGCTGATCCTGACGACATCATCGCAGCCGTCAGACGCGGGCACCAAGTGTTGGAATCAATCCACTAGCGAGGGGATAATTGGGCGTTTCGCAGTGGAAAAAGGCGACCGCGATATCGGTCTTCGTCTCGGAAGTGGATATGAGATCCCTGCCGAGGATAAAGAGTTCGATGCAGTCATCTCTCGCATTTTCATACAGCATTTTTCAGATTGGACTGAAATTCTCCGCGAAAAGCGCGTGTGACGAAAATCGGGGGTATAATTTACTACGATTTCGGAAACTCGGAGCATATTAGGCACGCTCCCAGAATAGAAGATCCAGAGTTGGGTTTTCCTTACGGCACCGATCCGACGAACCCTCACATTACGCTGTTTGTGACGAAGAAACCATCACACGAGTAGCGGAGATGGATCTCGAGGTGGTTTCGGTTCGTTCATATGCGCTTTTGGTGGCCAACGCCCAACTATGGCAGGAGATTGGAGCTGTTGAATCTCGCAAGTTTTTGGCCGAAGCGAGTGTGCATTTGAAAAATCCGGCAGTTGCGGATTTTATGATGTGTCTTGAAGAAAAATTTGTCTCTCGCAGGCCGAAAAGCATTTCCTTTAGAAACATCACAGTCTTGCGAAAGCTCGGTGATCCAATCGCGACAACCAAAAGCGGGAAGTTATTGCGAGTATGGGCGAGTATCAACAAAGCCTTGAGCTAATCGCACTCAACTTGCTATTGGCCATCTCCAGCCACTGCTGGGTCGGCTCTGAATACTCGATTGCCCCGTTTCTTTAGGGGCGACTTTGCGCCGCACATCATTACTGCAAATCCGCAATCCCAAGGAGACCAACGCCCCGCCCGGACGGCATGATGACGATGTTTGTGCTGAAAACCAATCCTTTCGCCGAGGTCGACGGTTTTTCGCTGCCCTCCGGTGCTCGCGTAGCAGTCGTCACGTCTAAACCCGCGGCTGCAAGATCGGCTGCGCGCCGCCTGGCCGAGCGCATCCAGAGCGATGGGTTTCTCGTTCGTACGGCTCAATCGGAAACCGGTCGCCGGGAAACACCGCGAACAGATGCAAAAGCTGGGATCGACAGAGGCGCTTTCGAGCCTGACGCTCGTACAAGGCAATCCTTCAGGGCATCCGCATCGCACAATCCGATCTGAAGGCCGCATGCGGAGCCTATGACCTTGGGGAAGTTCAGGCCCTTCTCAATGGCATCACGCGCCAGGCGGTGGACAAGAGGGTTCAGGAAGGCAGCTTACTGGCGGTGCCGGGACCCAGCAACCGGCGCCGCTATCCCGCCTTGCAATTTGATCGGTCTGGAGTCTTGATCGACGGTCTGAAGGAAGTCCAAGCGGCATTGCCGGTTGAAAGCCCGTGGGGCGTGTGAACTTTCTGGCAAGGGAAGACGACAGACTGAGCGGAAGACGACCGATCGCCGTGCGTGAAGGCAACATCACCATCGTCGTCGATACGGCGCGCAGATTTGGAGAACAGGGCGCTTGAGCCCTCCTCTCCCACCTGCGGATTTGCAGAGCAAACTCCAGATCGTATCGATCGCTGTCAGATCGGAGATGCATCGGGTCTACACGTCGACATTCGAACCGGTTCATTTCGATAGATCCGATCTGAGCCGTTTCAACGCGCCAGACGGATCCTGTGGCGTTCGTTGTATGGCTTGGAAATTCGAGGGGGTTTTTGCAGAGACATTCCTCCAGACGCCTGGCAACACCCTCACCGATATCGGGTTTCTCGAAAGAAAAATCTGTAAGGGCGTGTCCGCAACCGAGGGCCGCCCACGATCACCTGACTGTCGGGGACTTGCCGTGGCTGATAAGACCGCGTGGAGGTTCCCATTCTGCCCTGCACTATCGCGTGCCGCAGGCATGGACCTGCCCGGTTGCCGCGTTCGAGACCTGGATCAAGTTCGAAAAGCTGGCCTATATCCCCCTCTTTCGCCGCGTGACTGGGCAAGGAGAGGCTCTCGGGTCCGATTGGCCGAACGGAACGGAAGGGAGCCCGCCCCGCTTGTGAAGCGGGCTGCAGAGCTCGCGGCGAACTCAGCAGGGTAAAGCGCGCATTCACGGTCTCTGGTCACTCCCATTGCGCTGGCCTCCACTGCCGAGTTCGACGAACGCTTCGTCCAGGAAACGGCTTGGCCATGTTCCTACATGACCCGCAGATATAAGCGGCGGCGCTATCGCCTACGCTTAACTCGAAGAAAAGCATCGGGACTTTTGCTGCCCCTACCGCAGCATTGTCTGGCGACGCTCTTGCAAAGACGTCGCTTAGGAAATATAGTCACGATGGTCATGATAGTTATAAGCGAGACAATGCGGGCATCAACGCACGATGATATGAGCTGGACAGTTGCGGGAGCGAAGGCAAGGCTTTCGGAGGTGATGGAGCGCGCGCAGTCGGCGCCTCAGACCATTACCCGCAACGGGAAGCCGAGCGTGGTGGTCGTCTCTGCCGAGGAGTGGGAGAAAAAAACTGCGCGTCGGGGATCGCTTGCGGAATTTCTATTGGCGTCGCCTCTGCGTGGCGCCGATCTGGACACCGAGCGGCTAAGAGACGAGCCGCGCGACTTGTCCCTATGAGACTGCTCCTCGACACCAATGTTCTGTCCGAAGTTACAAAACTTCGCCCCACTGAACGTGTCTTGAATTGGCTTCACGGACTTGATGAAGATCGCACATTCATCAGCATAGTCTCGATTGCCGAAATCCGTCGCGGCGTTGCGCTGATGGAGATTGGGCGAAAGCGCGACGCCCTTGACGCGTGGCTTACGCATGATCTGCCCCAACGTTTCGAAAACAGGATTATTCCGGTGGATGGGCATGTTACCTTGGCTTGGGGTGATCTCATGGCTCTCGCCAAGCAAAGCGGTCGGGGACTTGCATCCATGGACGGTCTGATCGCGGCCACCGCCGTCGCTTGCAATCTGACGCTTGCGACGCGCAACACAAAGGATTTCGAAGGCTTCGGAATAGACCTCGTTGACCCATGGGCGGTCTGACCTGGCCTTCGCATAGGTCCTGAAAGGATACTGCGGATGCTTTCCTACCGCTTGCTCAAGAACTACGCCGGCATCCTGTTGATCGGGGACTACACGTCCCTGACCTGGCTGCATGAAGTCGTTCACGATGTAAACGATCGCTCGCCTCTTGTGAAAGACAAGGAAGGCTCCTTCCTCGGGTTGGCGTATGATGTGCGAAAAGCTTATGAGCGGCAGCGCGAAATTATTCAACCACCCAAACACTCTGAGGAAGTCGGCGTGCGCTATGGTGTCCAGATCCTGTGGCCTGTACTTATGCTGCAGCAGAGATTGCTGAGGCAATCTCTCGCGTTTCTCGATCATACGGCCAAGACACAAGCCATCGCTTATGCCTTGGAGGCGGTCATCGAGGATGGATTGCGCTATTATTTTGGGGCGCAGGCCGGGATTATCATCGATCTTTGGCAGCGCCTCGATCCAGCTCGGTCTGAAGTATTCGACATGATGGCTAGTCGCGGAGGTCTTTATTGCTCATGGACGAAAACGCAAAGGAAGGCCGGCTTTGCGCAACTTCTGTCCAGTTCGACCCGATGTATGAGCGCTTTTACCCTATGCGACTGAAAAACGGCGAGAAAAACCTGATTTCTCCGGCGGAATTCGCCGGCTGGGAACATGCAGAGTGGCCCGATCCGCGCTGGTAGAACGCCGGCGTTTCATCGGCGGTCTGAAAGGATAGGTCCCCCCCCCCCGATTGCGGGTGGAACCGTGAGGTGAGATCTCAGAACCGGAAGTTTTAAGGTGGCGCTTCAATTGAATTTGACAGTTGAAGGCCACAGCCTGAGTTGGCAACAGGCCGAGCAGTCGCCTGTCATCGATTGGCACGACCAATCCGATGGCCTCATGCAGGCGACACCGGACGAACCATGGCCCGACAAAGCATGAAGTCACCAATCCTGAGACCAAGTGTGGCCATACACCCCTGGCAGGGAGACGGACATGGGGCCTTGCCGTTGACTGTGATATCGGCAGGCGGGACAGCGCAATTCGCAAAACGGTAGGAGCACGGTCGTGGAGTTCTGGAGTGCAGTGGTCGTGCTGGCCTATTTTCTGGCGGGGGTCACCCGTATCAATAATGATATGCGGAGCGGTCGGCTCGGTGAACCAGGCTCTGATCGCAATCGGACAACGGGGATTGCCGTGGTGGGAGTATTTATATGGCCCCTCTATCGGCGCCTCGCCGGGATTGTTTTCTCGATGATCATTGCAATCTTGGTCACGGCGCTTTTGATGTGGTGTGTCTCCGTGTTTGCGGGTCTGGTATGGCAGATAACAATTGTAGCCGTGATCTATGGCCTCTTGCTGCTGTCCAATCTCGCGACGATCAGAGGGTGACGTTGACGCAGGTCTGGAGCCACCATGCCAGAAGCGGCGGGTTCCTTTTTCAGTCTATGTGCGAACAGGGTCGGCGGGAGCGATCGGCCGTACCGCGACTGGCAATCATTGCGGATCAACACGCCGATGTCCCACCTTATCCGACGTCCGGTCTCATTTCGACCGAAGCAGTCGACAGTGATCAACCGACGATCAAACGACGCTGAGCAGCAGAGGCATCCTCTCGACGCCGGGAAAAGGCAAATTGCTTGCGACAGCGCCATGGGCGATGCCATCTTCGAGACTTTGAAATCAGAACTGACCCCGGTAGTCATCTATCAAACGCCGGATGCCGGGACTGAACACCTCACGAAGAGAAGGTACGATGTAGTTGGGCTGGCCCGCAAATGGCAATCGATCCCAACAGCTCGACATGGAAAAAGGATGTCTAAATCGCCTGCCAGTGATGTGCACCTCTGTGCCGGCGAGCGACATCGCAAGTCGCCATGGCCCGATGAAGCATAGTGCCACGAACGGATTGCAAAGCTTGCGACTGGTTTGACTTCGACCGTTCGTGACCTGGAGGGCGCAGACAGATTTGTCTATGGACGTGGCTGGCACGCGAAACCGGGAAAGGACGTGGGTATCAATTTCAAAATGCGCCCTGCCCCATCGTGTCAGGCCACCTTCTGGCGACGCCTCTGTCCAAGACCACTCTCCTTGGCCAAACGTGAACGGGCCTCCGCATATGCCGGGGCGACCATGGGATAGTCGCTCGGAAGCTCCCATTTCTCGCGATAGTCATCGGGTTGAAGCGAGTGATAGGTCATCAGATGGCGCTTCAGGGACTTGAAGGCAAGCCCACATTCCAAGCACGTCAATTTGTCATCCTGGAGAGACTTGCGGACGGAAATGGCTGGCTTCTGCTTTTCAACCACTTCAGTGGCGGGAGGTATGGAACTCGATGTCAAAGCCGCATGGACGTCGGCGATGAGGGAGCCCAGATCGCTCACGGGCACGACATGGTTGCTCACGTAGGCCGATACGATATCCGAGGTCAATTCAACGAGTAAGTCTTCGCTTGGAGCGATTGCTGGAGTTTCCATCCGTCCGATCTCTTTTTCAATATCGCCGTTCTGATCAGCCGGCGAAACAAGTATTTCTAGTCTCTCTCATATAAATGGTAGAAACGCAACTTTGATAGTGGCGCGAGCTAGATTTAGCGGCCCTGAGAAACGTGTTAACCGGATTCGGACGGAAAGTATACTTGGCGACATCTCCAAACTGATTTAACACCGGGCCGCCATTAACTAGATTTTCGGGGGGGCGCCATTCGCCGGGCACAGCCGATAGCCTCGAACTATGAGGCTCGCGACATGTAAAAGGTCACCCCCCTGCTGGCATACCAGCTTCGCGTCGCGTCGCGAATATATCCGGCGTGCCCCGGATCGTGAGCCAGAGCGTCCGACGTTGTTCTTCGACAGCAGCCCTCCAGGATCTTCATCGTCCGGCTCGACGTCGCAGGGGGGAAGATGCCGCTGATGGCAAGGACAAAGGCCGCGCAGGCGCGCAAGGAACGGAGGGTTACGGCGGTACCGGCATGTCACCTCGAGAGGCCTTGACTGAGCATCCGGTCGAGCGACGTCATTCTGGCTATTTATCGTGATATGGTTCTGCCCGTGTCTGATCTGAAGACCCTCAATCGGAGTTTCCCATGCGCCGCATCTTCATCACCGGTTCCTCTGATGGCCTCGGCCTTGCTGCCGCCAGTTCGCTCCTGGAGCAGGGCCATGCGGTTGTCCTCCACGCCCGGACCAAGGAACGGGCCTCCGCATTGGGGAGCATCGCATCGCGGGCCTTGGCTGTGGTGATCGGCGATCTCGCGAGCGCAGTCGAGACTTGCAAACTTGCCGATCAGGTCAACGCGATCGGCCGCATGGACGCAGTCATCCACAATGCTGGCGTCTATGCCGAACCCCAGCGTGGCAACACGCCCGAAGGTCACGCGCGGACGCTGGCCGTCAACACGCTGGCACCCTATATCCTGACAGCTCTCATGGATCGCCCGGACCGTCTCGTCTATCTCAGCAGCGGGCTGCACCAGGGTGGTGGCGGCTCACTTGCAGACATCGATTGGACGGCAAGACCGTGGAGCCCTGCCCAAGCCTACGCGGAAACCAAACTGCAGATCGCCGCACTGGCCGCAGCGATCGGCCGCCACTGGCCGCAGGTGTTCAGCAATTCCGTCGATCCGGGCTGGGTGTCAACCAAAATGGGTGGAGCCGGAGCGCCAGGCACCCTTGCGACCGGGCAGGAGACCCAAAGCTGGCTGGCAGCGAGCGACGATCCATCCGCCAAGGTCAGCGGCTTCTACTGGCATCATCGCCAGCAGCGACAGCCTTGTGCCGAGGTGACCGACATCGCCTTTCAAGACCAGCTGGTCGCCAAGTTGGAAGACCTGACCGGTGTGAGCCTCTTTGGGTAGCCCATTGACAAGGGCTCGACGACGTCACCGACAGGTCTGAGCGGAGAGAGGTACGCCCGATCACTGTGTCTGAGACCGTGTCTTTCTGTCCCGCTGTCAGTCTTAGAGATCGTTGAGGCAAGCCTGTCCCTCGCCGTCGAGCGTCACGAGTCAAGAGTTATCGGGCGTCTGCGATTGGAACCAAGCTTTGCCGTGCCGGTTTTGTGCAGACCGGAAACCGAGATCCAGCCATGAATCCCCAGCCTGACAACATACTCGTCGCGACACGAACCGCCTTCAGCCAACTCGCTGCGCTCGCGGTGCAGTATTCCTTCTCCATCGTCGGTGCCATCGTCCTATTGGTGATCGGCTGGATTCTTTCGGGAGTGATCAGCCGATGGGTCTACAAGGGAATGTCGCGCATCCATGGCATTGACGAGACCCTGGCCCGCTTTTTCCAAAGCGTCGTCCATTACGGACTGCTGGTGCTCGTCTTCGTGGCCGTCCTCGGTCAGTTCGGCGTCCAGACGACCTCGCTGCTTGCCGCCTTGGGCGCTGCGGGCCTGGCGATTGGCCTTGCCCTGCAGGGCACCCTTCAGAATATCGCGGCGGGGATCATGCTTCTCGTTCTGCGCCCTCTCCGGGTCGGTGAATACATCGAAACAGGCAACGTCAAAGGCTTCATCATCGAGATCGGGCTGTTTGCAACGGAGATGAAAACGGTAGACGGTCTGTATCTGATGGCCCCGAACTCGACGCTGTGGAATACGCCGATCACCAACCACAGCAGGGAACGAGAGCGCCGCCAGGAGCTTTCGGTCGCGATAGGCAACGATGTGGATGCCGCGGCGGTCAAACGGACCATCATTGGCATCGTGACCTCAGACAAACGCGTCAAAGCGGACCCGCCTCCCCGCGTCTTCTCGGATGACCTTACCGCCGACAAGACCGTCTTGACGCTCCAGTACTGGGCGACGACGTCACAGTGGTCGGAAACCCGCCACGACATGATCGATGCATTGAAGGATGGACTGAAGGCGGAAGGGATTGCCATTCGATAAGGACGACGTCCCATCGGCCCGTGCCGGCCATGCAAAATGTTGGAGAATTGCGCGGGGAAGCAGCCTGTTTGGCGAGGTCGTACAGACGCGCCTATCGACGGTATTGGCACCTCACCGTCTCAACGGTCAAGGACGCGGAGACGTCGCGTAGGTTGGGGCCTGACGCTCCATTCGGCATTGAGGTCTCCGCCCACCACCAGGATCGCGATCGACGGTGAAGCTATACACTTCAGCACCTGAGGTAGGACGGGGATCTAAGCGACAGCGCGTGCTCGTGGCGCTCTGGATCATTCGCACGCATCCGAACGACCCTGAAATGACACGGCCGCCTATCAACCCACGAGATGGGTGTCGTCCTCAACGCCCTCGCTTCCGGACGTCATTGCCTTCTATCGGTCATCCACCTCTGGGCGTAAAACCGACCCCGAAACCGAAGGCCCGACCGATCTTCTTCAATGTCTCCAGTGTGGGATTGGCAGTTCCTGCTTCCAGTTCTGCAATTTGGCGTCTGGAAAGCCCAAGTGCCTTGGCAAACTCCTCCTGCGTCATCCCGAACCCTTTCCGGATGTCCGCCACGGCGCCGGGCAGCCGCAGATCTCCTGCTCGAGCACGTTTCGCCAGCGTTCGCCGGTTTTGCAGAACCTCCTCTTTCGTCGGCTTCTTCCATCGGGCCATCAGTTGTCCTTTGCCATCGGTCGCACGCCGCAAGGACGCTGTCTGCGATCGCGATGCATCGCCCCATCGCATGGTCCAGAATGTCCGGCGGCGTTCCCATATCCTTCGCCATGGCCGGAGCCAGGTGCAGGTGTCTGGCAAACGCGCCAAGCCTGGCTGCCAGTGCTTTCTGCTCGACAGGATCAGGCATCGGTTTGCCGTCCAAGAGTGCCATAGTCACGGCTTAATACCACCGGCCATCAAAGTGGGTTTCCAGCGTTAAGTACTTCAATTGACCTTTCAATGGTACAGATGATGCAACGTATTACGTTATTCAACCCCTTAAAGTGGGTTGAATAACTGCCACTGGTACCGCGAGCCATGGACACGCTCGCGTTCTCTTCTCACCCGATTGACCAGCGACCGGACGCGTAAACGCAATACCGCCAACGAGCAGCTTCAAGGACCGAGGGCACTCGCACTCCCAAGCCCTTGTCGGGGATGTACAGACCATCTGCGGCGGTCAGGGCATTGATCATCGACTGGCCGACGCCATAGACGCTGCGGTCCTCTTGAGCCGGGGCTTAACCTCAATATTTAAATTATATCGGCGGAGGTGCTTGACGCTGTTAAGTTAAATGCTCAGGGCCACGAGTTTGGCACGGTCTGCGATCAAAGCCGCTACGCGATTTAACGACACAGGATCTGCGGCAAGTGGGGACATATCTTCCAATAACCGGGGGATAGCGTCCCCTGTGGCATCCGTCAGTTCTTTCACCCGACGGCGCACTAAAGGTAAGCTGACACCTGTCTCCTTCGAGAAAGCCTGCCAGCCATCAGCGTCCATGTCAGCAAGCGTCGCGCGTTTGCCGATCCGCATAGCCAATTTCGGGGAACAATCTGGATAGGCCACGGTGGAAAGCAGGTCGTACAGCGGAGCCATCCTAGGTCCAGAATGGTCATAGAGGATCGAGAAATTCTTACCGTGAGCATCCGCATTTCCGATGACGAGATTGAAAATCGCAGCGTCCAAAAGCTTAGCGATGTCCGTGCCCGGCCGCGCAGAGACCCAACGCAACAGCTCGAAGCAATCCTTGAAGGTCGGCCCCCCCTCGCTTGCATACTTTGTTTCAGGTGGCACACCCAGCGCTTGGCAGAAGTCTTCTTGATGGATGCGGAGAACCACACCGTCGCCATCGTGGTGGCGATCGTATCTGTTGACCAAAAGGAAAGGGCGACCATTCGCGGACCTCGGGTCGACGGGAGCAACGTCGAGCCCGATTGCGGCAGCAAGCCTCATCGCAAAGGCTTCATTCTCGGTCGTCCCTGGAAAGCGCGCAATCGGTGGCTTCAAGATGTGCGTCGTCGCCTGGCCTGGTAAGGGAAGTGCGACTTGGCCATCGATGAGAACAACTGGAGCTTTTGATTGGGCGCCCGCGAGCGATAGCCTCAAGCCTTCCTGGCCGGCCAAGAGCGGCCTCGTCGGAAGTGCGTCCAGTATCCGGACGATTCCGGCCTCATCGAGAGCTGCTGATTGCCGATCGGCAATCAGGCCCCCTCCAATCGGTTCCTGGTCTTCGGGCAAAAGTTGAAGCGCGCCGGCGACGTCGCCGCCCAAGCGATCAAGAAGGGCGAAGTCGTTGGCAGGTGAAACACCCAACGCCTGCGCCGCAACCAGACGCTGGCTTTCCTCTGGCAGTAGGCCGCCGAAAAATGGGCGGCATTCACGGCGAGAGAAACGCTCTGGACGCTTCGGTAGGGAGACAGAAAGCGGAAGTGCCTTTTCGTCCTCAAGCCAAGCTTCGGCGTAGGCGAAGCCAATGTCGCCGTGCTGATCTTGGGTGAACTGTCCGACAATGCGACCATTCCACCAGACGTTAAGGACCCTTACCGTCATTTTCTACGTTCACCTGGGGCTAGAATATCAATCGAACAACCGAGCGTTTGTAAAACCTGCAAGACCTTTCCGATCTGTGCTGTCGGTTTGCCGGCTTCGAGATCGACGATAAACCGCAGGCCGACGCCAGAAACGCCAGCAAGCTCGTCCTGCCGCAAGTTTTGCGCCTTGCGTGTGCTGCGGACCAGGGCGCCGATCTCGGCTGGACTGCTAACTTGTTTTGCCATTTTATTTCCCGATCGGGAAAATAGCAAGGAAATCGGCCTTTTGTCTACAGCATATTCCCGATCGGGAAATTCCTTTCAAATTTGGCATAACCGTCCACCAGAAATTCCCGATCGGGAATATTTCGATTTATAAACATAGTCAGCCGCCAGCCTAGTCGAAGCAAGGGGAGACCCTGAATGGGTGAATCATCGAGTTTCACATCATCGATGCGCGACGCCCGGATGAAACTTTCGCAATTCCCGTTCTTCAGTTGGAATGGAATTTGGAATGGCCCTACGCTACATTTCACCCTAAAACCAATCAAGACGCTCTGTGTCCTCGCTCGCTTCGTTTTTCCGCCTCCATGCGCCATTCCCTGGACACGAGACGCCCGGGAAAGTAGAGGCGGAAAGGCGCAAAAAGGTGGAACGCCGACTTTTACTACGCCATCGAGTTTATAAAATGGGGTCTTCGTCCCACACGGCGGTTAAGCTGCTGAACCTCTTGGAATTCGGCAGGCCCTCCAATGTCTACCTAGGGTCGATCGTGACCCGCTCAAAACCTTGAGGAGAGGCGCGTGACGACCGATTTCAGCTCCCGTGAATTCCAGATGCTTCCTGTCCTCACGCCTCTTCAGATGGAGACGGCGAAGCGTTTCTCCTTAGGCGAGCCAACACGGTTCGCGCCCGGCGAACAGGTTTTCTCGGTCGGTGACCACAACGTGCCCGCCTGGCTCGTCCTTGACGGCGCGATCGAGACGTTTCGCCATGACGGCCTGACACGGCGCGCGCAGTTCACAACGCATCGCACCGGGCAGATGTCCGGCGAGGTCAGCCAGCTTTCCGGCCGTCCGATATTGGTGGATGGCAAGGCCGGCGCCGATGGGTGCACTGCTGTTGCCTTCGATGGACCGCATCTGCGTGCGCTGGTCATCGGGTCGGCCGACATCGGCGAATTGATCATGCGCGCCTTCATCCTGCGCCGCGTGGCGCTGATAAGTGCCGGAGGCTCGGGGTCCGTGCTCGTCGGCACGCCCGGCCAACCGTCCCTGACAAGGCTCGAGGGATTTCTGTCGCGTGTGGCATTCCCCTATGTCACGCTCGACGCCACCTTAGACACGGAAGGGCGCGCATTGGTCGAACGCTTGGGCATCCTTGCCTCGGAGCTACCGCTCATGGTCTGCCCCAATGGAACCGTCCTCAAAAACCCGACGGATGGCGACGCTGCCCTGTGTCTCGGCATCACGCCCGATCTCAAGGAAGATATGGTCTATGACGTGGCGATTGTCGGCGCCGGCCCCGCGGGTCTTGCTGCGTCCGTCTACGCCGCATCGGAAGGCCTGAGCGTCATCGTCCTTGACGAACGGGCTGCGGGTGGCCAGGCGGGCGCGTCGGCAAGGATCGAGAACTATCTGGGGTTCCCGACCGGTATCTCAGGCTTCGCCCTCGCCGGGCGCGCCTTCAATCAGGCCCTCAAATTCGGCGTCGAGATTGCCTTTCCGCTGCAAGTGGCCGACTTGATTCCGAAATCGGGTCCGGGCGCGCTCCATGCCCTGACATTGACGGACGGCCGTACCGTTGCTGCCCGAACCATCGTCATTGCATCCGGTGCGCGCTATCGTCGTCCGGACATCGCCGGCATCGACAGCTTTGAGGGCGCCGGCATCTCTTACTGGGCGTCCGCCATCGAAGCGCGGCTATGCGCCGGCGAGGAAATCGCGCTCATTGGCGGAGGGAACTCCGCAGGCCAGGCGGTTGTCTTCCTTGCGCCACAGGTCAAGAAGCTGTGCCTGATCGTCAGGCGGAAGCTCGAAGAGACCATGTCAAGCTATCTCATAGACCGGATCGCCGCCCTGCCGAACGTCGAGATCCATACGACGTGCGAGGTGGTTGGGCTCGAAGCCGATAGCGAGCGTCTCCTATGCGGGGCAATCCTGAAAGACAGGCAGACCGCTCGTGAGCGTCGAATACCCATGCGGCACATGTTCCTCTTCATCGGAGCGGATCCGAACGCGGCGTGGGTCCGCAACCACGTCGAGACAGATGAACACGGCTTCATCTGCACCGGCAGGTTTTCTGATGCCGCCGGCGGGCGGCCGGCATTCCCGCTGGAGACGAGCCTGCCCAACGTCTTTGCAATAGGAGACGTGAGAGCCGGATCCACCAAACGGGTTGCCGCCGCCGTGGGAGAAGGCGCGGCTGTCGTTGCCCAGATACACGCCGCCCTGGCCGCGATGATGTAAGAAGCCTCGATCGTTCCTCTGATGGCCGTCATCGTCGGCGCCGGTGCGAGGACAGACGGCGTCATGGATGCCTCAGATCGGTGGGTCGGCATCCTGTTGTCCTGGCGTCTCCCCACACTGGACCCCCCAGCGTATGCAACAGGCGGCATCGGCTATAGCCAGACGGGTTTCAAGCAAGCCGGCTTTGCCTATCAATCCGCGATGGATATAGACGAAGATAAAATTGACGACGCGGTCTTGGCGCTGCTGTGGCTGACGCTCCATGAGGGTCGTGCCTGGAAGGGTTTTGACTGGGGCACGATGGATCGGCTGTTCAAGAAAGGGATGATCGGGGACCCGGTCAACAAGGCGAAGTCAGTGATCTTGACGGATGAGGGCGTGGAGCGCTCAAAGGAGCTGTTTCAAACGCTGTTTACGCCGCCTCCGCGATAGCGGATCCTTCCCCCTTCCCCCTTCCAGCGCCAGGGTATGAGCTCGTCGATCCGGCTGGTGGGATGGTCGGCGAGGCGAGCAAGCTCATCTGAACGCCAGGGCTGCGGATCGACAGGGTTCATCGTCGCCCTGGCAGTCAATCTGGACATGAGACCTGCCCGCTGACCGGCGCAATCAGAAGCGGCGAGCCATGCCTTTAGTCTCGATGCGACACCGCGCAGCGCGCGCTAAGCAGCGGCGTTCCCTGAGCGATACGGCCATCGTCAGGACACGTAGAAGGATGATCGCCGAATGGCACCGGAGCCTTGCGTGGGGCGACGCCGTTTCGAGCGGCTGTCTTGCACCTGCGTCGAGGCGCACTCCTCCCCCCCGCTACCAGTTGACGACCGAGGACGTGGAATGGCGCACGGACCGGGTCGCCGTAGCCCAGAAGATCGTTGGACGCTTATGTCGAGAGCGCTTGGACTGAGCAGGTGGGTCGTAGACGAGTGACATCTCCCAACAGCGTTGCACCGGACCGGTTCGAATGGTGAGATTCCAGGCTCGGTTACTGTCTGCTTCCTATGGGTCGTCAACATGCCTACTTTGCGAGCGATCCGGCCACCTATAATGTGCCGTGACGTTGATAACTGACCGGAGTTTGAAATGAAGCGCTTTCTCATTGCCGCTGCCATCATGGGCCTGGCACACACAGCATCAGCACAGGAGGCCGTCGTTGGTGCCGTTCATCCGGACGCGCTGTTTACAAGCAGCGACCCGAAATTGAACACCAACAAACAGGCTGCCTACAACATTGTGAAGGTGCTGCTCGAGGCCAATCATTGGGAGTTGGCGGACAAATACCTGACCGCGCGCTACCTCCAGCACAATCCGAACGCCGTCTCCGGCCGCCAGGGCGTCATCGACTACTTCACCAAAGTCCTCAACAAGCAGCCGTCTGCCATTCCCGACCAGATGCAAACGAAGATCGTCTCGGTCGTCGCCGAAGGCGATATCGTCACCGTCAGCTATCCCAGGGAGGTGAAGGATGCAAAGGACCCTTCGAAGTCTTACACCACGACCTGGTTCGACAGCTGGCGGTTCGTGGACGGCAAGGCCGATGAGCATTGGGATCCGGCAACGAAACCCAACTGAGGCACGCCGCCCGTCTGATTTCGAGCGAGACACTGAGGGGGCCCGCCCTGATCTGGTCGAGATGTCCCGATATCGTTTATGAATTAAAACGCCGACGTGAGATCGCGTGGCCCGGCCATAGCGACCGGCCTCAGAATCCGGGGTCTGCCATCGAAATGGGGTGCCGATCGTAAGGAAAAGCACGTGCGGATTTTTCTCGCTTTGGTTCTGCTTGCCACATCCGCAGGCAACATGGCCGCCGGTCAGGCCGGACAAGCCGAACAACTGGTCCAGCAGCTGGGGCGAGGCATCAATGTCCTTGGCTACGACCCCATCTGGAAAGACCCGAGCAAGGCGCATTTCCAGCCAGGCGACGACCAGATGCTCCACGCTAGCGGCTTCCAGCACATCCGGGTCAACCTCCAAGCCTTCTCACACATGGATGCTGCGGACAAACTCGATCCGAAATGGCTCGAGACGCTCGACTCCGTTATCGAGCAGGCGACCGAGGCTGGCCTGCTGATCATTCTGGATGAGCATGATTTCCAATTCTGCGGCAGAGATGCCGACGAATGTCGCACCAAGCTGCTTGCGTTTTGGCGGCAGATAGCGCCTCGCTACCGGAATGCTCCGGCGTCCGTCCTCTTCGAGATTCTGAGCGAGCCCAACAGGGCGATGACACCGGACCTCTGGAACGGACTGCTTTCGGAGACGCTCGCACTCATCCGGCAGACGAACCCGACGCGCGGCGTGGTGATTGGACCGGCCAATTCAAACAATTTCCATTCGCTGGACGCGCTGTTCCTGCCGACCACCGATCGAAACATCATCGTGACCGTCCACTACTAAGACCCTTTCCCCTTCACGCACCAGGGCGCGACATGGACCGTTCCGAGCCTTGAGCGGCTGATCGGTGTGCCATGGGGTACCGACGCCGATCACCAGACGATAGTGCGGAATTTTTCGACCATCGCTGCCTGGTCGAAAGCCCATGATCGTCCCATCCTCCTTGGCGAATTCGGCAGCTACGACAAGGCCGATATGGCGGCCAGGGTTGCCTGGACCTCGGCTGTTGCTCGGACAGCGGAACGCGAGCACTTCGCATGGTCGTATTGGCAGTTCGAGAGCAGTTTCAGCGCCTACGATATCGCCGATCGGCACTGGATAGAGCCAATCTATGACGCTCTCATACCAAAGACGACGATACGCCCATGACAAGTCGCTGTCATCGCCGTTCGGCCGGAACGGATCGCCACAGCGGCGGCAGCGCCAGTTCGTAATCAGGCCAGGATATTGACCGCTCGGGCCACACCGAGCGCCAGTGTCAGCAGCGAGGCCGCTGCTTGAGCCATCGTCAAAAGCCTGTCCCTTGGTGATATGGCATTGTGTCGGTGAGCGAAAACGCTGTTGCGGATGCGTCGGCACGGATCGCAACTATCAGGGTTTCCAACCGGGCTATCGGCCTTCCCTCGCCGGACGCGCCTTCCATCAGGCCTTCAAATTCGGCGTCGAAATTGCTTTTCGCCTGCCAGTGGCCGAATTGGTTGTGAAATCGGGTCGCCATTACGCGTGGTTCCGCCACCTGTGAGGATGATCGAATTGTGGCCGGCCAGCTGAAGCCGCCGTAGCCTCATGATCGGAAGGAGATGAGCGACATGTAGACTGTCAAGTCGCATCGAAACCCACATAGGCGGGAACAATGCCTGACTCGAAGGCAGCGTGAGCCAGCAAGGTCAGTCGCTTGGTTGACGCAGCCCCTTGGCCGGCAAGATGCAACGGATATGCCAGCATACCTAACCGATTGGCCGGATCGACGAGATCGAAGCGGCCCAGATGCTGATTTTGGATCGCAGAAAGCGATGATGGCGCAAAAGAAGCGAAAATCGCAGCTGTCACCACCATTCGCTTCATGTTTCCGTCACCCCGAAAGCGCGCGCCGTGGAATCGAACCCCGCCGCAAACTGTTGTTCTTGACAACAACAAAAAGCATTGCAATCAATAACGACCTGAATGCCGTGCTTGAGAAAGCAAGGACCGTCGTCAATGACAAGGCCTTTTTCGAGGTCGTTCTCTGGCGATTGCCAGCGCCGGTCCTCGGAAGCATCGACCCGTTCAAATACCGGCTGGCGCTTGTCGTGGAGGGAGAGTGCGTCCTTCGATACGACAATGAGCGTGGGAAAGGCGATCATCGCCACATCGGCGGACTTGAGGAAAAGATAGAGTTCACAGATCTGGAAACGCTGTTCGATGCCTTTCAGGCGGACATGGAAAGGATACTGGCATGAGGACTTTGATTGTCAGGCTCGGCACGATGTCCGATGCCAAGGCCCGATTTGTCAACGCGGGACGCAAGGCGCTGGAGGGCTCGGCTGAACCTGTCACGCCCTCGATCAATTTTGCCAGTTACGATGACATGCACCGGGTTCTTGCCCCGTCGCGGCTGGCGATCGCAAAAGCGCTGGCAGGACAAGGACCGCTGGCGATCCGGGAGGTCGCCCGCCGTGTCGGCCGCGATGTGCAAGCCGTCCACAAGGATGTGACGACACTCGTGAGCGCCGGCGTCATCGATCGCGCGGGGGCCGGCGTAGAATTTCCCTATGACCGGATTCATTTCGAGTTCGACGTGCAGGCGGCTGCCTGATCCAGCCGCCATCTTGAGCAGGCGCCTGGGCATCGAACACCGGTGGGGTGCTTTGCTGTTCAGGGCGGTGTCGCCGCGTCGTGGCGACCGGACCACGCCCGATTTGTTCAGATCTTGAAAACCGCAAGGACGATCGCCTCGCGCAAGCTCACCTCAGCGGCCGGAGCGGCGATTGGGTCGAGCTCAATTGTGGGCTACGAACTGTCATGTCCGCACGCGGCGGATTTGGCTCCTTGCTACTGGCAGCGTATCGGGGCGACGAGCTGGTCTACGTGGGCAGCGTGGGAACCGGATTTGATGAGCGACAGGCTGTCGATCTGCGGACCTCCATTGATCGGCTGCCATAGAAAAAGAAGCAGCCGCCAGTTCCATACCCCGACAAGCGCAAAGTAGTGTGGATCGCGCCTACCCTTATTGCCGAAATCGAGTATCGTGCGTGGACCACTGACCAAAAACGGAGGTATTCGGCTTTCAAGGGCCTTCGGAAAAGCAGGGCAATGCGGATGTTACCGTGTCGTCGAAGACGATGGAGTTTAAGGCCGAAAGCCGATAAGGTCGTCTCGGATTGAACTAACGGTGTCGAATGCTGCTGGAAGCGCTCAAAGAACGATGGAAAGCTATCGAGGAAATCGGTTCCGACGCTGAAAAGCGCGGCGAAGTCCTCGGCTCCGTTCCGTCCTGGCAACCAGCCATCGAAGGAGAGACGTTTGATTTCCCTCCCACGCCTACCCCTCTCCCTTCTAGAACCGAAATTCGCAAGCTTCGTGACATGAAGCGCGTGCATTTGCGGACAAACCTCGGTAGGGGCAGGAAAAAGAGAGCGGCTGGTTAGCTCTCCATGTCAAAGCCGATCTGCACGACTTTGGCGGTCCCAACGGGTCCGGTAAATCCTCCCTATATGAAAAGTATCGTCCCGCTGGCGATTTCGTGAACACGGACGAAATCCAGAAGAGCTTGCCTCAAGGGTTGGCAAAGCGCAAACCGGGTAAAGGCTGGCCGGATAGCGATCACGCGCATCAACCAGTTGATTGCCGCGAAGGCAGATTTCGTTTTCGAAACCACTCTCAGCAGCGAGCATTCGATCAAGGTCATCGAGCGAGCGAAAGAAGCTGGCTTCCTGGTCAACATGATCTTCGTGTGCCTGGATACCGCGACGCGGAACGTCGAGCGCGTGCGGTTTCGCGTAGCCGACGGCGGTCACGACATTCCAGAGGAGGTAATCATCGGACGCTACGAAGCGGCGTTTGAAAACCTACCCCCGAGCCCTTCATGTGGTCGATGAAGCCGTTCTCATCGATAATTCCCGTAAAAGGCCTTTGATCGTTGCAGCGATGGAAGACAGCAAAGCCATTCAGGTCCATTACGAGGGTTCAGAATTGCATGACAGGCTCCTCGACATCGTTGAGGATGTGGAAGAAAATCGATCAACGCGGTCGCTGCACTAGAATCCAGCGGTTTGGGCGCCCCGCCCCCGAACGGCCGGAGCTTTAAGAGGTGTGGTGGCGTTTCGCGATTCCGGCTATGTTGCCGTGCTCCGCCACGACCCAGCCGCCAGTGACGTGTATTTCCACGAGTTTAGGCATCAGAATGAGGCGGGCGACCGAGCGAAATCTTGCCTTCGTTTCGTCCTGCCACGCTGCAAAGGAATGGAATAAGCTTGGGGCTTCAACGCGACGATTACGATCAAACCGCCCGTAGAAGCCCCACCGTGCGGCGCCCAGCGGGCCATCTCGTGGAAAAGCGTCCAGACAGAGGGGTTTGAAGATTGTCCCAATCGTGCGGTGCCGTGTCCAGTACACGCCTATAGGAGGTTGCTGCTGACCTCAGTGGGTGCGATCATCGCGCCGATTGTAGACGATCCCAAGAATTTGCGGCGTCCTTGCGTCCCATAAGTCTCGCGATTTTCGGTCATCGTAACTCTGCATATAAACAGTCGTGTTTGATCCGGTGGTGACGGAGGTAGGGGCTTGGTGGGCCGGGTTGGGCGTTATTCGTCGGCCCTTGGCCTTATCAATGCCTGCAAAGCGGGGGTGCTGGCCTCCGGATTGCTAGGGGGGTCACGCTTGGAGCGAAACGACACTCCAGGGCCAGCAAGCTAATAGTCACGGATACTTTGTGTTGTAGCAAGTCACGATTTTGTTGAGCGTGGCTTTAAGGAACAGATGCTCGCCACACCCTCCCCACGCGGCAAGGCGTTCCAACGGCGTCGATGGATCGTGTCCCGGCTCGTGGTGTCGCTGGGTTTTATAGCCACCGGTGTTTTCCGATAGGGTCGGGTTGCTCATGACCAACCTGAAGGACATCACCGATGACCGACGATATGATGAACCTGCGCTCGCTTGTTGAGAAGAGCGCCGATGCCGATTTGCTGCGCGAGATGATTGGCTTTGCCGCCGAGAAGCTGATGGCACTGGAAGTAGGCGCTGCGACGGGCGCGGGCTATGGCGAGAAGACCGCCCTTCGTCTTGTCCAACGCATCGAGGAAAGCGCCCGCGACAAATTCGAACGCCTGCTGGCCGTTCCATTCGTTGCCGCGACTGTTGCCCAGATCCAGAGGATTTGGGATGGCGGCAAGCGTTCCGAGAGCCTCTACCTTCGCGATGTCCGAGGCCTTAGCCGTGAGACGCAGGTCCATTTCAGCAATGCGTTCCGTTCGGAGGGCATGACGCCTTACGATGACAAGAAGGAGTATTCGAACCGTGGCGGCATCATGCTTGCCATGCGCGATCTCGCAGGCAATGTTACGGGTAACCCTGTCGCCATGATGGGGGACGGCGCGGAATGTCGGATCGACATCCTGCAGGAGGTCGAGCATAGGCGGCAGGCTATCCATGATCTCCGCGGAGATGGCGAAATCCTGCGCTATGTCGGCATCCCCTGTCATGAGGACGGCAGTCGGGAGACGGATACCGAGGACGCCGCTATAGCATCCGAAAGCGGCCGACCCGACGAGGATACCCCCGCAGACGGAATAGGCCAGCCCTTGCGAGCGTTTCGATGATTTTGCCTTGAAACGGCTCGGGCGCGTTCAAACCGCCCTCCCGCAGGAGCTATTCACGAGCCGACGATTTTGCTTCAGGCTGGATTTCACCTGTCCAAATGTCTCGATCCGCTTCGTTATTTCTTCATCAGACTTCGGACCGACATAGGACCGCTTCTTGCTGCCGCCGTCTTGTGGTAGATCGAAATACCAGTAGTCCTTGCCTTTGACGGGGACCGTGACGAAGTTCCCCCGCAGGGGAAAGTCGGCCTCGAATTGAGCGTCGAATGTCCGCTGGCCGAGTTCGGCAAGCATCGTCGAGTACATGGGATCAATGCGCTTCATCGTTGACTCCTAGTCGAGTTATTACTTTTCGCAAAAAGGTTATAACGCGCTATTCCTTCGAACCATTCGCCGGCATCAACTCCGCCAGACCGTCCCGCTTGCCGACATCACGGTTTACCACATGGAGCAGCGTGGCGGGCTACCGCACAGGTTCTGTCTGACGTCCCGTTGCGTCGAATAGGGTCTTGCGGGTTGCGGTCTCTGGCCTTGAGATGTGGATGAAGCCTGCCGTGTCGCGCCATCGCGGTCGCTTTCGTCGTAACAGGTTTTGCCTATGATCGCCTAAGAGATCGAGCTATATCGGACAGCTTCAAGGCGCAACTTCGCTCGCTGGACGCAAGATCACGTCTTCAAGGGCAACAATCCGGAAGATGGTTTTTGGAATGGAAGACCGAAATCGTGTCATTACGCTAAGGTGAGAGAGTATGCTGGACATCAGAGGAACAACGTCGATCGTCACCGGGGGCACCTCGGGGATCGGCTATGCGACGGCCAGGGAACTGATTGGCAGGGGCGCGAACCTGGTCATCAACTCGCGAACTGCCAGCGCGCGATTTGCGGAGCTGGTTGCCGAGGGTGAGAAAGTTGGCATCCGCGTCCTTCACGTTACGGGGGACATGCGGGATCCGGAAGCATCCAACGCAATTTGTTCGAAGGCCATGTCCGAATTCGGCCGGATCGACAGCGTCGTCCATTGTGCCGGCGGCCCGGCCCCTGGCGCTGCCGTCGATATGCCTACTGAAAACTGGACCGACGCCTTCGACGTCCATGTCCACTCCGCCTTCCATCTGTTCCGGGCAGCGCACCCGTGCTTGGCCGCGCGGGGCGGCGCGGTGGTTCTGCTCTCGTCAGCGGCTGCTCTGCGTGGATGTCCGGGCAACACCGCCTATCAGGTCGTCAAGGCTGCCCTCATCCAGATGACCCGCGCCCTTGCCCGCGACCACGCCGCCGAGGCGATCCGGGTGAACTGCGTTGCGCCCGGAATAATCCGGACACCGTTTCAAGACGGCATGACCGACGTCGCCAAGGCGAACAACATTGCAAACCGGATCCCATTGCAGCGCGAAGGCAGGGCCGAGGATGTCGCCGACGTCATCGTCCAGCTTATCGGCAATGAGTTCATGACGGGGGAGACCGTCGTTATCGACGGTGGGATGTCGATGAGGATGGTTTGACGGCGTTGATGTTTGTGTCTGTCATAGGAAGCCGCAGCGCTCCCTATGCAGCGCGCGTGTCGCCAGGCATTCGGTACCATGACGAGCAGAAATGCCTACCGCCTCCTGGGGTGGCGCTCCAGGGTTCTGGTCACGGACACCGTGCCAGAGACCCTTTATCGCCGGGTAGAGAGCGATATGTCGACCAAATGATCAGCGGTTCGACGGCAGACACCCATCGCTGGCCTACGCAGACACCATATCCCAGATCGCCGCATTAGCAGCGTCGGTTCGCCGCCAATGTCCCCCAAAATTTTACAGTTCCGTCGATCCAGGTTGAGTGCCGACCAAAATGAGGATCTGGAGCACCAGGCAGCTCCGAAACCGGGCAAAAAGCCAAAGCTGGCTGGCCGTTAGCGATAATCCATCCGAGGCGAGCGGCGGGAAACGCCTGGCGCTTTGAATGTCCCCGGCCGGTCTCTGCAGGCTTGCCGTCAGCTCCCGTCGCCCTTTCTATGATCGCTCTGCCACCTTCACCAGAAGCTTGCCGAAATTTTTCCCCTGCAGCATCCCGATCAGCGCCTCGGGAGCACTCTCCAGTCCCGCGACGACGTCCTCGCGATACTTGATCCGACCGGAGTTGACCAGCGGACCGACCTCGGCCTCGAACGCCGCATAGTGTTCGCTGACGAACTCGGTCTGGATGAACCCACGGATAGTGAGGCTCCGTCTCAGGATGGCCGACATCATCGCCGGCACGTTGTCTTGCTCGGACCCCACCACTCCGTTGTAGTTGGCGACCAGACCGCAGACGGGAACGCGGGCGTAAAGATTTAGAAGCGGCATCACCGCCTCCCAGACAGGTCCGCCGACATTCTCGAAATAGACGTCGATACCCTTCGGGCAGGCCTGCTCCAGGTCCGTCTTGAAATCCTTTGAGCGGTGATCGACGACTGCGTCAAAGCCCAGCTCGTCGCGGACGTAGTCTAGCTTCTGCTGACCGCCGACGATGCCGACAGCCCGCGCGCCAGCCAGCTTGGCAAGCTGGCCGACCATGGAGCCAACGGGTCCCGATGCGGCAGCGACCACGACGGTCTCCCCCGCTTTGGGCCGACCGATAACCTTCATGCCGGTATAGGCGGTAAAGCCTGGCATTCCAAGGACGCCGATCGCGGTGCTGATAGGGGCGCCTTTCGTGTCGACATGGCGGATCGCGTCGGCCTTCATGACGGCACCCGTGCACCATCCCGTACGGGACCGCACGATGTCGCCAGGCTTGAAGTCGGCATGCCGGGAGCGCGCGACCTCACAAACCGACTCGCCCTCCATGGTGCCATCGACGGGTGTGGGAGCTGCATAGGATTTCGCGTCGCTCATGCGGCCGCGCATGTAGGGATCCAGTGAGAGGTAGAGAACCTTGAGCGTGACCTCGCCTTCGGCAGCATCGGGAAGCTCGGCACTTTCCAGCCGGAAGTTCTCGGAGGTGGGAGCGCCCTTGGGCCTGCTCGCAAGGACCACGCGTTGAATGGTCGTCATGTTTTTCGTCTTTCGTATTTCCAGGAGTGGCTGCGGGGGTCGGGTCGGATTACGCCGCAGGATCGCCGTTGCCGGTGGCGGTTCGATGGTCATGCCACTTTCAAGCCAAGGGCCATCAGCAATCAGATTGAATGACGCCACAGAGGCGTTAGCATTCGAAGCCCTCTCGTCCATGGTCTTGCAATAAACGTCGACTTACCAATGCCAGCCCAACAGCTGCTGATAACAACTAGCGACCTTCCGCCCACTTTCAAGGCGCGTAGACCCACACGCGGCATTCGATCACCTTGAGAGGCTGGATCGCACTTTTGCCGGGAAGCAGGACTTTGTCTGCGGCCTTGAGGGCAGCGCCAGCTCATTCAATCCTTGTTGGCGCCGATGGTCGCTGACCCGTTATCGCTGGAGCCGCTAGCGGCCTTGATCGTCACAATGCCGAGGCCCCGCAACACCGATAGTCAGATCGCCATTCGTCTCCCGACCATCGAGGGCACCGTCGGTGATGACGCGTCGCGGGTAACGTGCTGCGTGGATCGCGGCGCAGCACGATCCACGCAATCTCGGTCCAATCCGCGCCGTACGCCCCGGGGCGAGGAGGCACCTACAGTCTGTCCGACCCCCGTTTTCTCACTCGAACTCTGAAAACCTCATCTTTTGCCGTGGTAACGACGTGAAGCGGCTTTGGGCTGACACCATATCTGATATCCACCTGTACGAACCGGGTAGGCCTTTGAAGCATCCAGCCGAACAAGCGCCAGGCATCCAAGACGATGAAGAATGATAGATGGGCTGACCATCGATGGGAGTATGCCGTTTTGCAAACCCGTTGCGACAGGCAAGTTTGAACACCGAAAGAACCTGACCGAGTAAGGATCGATACAGTTAACTTTCGGCGAGTGGTCCACGCAAGGACGGTTGCGCCATAGTGAACAGCGCTTTTCAATTCAGTTCGAGTTTGCCGCAACCCACTGTCGGTTCGGCTTTGCTGCAAGATAGGCAACGTAGTCGTCGGAGGCGTCGGCAAAGAAAAGAGCCGCCTCCTGCTCGCGCCATCCAGCCTCCACCGCGTCGCGGATGAATGCGGTGAGTGCCAGCTTGCACATAGCCGCACATTCTTTCGAACGCTCCTTTTGATCGACGCTGAACCTGGGTGGATGTATAAAGGTCATGCCGGATGATGGCACAGCCTTTGGCGCTTGCAACCGAGAGCCTTTGTTAAGCTTACCAGGTAAGGTTAAAAGCCCCCCTTGATGTTAGTGGGCTGCAGCACGGTTGGACTTCGCCAGAACCATGACGTGCTCGTCTGCGGCATCAGCTAAGGCGACCGTTACTTCAACTTCAGACCAACCCTTGCCGCCCAAATTCGCAATAAGTTCGAACATGAACCTGTATACCTCTGTTCGGCAGTCAGTATTCGTTACATCACATTCGATTACTTTATTCAAATTTAAATTTTCCACTTCTCTCTCCGTTTTGTTAGAGTCCGAGAATCACACAGCATACACTTTCTTCAAATCACGATTTGTGACTCCCAATAGTCCTGTATTGTATTCGGCGCCGAAAACACTACTTCTAGTATCTTTTTTAAGTTGCTGTTTTCTAATGAGATCTTGAACAATTCATCGACGTGCTATCTCCATCAACGGGATCGTGAGGGAAACATGGCATATATACGACGCCGAATAGGTTGCCGGTGTGCGGATTCCGCCACACCCGACGACCTGATATGAACCATCCTGCTCGCCCTGCGACGCCGAAGGGTTTGGTCGAACTTGTCGCCCAAATTGTTGCCTGCTACGTCCGCAAGCACGTTGTGCCTATGACAGATGTGTCAAATCTGATCACCATCGTCTGTTGTGCGCTCGACAGCTGCTCCGTCGTGGCAATGTCAGCGCCGCTGGTTGACCAACTGAAACCAGCGATTTCAGTGCGCAAGTCGGTCCGACGGGACCGCATCACCTGCCTGGAATGCGGCGGTGACTTCAAATCGATGAAGCGTCATCTGACCATGTACCATTCAATTTCGCCCGACGATTATCGAGAGAAATGGAAGTTGCCTGCAGACTATCCGATGATTGCCCCCCTCTATTCGGAAGCGCGCTCGAAAATCGCTCGGGAACTCGGCCTGGGTCAAAAAAGGCGACGCGCGACACTCAAAGAGCCTTAGTCGAGCAGGCACGCAGCGCAGCTGAAGCCTTCTTGTTCTGGGGAGTTCAACGGCGGTGAGTGATCATCCGAATAAAATCACAATCCGATACTGTGCGCCTGAAAGCCGCACGGCTGTTTTCAACGAAGGGAGCGCGCTGGATCAGCGGTAGGGACCGACCCCGCTCATCAGGCGCCCCTCAGTCTGTTGCATCGTGTTGCAGGCGCCTCACTTAGCCTCCGACCGCATCGCTAACGCATTTCTTGGTGTATGACGTCCGTGCAGCGCCCGCCAGCGGTTTGCCATTTTTATCTTTGGCCGAGCTATCGCAGGCAGCGGCAGCATCGTTGGTGCACTTCTTGAGCGACGAGGTCAGAGCCGCGCCGGCTAGCGGCTTACCATTCTTGTCGATCGCCTTAGAGTTGCAGGTATCGGCGGCCTGCGCGGTAGCGGCGGAGAACACCAAGACAACGGCCAGCAAGATTTTTTTCATGGTTTTTCGCTTCCTTAGTTTACGTATTGAGGCCCATTTGGCATTGCCTGTCCAACACTCGCCACTTGTCCGACATCTAAAGCGCTTCCATGCGGTCTTCGCAACAAGGATGGCTATAGCGCAGAAAAAAGGGGCGATCTAGCTATGACGCCCGTCCGCTTGAGGCAGCATGTCTATTTGCGGCGCCTCAGCGAAGTTTCAAACATCACGGGTACTCCATCCTGATCCTGCAAGGGGCTGCTCCCCCGCGCAACTGGAGCCTGACGGCAATATTGGCTTTGACCGTCTAGCTGAGGCTGTTGCTACCCTATTGGCCGCTATAGGCGATGCCTGCGCGGCGGCGAAATCTATGCCTGCGTCGAGGACGAGGCTGTCCTTGTCGAGCGCCGTGCCGATTGGTAAAATCGTCGCCGCCGCCAAGTGGAAGGACGACTGCGTCGCTCTCTCACCATAGGCGTGGCGCCAGCCAAGCGAATTGCGCGTCTTGGTGCCAAGACGGGCCGACGTGAAGTCCGTCGAAGTGCTTACACCTATCGTGGCAAAAGCAACCCCCGTATTCTCGGCGCCGCTCCGGCTAATTTGGGCAGTGGAGGAGCGAGTGAACCACTATTGAACAAGACTCGATGAAGATCCGGCCTCAACACAACTTACGATGCCTTGGTTTGTCCTGTGACACGGAGAGTTTTCATCGGCTTGAGTTGATTACCCTCAAACCAGGATGCCGCCATTGGGCTGTCTTAACCACCCGTCGTCCTCGCACACGAAGAGCACCGCACTCTGAATTGGGCTTCGTAAGCCCCCTTGAGAAGGTCTATGTAGTCAGCGGACTTGAATGTGGCAGCCCATGGTACTGGGCCACTATCACCGCGCATTCGGTCTATCATTGCCTTTTTCCAGAAACCGCCGCCAAAGTCCGAATCTTGACCACGAAAAACCGAACCGTGCGCTTCGCATTCTGCAAGATTGCCTTTGGCGACCAAATATCTCGTAGCCAGAGCCATGTGGTCTTTTTGCTGCATTCCTCTGCCTCCTCGTCCTATGACCGTGTAAGAGGTCTCATTAAGTGTTCCTGAAACTTTGAGGGCCGCGCCCCAGAAAAACAACCCTATAGTGACTGAGGTAAGTCTTCAAACAATTATAAAGCGCCTATCTTCTCCGGAGTGAGCGCAGGTCACGATGTCGACGCCTCCGCGCCTGGCGGCCTCGGAACGGGTCGAACTCTCTTCTGGAGGCGACTGAGGTCCTGATCTGCTCGGGGCGGCATTCCGAAACACGGCGTCAGCTCTCCCCATCATGCTCCAGAAAACTTCGGTGGCTGCAGGCGGTGTGCACGCGGGTGTTCGTGTCATTGGGGCGGAGGGCGTTATGTTCTCTACAGCCATACCAAGGCCCAGCAACCGCACTGAACTGAACTGAACTGAGGGGAAAACAATGGTGGTGATCGCTCCATAAGCGTCGTTCGACATGAGCGCCTACAACACCGGAGCGTCTTGATGTTTTCAATTGAGAGTGGCTGGAAAGGATCGTGTCCCAGGGCGTGGTGTAGCTGACAGGTTGGTCACCGGTGATTTCCGGTAGGGTCGGGTTGCTTCGAGCCAACCTGGAGGACACCACCGGTGACCGACGACATGATGAACCTGCGCTCCCACGTTGAGAAGAGCGCTGTTGCTGATTTGCTCCGGAGTTGCTCGGCGTTGTTTCCGAGAAGCTGTTGGCTCTTGAGGTCGGCACGAAGACCGGCGCGGGCTATGGCGAGAAGAATGGCTTTCGGATTGCCTATCCCAACGGCTATCGCGACAGGGACTGGGAGACACGGGCTGGCACCGTCAGGCTTCGCATTCCGAAGCTTCGCACCGGCAGCTATTTCCCGAGCTTTCTTGACGCGCCGCATGGCCGAGAAGGCCCTGACGGCGGTCAAACGTAAATTAGCTGACTTTTCCCAACTACGGCATGGAACGCCGCCCGCCCCGAAAGGCGAGCAGCGCTTGGTCGTTATTTCAGGGCTGCGAGCAGCGCCTTGAAACCGTCTTCGACGGTCGGACGGATATCGGCACGCGAAAGGGCAAAAGCGACGTTGGCGAGGATGAAGCCATCCTTGGCGCCGCAGTCGTAGGTTTCACCCTTGAAGTGGTAGCCAGCGAAATCCTGCTGCTTGGCAAGCTTCAGCATGCCGTCGGTCAGCTGGATCTCGTTGCCGGAGCCGCGCTCCTGATGCTCGAGGATGTGGAATATCTCGGGCTGGAGAATGTACCGGCCGTTGATGAAGAAGTTCGACGGGGCGGAACCCTGCGGCGGCTTCTCGACCATTTCGGTCACCCGGAAGCCGTTACCGATGCTTTCACCGACGCCGACGATGCCATATTTGTGGGTCTGGTCCGGCGCGCATTCCTCGACGCCGATGACGTTGCCGCCGCTCTGCTCGTAGAGTTCGATCATGCTTTTCATGCAGCCGACATCGGATTGCATGACCATGTCGGGCAGCAACAGCGCAAACGGCTCGTCGCCGACGATTTCACGCGCGCACCAGACCGCGTGGCCGAGGCCGAGTGGCTCCTGCTGGCGGGTAAAGCTGGCGGTGCCGGCGGTGGGCAGAATCTTGCTGAGCAAGGTCAGCTCGGCCTTCTTGTTGCGCTGGCGTAGCGTCTGCTCGAGCTCGAACTGGATATCGAAATAGTCTTCAATGACATGCTTGCTGCGTCCGGTAACGAAGACAAAATGCTCGATGCCGGCTTCCATAGCCTCGTCTACGACGTACTGGATGACCGGCTTGTCGACGACCGTCAGCATTTCCTTGGGTACTGCCTTTGTTGCCGGCAGAAACCGCGTTCCAAGACCAGCGACCGGAAACACGGCCTTACGTACTTTCTTTTGTAGCCCCACACATACCTCCTGGGCGATTCGCCCCTCGTTGATGACAGCGATGTAGCGGTAAATTAAAAATACTACGATTTGGAAAATAGAACCTGCGGCCTAGTACCATGGTAAAGAGTTTTTGGACGCGCTTTATCGAATTTTGAATTTCCTGCACAATAAGACAAAGTACCCGTCTGAACAGCCGCACGTGCGACACCGAGCTAGCAAGTCGTCTCGGCACCTATTTCGCAATCGTATTTAGGTTCCTATTCCATTGCACTTGCGGGCAGCAAAAGCCTTTCGTATTGGCACGGCGAAACCTCATCACTTGGAACTTATACATCCCCGCGTTCAAAACTGGATTTGGGGGGACCCTTTGATTATTCCCGGACGACTCGAACATTTGCCCACTACCAAACGGCGAGAGTTGTCTCACATCGTACAAGTCATTTTTGACGAGTTCGAGGACGCGCAGAAACCAAAATATCCGACAAGGCAAGATCCGGGAGGATCCTGTTTGGCTCTTCTGCTCGCGGCGACTAGGTCGAAGATCACGATCTTCTTGCGATCGTCAACAAAAATCGCGACGCCGACGGCAACGACCTCTGGCTCAAGATTGATGATCGTTTGACCAAAGATTTCAAGATTGGCGAGCATCTAGCAACAGCCGCGAAAGTCGTCGTTCATAGTCTGACTGACATCAATGACAAGCTCGCCAGTGGCCTGCCGTTCTCGTCGATGTCACGCGCGACGGCATCGCCCTTTACGATGCGCCTGGCTCTCCCCTTGCCGAAACCAAAACGCTGACACCGGACGCCAACGGCTGGAAGCCAAGCGACATTTCGACCACTGGTTTCGCCGCATTCTTGACTTTTTAGAAGGTGCGTACTTCTACAGCGAGAGACACAATTCAAGTTGAGTAGCGTTCAGCTTACATCTGGCGACAGAGAGCGCATACCATTGCGTTATTCTCGTTCTAACCCTTTACAACCTGAAGTCTCAGCGCCTCAGCATGCTGCACGTTCACGCTGAACGTATCGCGCCGCGCTTGGCCGAAGCCTGGCTGGGCGGTTCGAAACTTGCGAGGCGTTGCATCACGCGTCTTGATTTAGCCTACGTCGATGCACGGTACTCCGCCCATTGTGAAATAACCAAGCAAGACCTTGAATGGCTTGTCGAGCGTATCGAGAAGCTCCAAGGCATCGTTGCCGACATTTGCGCAAAGAGGCTGTTTCAGGGGGCGTGATAGGACCATGTCCACCTAGCGGCGGTGACCTCCACCCGTCCCGTTCGCTACCCTACTAGCTATGCACCCAAACAGCCGAACGCCCAGGAGGCGTGGAGGTGGAAAACTGCCGCTATCGCATCCGATCGCTAACAACAGATTTTGCAACATCTAACGCATCCATGTCGCGAAATATGCTCCAATGCCTCACTGGCCTTCGCCGATTGACGCCCGAAGATGCAGGAGGCCGCCGCTGCCATGTTTTTGATGTTGACTGACACGCCACTAACTTCAGTCAAGCTAGTTTTTGTGCGCAGCTTATAATAGTAGGTCAGAAATACAAATTTTCGCTTGCGTTGCATCGCAGTGAAATGACCGATGATAGTATCCAGTGAACGCGTTTGCGTTATCTGAAAAAAGAGGAAAATCGATGCGTATCACGATGATCGGGTCTGGTTATGTGGGTTTGGTGTCAGGCGTCTGCTTTGCAGATTTCGGCCATGACATCATCTGCGTCGACAAGGACGAAAAGAAGATTGCAGCGCTGCGGGCCGGCGAAATCCCGATCTTCGAGCCGGGGCTCGAAAGTCTCGTGGCCGAGAACGTCCGCTCGGGCCGACTGTCGTTTTCGACGGAAGTGGCGGAAAGCGTCGCAGCCAGCGATGTCGTCTTCATCGCCGTCGGCACCCCGTCGCGCCGTGGCGATGGTCATGCCGACCTGTCCTACGTCTATGCAGCTGCCCGCGAAATCGCCACGCACGTCAAGGGCTTCACCGTCATCGTCACCAAGTCGACTGTTCCTGTCGGCACCGGCGATGAAGTCGAGCGGATCATGCGCGACACCAACCCGGACGCAGACATCGCCGTCGTGTCCAACCCCGAATTCCTGCGCGAAGGCGCCGCCATCGAGGACTTCAAGCGGCCGGACCGCATCGTCATTGGCCTCGACGACGATCGTGCCCGGGCCGTGATGACCGAAGTATACCGGCCGCTCTACCTCAACCAGGCGCCGCTGCTGTTCACCTCGCGCCGCACGTCGGAACTGATCAAGTACGCCGCCAACGCTTTCCTCGCCATGAAGATCACCTTCATCAACGAGATGGCCGATCTCTGCGAAAAAGTCGGCGCCAATGTCCAGGAAGTCTCCCGTGGCATCGGGCTCGATGGCCGTATCGGCGCGAAGTTCCTGCACGCGGGCCCGGGCTATGGCGGCTCGTGCTTTCCGAAGGACACATTGGCACTGGCGAAGACTGCACAGGACCACGACAGCCCGGTGCGCCTGATTGAAACGACCATCTCGATCAACGATAACCGCAAGCGGGCCATGGGTCGCAAGGTGATCGCGGCTGTTGGCGGCGACGTTCGCGGCAAGAGCGTCGCGGTCCTCGGTCTGACCTTCAAGCCGAACACCGACGACATGCGCGACAGCCCTGCGATCTCGATCATCCAGACCTTGCAGGATGCCGGCGCCAAGGTGGTCGGTTACGATCCCGAGGGCATGGACAATGCACGCGGCCTGATCGAGGGCATGACGTTCGCAGCCGATGCCTACACTGCCGCCGAAGGGGCAGACGCTCTCGTCATCGTCACCGAATGGAACCAGTTCCGCGCACTCGATTTTGCCCGCCTGAAACGAGTCATGGCCGCACCTGTTCTCGTCGACCTCAGGAATATCTACCGCCGCGACGAAATCACAAAGCACGGCTTCGAATATTCGAGCATCGGACGGCCGAACCATGGCGAAGGCGAAACATGACGGTCGCGTCACAAGACCAGTGCTGTACAAGCAGATTAACAGAGCACCGGCTTCACACTTCAACCCTCTCCACGGTCGGGAGCACGTTGCGCTATCGGACCTTGTAGGGTCGGTGTATCCTGCTGTCGCGCCTGCGAGCCTTGCAGCCGTCGCCAGATGCTATGTCGAATTGTGGCCCGGGGATCCGTATATCGGGCTTCAAGCCCTGACAGGTGGGTAATTCAAAAACGGAATGTGTCTTGGTGGGCACCTGGGATACAGGCTCCGCATATGGACTTTAGAACGGAAGACCGAAATCGAGTCACTACGCTGAAATGAGACGCATGTGGGCGTCTGGCGTCTGGCGTCTGGCGTCAGCCGACATGTTTTTACGAGAAGCTCAACCATGTCACGCCGACGTTCAAGCGTAAGAAGCGGGAGATGCCCATCTTCCACGATATCGAGCGCAAGCTCTCTCGCTATCTGTTGACGATTACGATCGTCGGTGGCGGCCTCGGCGCTGCCGTTGTCCTCCTGCTCTGGGCTGTCGGCATGCCGAGCGCTATCGCTTTCGAGATGCCTGTGTTTTTTTCTTAACTACGTCCCTAGCGCGGTGAAACCCTACTTCATTGGGCGGTGTCTCCTGTTGAACACGAAGATCGTCTTCATCACAGTCTCCTTTGGGCATTGTTGTGGTCGGCGGTTAGAATGCTTGTCGCTGTGCCATTGCTCGTGGCGGTCAATACTTTCTGCGCGGACATCGACGGTCTGAAAGGCCTGGGCGACTGTCCGTCCAAGCGGCATCACGAAAAGGAGGTTTCCTCTGGATGAGCGTCGTATTCGAGAGCGTCACCCATTCTCAAAAGACAGTCAGGCCACTTTTGCCTTTAGCGCGTAATCCGATCAATGATGCTAACTGAAGCCAGCAAGGGCAAAGCGCTCACGACAAGCACGATGAAAGACGCCGAGAGCATGCCCCAAGCCGGCCCCCATGTACAAAGTGAAATCAAAACAACGAGCGGCCACCCGACCAGGCTGACAATAAAATTTCCACCGCCAACATAGAAAGAGTGCAGGAGAAGGAAGATAATCATGAGTATAAGCATAGGACCCCGTCTTGGTTCAGAACCGAGCACGCACGCCCAGCCCTTGCCTTCGATCTCGCTTGCCATCTTAAAGGCATATGTGCCAAATTGAAACAGCTGCGGCAACAGGAGTATCGCCAGGCTCAGCAATGCCGCTCATACCGATCCAGTGCTGCCCGGTGGGGACTGCCGTCACACCCCAGACGGTCCAACGACGCCGATCAGCGCGCCGCCATTGTTAAGGCCCAAGTCCCGGTCGACAATTCGTTTCCATACCGCTCAGTCGGTGATTCCGAGGTGACCACGTTTTGCGATGGGATTTACAAGTTCTATGAATTGCAGGCGAAGCAAGGGGCGAGACGCGCACCGCTTTTGCCGACAGGGCTAGCGATCCGACGGTGGAGTCGGCTAACCCGTTGTTCGTTAAGGGATGTCTTTTGGTGCCGCGATCACAGGCGCACTGGCGGCATTTTTCAGAACGCTAAGGCAAGCGGAGACATGCGCATCGTCTCAGCAGCCTTCCGTGGCTTTTTGATATTTGGTTATGCTAGCTTCTCCGCTTGTCCGACGATGCCCTAGTCATTCATTACCTCAGGAATGATGTTGTACAGCCATGACGACCGATCGCAGCCTCAGCGAATTCACCCTTGTTGTACGAGACATCGAGATGACGGCGGTTGTCGGATCGCGCCTTGGTCGAGCTCCTTGCTGCGACGCGCCTTGTAAACTGTGGAATGCGGGGCGGACGGTCGGATCAGACGCGTCATGCCAACAATGCTGGTTGATGCTCGCTATGGATGACACAATTTCGGCCCGATGATTTTGCCAGGTACAGCGCTTGGTCGCAGGCGCTGAATAGCATCTCGAACGTGTCATAGTCCTCGTGATCCGCGACACCCCCGGAAACCGTCACCTCGACGCGTCTAGATCCCGACATAACACCGCGCGCGGCGACCATCTCGACGCACCGTTTCGCCAGCGCCAACCGTTCAGATGGCGTTAGCTTGCAGATAAGTACCGCGAACTCCTCGCCGCCGATGCGCGCTACCAGGTGATCAGCGCCAAAAAACTCCGCAAGTTGATCTGAGACGGCTATAATTGCTTGATCGCCGAAGGCATGGCCATGCTGGTCGTTGATAGCTTTGAATTTATCGATATCGAAAAGAACTAGCGATGAGCTGCGCGGCGCCAGCGAAACCTCGTCGAGAAAAGCCCTTCGGTTCAACAAGCCGGATAACATATCGGTGCGACTCAATCTCTCGAAAGTCGCTCTTGAGATTGTCAGATGATGGATTGCCAATCCGACGACATAGACAACAGGAAACGTGATGCCAGAGGCAACAACTGTTGATATTATCAACCCAACCGTAGCCGCTGCCACTACATCGTAGGGAAGAAGGCCAAGCGCATTTAAAGAAAAATGTGCGACCAAGTTCAATAAATCGGCAGTGATAGTGACGGCTACCGTCATTCGAACAGCAAATAGCCATACCTGCTTGCGGCTTTCAAAGCGATCTGTCGCGCAAGATCGCTCGATGTATCGTTCAATTGAAAATACCATGTCCGTTTGATCCTCTGCAGTCGCTTCCGAAAACCTTAGGCTGGCTTTAAACCGCTACAGATTTCATGATTTGAGATATCTGGAGTGAATAGAGGGCAAACTCATTGAGTTTTCGTCAATATTCCACTTCGCTTATTGAAAGGCGTCTAAATTATAATCGTGCCCATTCGGTCGGTGTCATTTTAGGGATGACCGGCGCTATGACGACGAGGCGACTTCCCGTGTAACCCGAACTCTATTTCCGCGAGATTGCGTGCAATTTAATCTGAGCCGTGCCCTCTACCTTTATAAAAACACGCAACACCTTGGGCGGCAAATCTGCGTCGCATGCCAGCAGTTCTTCTATCGGTAGCAATAGACTGCCTTGAACCGTGAGAATAGCAGAAGCATTTCCCTTTTTGACTAAGGTGAAAGACGGGTAGTGGTTGAAAAACCCTCCGATTATGGCATGCTCTTCTCATGAAACCGGAGGAAAGCATGCCGACATCGCTACAGGACACTTTTGAGCGCCTCGAAACTGAGTGCGGAAGGTTTCGCGAGAACAACGACGATCACACTGACAACCAGGACGAACTCGATGTCGCCCTCGCAGAAATCAGTATTCAGCGGATCAAGGAATTGGCAGTATTGGCTATTGTTTACCGTTGATCCTGCGTTTCTAAGTCCATCCTGTGATTGGCATCAATATTTCCACTTCCACGCACATATTCCAACAGGAGAGATATAGCGCTAATGAAAAATGCACTTATAGCGATAGTAATATTAGCAGCCTCCGCGGCTCAAGCCCAAACCGACACGCGCATTGCGCGGCCTGGATGCATTGGGTCAGACTGTGGCATTATCCAAACCAATCGACCAGGCGCTTATCTCAGGAAAGTGCCCTCCCATGGCTTGAACAGGCTAAACCAGAAAACCGGTCGCTGCTACATTGACAGCCGCCAAAAACGGATTTGCAAACAGTAGGCCCGTAAACACTCCTCTTGATTGGTGGCTGTTAACGATGTGGATAAACCATTTTGAAAGCATTGACTGGCCAAAGCTTTAATCTCTCGATAGTCACTCGGTAGCTCATGTGAAGAGGGAAACAACGATGCCGGCTGACACACTACCGTTCAAACACGCGATTGAAACCCGAGCGGTACGCTTCGGTAAATGGGTCTACGTTATTCGTTTGACTGAAAACCACAGCAGGCCAAGCCGGAAGTTCCCGACACAAGAAGCAGCATTGAGAGAGGCAAAGGAGTTACTTTCCTATATGCGGTAAGATCTCGACTCCCAGTTTGGACCGGCCGCCTGTTGTTACCAAAGCCGGCCGCGTGCCCAAATGTTCGCCGCTGAACTTAATGCTGATCTCTGATGATCCCGACAAAATCTCCAAGGCTGTGACCGCGATTGGGAGCCAAGTTCTTGGAATAGCCGCACCTGCTGCGGAACTTCGAGATATTAGATGCCTTTTCTCCTAGTATGGGGTAACGGTCGAGTTCACCTCTCAAGACCGACTCGAGCGAAGTTCGCTCGATACCAGAGCCCCACACTGTCCATGAACTATCGCCGCCTATTTTTATCAGCTAGTATCGTTGTGGTCGCAGTGCTTACCAGCTCTTACGCGAGCCGCTCGGCATTGGGCCTTGTGATCGACAGCTGTGAGTTCAATCTATCCATGACGGGTTCGCCATTCCCCTGTTTGAAGATCATCCAGTCTCCGCGTCAGTTGTCAGCCTATGCGATATTGCGAGAGCCGACGCATAAAGAGCGTACCATCCTTACCCCGCTTGACGCGATCAGTGGCATAGAGGACCCGCGCCTTGTGTCTGCGGATGGGCCGAATTATTTCGATGATGCCTGGAAGGAACGATCAATCGTTCTGGATAGCTACCCGCAGAAAAACGATTGGCTGGATGCAGCCCTTGCCATAAACGCCGCAACGAACCGCACCCAGGACCACCTCCATATCCACATAGGATGCGTCTCTGCGCGCTTTAAGTCCGCCTTGAGCGGCAAGCGAGACGAAATCGACGACCTTTCCTTCCGGAAATTAAAAACCGATACCGCGTGGCGTTCATTCTGGGTGAAGTTCTACGCAGGTGAAAACCTGACGAGCATCAATCCGTTTCACATCGTTGCGGATGGCGTACCAGGCGCGCGAGAAGATATGCAGGATGTTGCTATCGGCATAGTAGGGGCCTCGTCGAGTACTGGTCAACGGGGGTTTTACATTCTGGCTCAGCTCCTCGGGCATACGGGGTTTCCCGGTTCGGCAGAGGACTTGCTGGATCCGAAGTGCAGCCGGTAAATTGTATGTCAACCCGCCGCACACAAGCTTCTGAACCACCGCCAAACGGGCAGGTTCACATTATTTCAGCAGCTGGATATTGCCTGAACCGAGATCGCCTATCGCCCGGCATCAAGGGAACCCATCAGTCGCCGCGTCACCTCGCCAGGCGTCCGGGCGAGCACTCCCTGAAGCAACACAGTTGGTCCGCTGTACCATCCGCACCCGGCAATGAGCCTTCCCGAAGAAGAAATCGAAAAGTAACGGTGCCTTTTGCAATTTGAGGCATCGCTCAGTCCAACTAGAGCCAATAGATCGACAAATATTGGTCGTGGATTTGTTAAGGAAAGCATCATCTTGACTGTGAATTCGAAGAAACCAGATCCGGTCGATATTGAGGTCGGAAGACGCATTAGGCTGCAACGCAGGATCAAGGGTATGAGTCAGTCTGTTCTGGCTGATGGGTTGACCATTACGTTTCAACAAGTGCAGAAATATGAGAAGGGATCTAACCGCGTCAGCGCCAGTCGAATGAGTAGTATCGCTCGGCTCCTAGAAGTTCCGGTGACATACTTTTTCGATGGACAGGGGCTGCAGCGCGATCTTCTCGATGGCGATACACTTTCACCGCTTTACGACGTGGCGCAGTTCGTCTCCACACCTGAAGGCAGCAATCTGAACCGGGCCTTTGCGCGCATTCAGTCGCCCGAGATCAGAAAGCGTATCGTTGGTCTTGTCAAAGCGCTGGCGGCGACCTCCGGCACCCCGCATTCCGCATCGTGATGATGAAGTGTTTGTCAGCTGCGTCATGATTTGGAGGCCCCGCCGCCTATAACAAGGGGCTAACATCCAAAACGGCTGAAGGAACACAAAAAAGGCGTCGACCGTCTCCAAAAGATCGAACGCACGCCCTGATGCAACCCAAATCGCCTATTGGTCAGTCTGCTCGGTGAGCCAAAATCTGGCAATAATCCGACCATCAACGATCTACAGGAGCCGCCGATGCCCTTCTTGTCGGCGCTTTCTTCAGCATGGGCCGATGGAGCGCCAGCGCAGCGCATGTAACTGCGGCTATGCCCTTTAACTTAGGTCCGGTGATCGGAACAGATGCGCGCAGCCGAGTCGGCGGTTTTTGCTGGCCAAGAGCATCCGCACCATCCAAGCCGACTGGCTTTTACCCTTTTGGGAGCACCGCAAAGCATAGATCCGAGGAGGACAATTGTGATTGCCCGCAAACCCGGATCAGACCCAAGCTCCAAGCCACTCGATCACCCACCTGCTGGCTGAGGTCGCCGGCCGACCGGATTGCCCGGAAAAACCATGATCGGTTTGGATCCGCACGCCCAGGACCGGCAGGATAATTGCCACCATGTTGCTGTTCGATGGCGGCCCGTGCTCCTCATCGGCTCATGCATGTTGCGCAAAGAAACGGCTTGGGGCGCTCAGACTCTATCCGCAGATATGGATTTAAAGGTGCCGAGCTGTTCTCCGGTGCGTCAGTTAAGTGTCCGGATCGCATCTCGCGTTGTAACGGCGTCGGACGTCGTTCCGGATGCTGTTGACGTGATCGAGTTTGCAATATTCAGGAACTTCAGCAGTTCGATCGAACCCGCATTGGAAATGTACAGGACATCCTTGTCCTGCATTGCAAATTTCTGCGCGGCGAACAAGCCAGCGGGATCCCTTAGGTTCGCTCGGAACACCACCGGAACAGTCTCATCACGGAACGATCCGGTGTTAATGTGCATGTCTTGCAAGATCTTCTTATCCACCAAGCGATATAGCAGAACCTGGCCTGGGTTGGCCTGCGTATCGGAAAGCCCCCCAGCCTTGCCAATACCTTCATTGAGGCTGAGATCCGTATCGTCAAAATCAAAGCGACCGTTAGTCCCCGCCGCACCAAAAGCCACGAATGTGCGCCGATGACGGTCGGCGAAGATCGTATCGCCGGGTGCGATGTAGATGTTTTCGATCGGATTTTTGAGGAGCGTTTCGTAGGCCACAGTCGCCGTTTTGCCGCGCCTTTGAAGGGTGATATTGGTTTCCATGCCAGGCGTCGCAAGGCCACCTGCCTCGGACAGCGCGTCAAGAATCCGATCACCGGCGGGACTAACTTCAATTTTCTTCGGATTGTTGACGTCGCCGAGCACGGCAACCTGACTGGACACCGAGCTCACAGTAGAGATTACCACTTGCGGCTCGATCGCTCGGCTCGCCAGCTTGTCTTCTACGTTGCGTTCGACTTCTTCCTTCGATTTTCCTGCAGCCACGATGCGTCCGGCGTAGGGCACGCTGATCGTCCCGCCGCGATCGATGGTCTGATTTGGCAGTGTTACAAAGTTGCCCGCGCGGCTACCCGCGTCGGCAGGAATGAAAAGGCCGCCCGACTGGGATTCAAAGATGGAGACTTGGACTACATCGCCGTAGCCGAGTGGAACATCTGGAGCTCCACCGCGGCCGCCGCCAAAACTTTGCTTCAGTGAGGCGATGGACTTCTGCTCGAAAAATCCCAACGTATTCTGGTTCAGATCGATCAATGCGTAGTCGATGCCGACCTTACGGTCAGGAGATGAAACTTTTATCGAGGCCTGGGTGTCTATCAATTTTGCGTCTGGCCCAGAACGGGGCAGATATGTGCAGCTGGATAGCAACAAAATGCTTAAACAGACGAGGCTCGTACGCGAAATAACAATTTTGCTCATCTCAAACCCAGTCGCTTCTGCACCAAAGGATAATCACTGCCTCTACGTCAGAAGCTTGAGACCAGTAGCACGCCTGATGTAAATATCTAGTATCAGTAACATCACGGCCAGCATTGTATCTACCGTTAATGTTAACGTCATTTGCGCGATCCACCACTGCAATGTCAATCGCAAGAAACGTCGATCGGACAGGAAATAGTCTGAATCGACCGTAGATTTACAAAACGTTGTGGCAAGAGAGGCACAGCAGACTTGCAGATGAACGCAGGGGCTGTCGCTAGACTCTCTTTCAATCGCCAGCAGACCGGCTATGCTATGCGCCGTGGCCAAGCGGGAGCCGCTTGGGACGTCTCAGATCGCCAGGCTTGAATGGTAAAGGAATTCACGCAACAGCGCGACACACGCGGATCTTAACGTAAGCTATCTATTCGCACCTGCGAGATGGACCGCCCCTGAGTGAGATCAGACCGGTCGCTGCTGTGGCGTTTTTAGGGATAGCTCCACCAAGCCAGCGTTCCAGGAGACTGGAACAGGATCAGAGATTTTTCTGCCTTCTCTGGCAACGGCAACTGGAGCGCTACCTATAGTCGACAGCCAGCGCCCGGGCACTTGCGCCAGTAGATCTGGACTCAGCGACCAGCCACCTGCCCTTTCCACGAATGGCCCGCCCGATATCCGCCCCTATGGCGGCGGGACAGCCTTTGACCAAGGCATGCGACGGCTTAAGACGCAGCAGGTCGGAATTGGGCCACCGGCAGGGCGCCTTCTCTCCTCATGCCTTCGTCGTTGTCGATTGCGTGGTCCATCCCCGGTGTGCCGCATCGATTGCCTTCTACCCGCTTCGACCATAACTGGTCAGGCCGGTGGGATAGACAGAAGATCACTTCCAGCGCCCTGATCGGCTGAGAATTCTTCTGACCTTTTCTCAGTGGAGAGCAGCAGGGATGTTTCTTGTATCACATTACATGAAAGACGCATCGCGATAGGCAACGCGTCGGACAACGGCCGCTGTTTTCTTGAAGGCCAAGGTTCACAGGCTGTCATTCGACTCTATGGGGAATAGGAGGATCGATTGTCCCCACAAAGGTCCTGCCGGCGTCGCTAAAACCGCCTTTGTCCAGATTGCGTGGCGCGGCAGTTCGAGCGAGGGGGCAGGCGCGCCTTTCCTGCGCAGATTTCGGTGAGAATCACGCGCGTGACCTCCGCCGAGGGGTGGCTAACTCGAAGTCTGCGTATCCAAGCGCATGAGGGGATTTGGCAAATCGTCCTATAGTCTTACAGTTCCAGGCATGGGAAATGAATTTTGTTTGATTATGGGTCAGATCGCAGAGCCCATTTACAAGTTGTTAGCTGAGTCTGGCGCCTTATCGAGACACATTTTTCAAGCTGAAATAGCCTTGTGCCATGACGAATCGATTAAAATATTTGATCATCGCGATCCTGATTTCCCTGGTGATGTGGATCGGGATAGTCGAGTTTGGCCTATGGATCGCCAACGATCCTCCGCCGTCTGGCGTCATCACTGGGACCAATCCGCCGCCTTGAAATAAGGGATCAGCCGCCCTTGCCGTCAACGGCTGTCCGAAACGGCGGCCGTGGTGTTCATATCGATGCCATCGTTGGATTTTCCGCTGATCCAAACGACCCCCGAAATCAGGCTGCTCCAGAGGCCGATAGAAACCACGAAGGCAATGAAAATGTACTTTATTCGCGTTGACATCGGTTACACCAATTTTGTGTTTGGCCGAGTAAAACGCCACCGCGTTAATTTTCGATTAGCCGGATGAATAGAATGGCGTGGTTCTACTCATGATATGCTTGGAAATCCGAACGTGGTAAACGCTTTATATATTACCTCGCTGCGCTATCGGGGTGGATATTGATGTTGCGAACCGTCAATCTGACCGCGATCTCCAGATCAAAACAGAATGGTTACTATAGCTTTCCTTTACTGAATTTGGAATTGCCGAGAACTTACCAGAGGCTTTGAGTGAATTGGTGTGTGATCAATACATCATGGTGCTGATCCTCCATACCGCTGCCGACTTAAGATCAGGCAATCCGCGCAACAGAATTGTCTCGTCGGAGACCATCTGATTGATCGCGAGGATCGACAGCGCCAGACATCGCAATTGCCGATGTCCCTGACGCGAAGATCGGCCTTGCCCGGTTCCTTGACGCGCGAGTCGCATCGGTGCTTAAAAGCCGCTCAACTCTTTTAAAATCACCACAACGAAAGATGCAGGGCAGAGCCGATCCTATCCGTAGGCCGTCCCTTGGTGCATTATCAGCTGGAACTCCTCGCCTTGGCAGCGCTTTCGTTGCCAGGTAACGGACAGTTTGGGAGGAGGAAGGTTCATCTCATGCTGAAAAGGCATGTCGCATTCCACTCCAATTTCCCGTGCGTATCTGGCGACACTCCTGTAGCCCCTCCGCCAATCACCGCTGATGTCGCTGACCCTCGATCGTCAGCTCATATGTCCTAATTTTGGACATCGATAAAATTTTAGCATTTCGGCGCACGGAATCTCTACTTGATGACCTTTACAACGGTGTCATCGCCAAAGGGAGATCACCGAGATGCTTTCTGCACTGTTGAAAACCAAAGTTGCATCATGCTTCGCCGCGCCGCTCGGTATTTTCCTTTCGGTCTTGACGATGCCGGCCGTTTCGCATGCCGCCGGCCCCGCAGGCCAAGCGAAGGGGATCGGAGCTGCCGTCACTCACATCTTGGAGGGTGGCCGTACCTTAGCACCGTTCGCGAGCGTCGTGTTCTGTCTTCAGCAACCCGATCAGTGCAGAGACACTGGCGGCGCAGATGTTGTGATGCTGGACGACGCACACAGGCGTCAGTTGACCGAAGTCAATTCCTCCGTCAACCGCTCGATCCGCCCAGTCAACGACCCAGCCGGCACCGATGTGTGGAGCGTTGATGTTGCACAGGGCGACTGCGAAGACTTTGCTCTTACGAAACGCAAGCACTTGTTGGCTTTGGGATGGTCTTCCCGCGCGCTGAGGATTGCCGTTGCGCGGACATCAGCTGGCGAGGGCCACGCCGTGCTGATTGCCAAGACGTCCGACGGCGATCTTGTGCTCGATAATCGGACGGGTCGGATCAAGGACTGGCGAGCGACGGATCTTCACTGGATAATGTTTCAATCGGAAAATGGTCCGCAGCAGTGGGTTGGGCTGAAAACAGGCCGCCCAACGCCGATGATGGTCTCTAAAACAGTAGAAGCGCCAGCGACCGCAAAAATCATCGTCAAAAGGCTGAGGCACCACCGCAAATCAGTTCCGAACACGCCATGATCAAGGTGTAGAAAAAGTCCAAGCCCACTCTCTTTGAATAGAATACGGCTTTTGGTCAATACCGCTCTTCTGCTTAGCGTTGACGACAATCAATGTTGCAAGGTGAGGCTGTTCAGACCAGTTCGTCTTGCCGACGAGGCCGCCCTATGCAAATCCTTACACAGTCTGTATGCGCGCCATCACATAATCGACCAAGCCTGCCCTCGCCGCAGTAGGGAAAGCCTACAACCAGGGTTTGTTGAAGTTTGTTTGGTCCGTGCCGATTTTCGACGTCGCGCTATCCTGGCAGCAGGCGACGCAGAGGGTCGGGGTTGTCGCTAAGGCATCGATGAAACGACTACAGAGCGGCGGTGGTCGACCCCACTATCAACAATGGCTCTCCTGACGCATCTGCCGAATGATCATCTCGTCCGTCGCGGACACAGATCCGCGGCGGCAAAGAAGTCGCCCCTATTCCTTCCAGCCGGCTCGATGCGGCCCACTTCTGGCTCGTCGCTCTCAATTTCCTGCGCGGGAGATATGGGCGTCGACGAATGGGTGAAGGGTGAAGTCGCGGCCTGATGCCGTACTCATCATGAACGGAACCGACTCACAGCGACAATGTCATCCTGATACGCCTATTGTGAACGAAGGCATATCGATGGGCCTGAGACCTATGACGGCAGACCGGGCTTACGGCGCTGACGATATTCGACGGACCTCAAGGAACATGCCGGCCAGTCTTGGCAGTCCCGCATCCAAAAATGCAACGGTCTCCTATCGGCATCTCATCGGAGTCGACTTACACGCCCAGGTATCGACGACGAGACGCTCGCTTGCCAAACTGAACGTTCGGCGGCAAGGATAGGCAGCGCCACATCCTCTTCGGGATTACGAAGAAAGCATTCCTGCCGCGCTATGCCTCGAGACGAGTCTAAAGTCTTTCCCATTCGATCCGAAAGTCGCCCTGAACTTGCACAGCGGCCTGATTGCCGTATCCCTCCGCCGAAGGCCGTCTGCCGTGATTTGCTGATTGGCTTTAAGTCCATGCCTTATGTCATGCGCTACAATCATATCACCCATTGAGGTCTTGTCCGCCGATGATCTTGGTCGCCGGCGGGATTGGTCGGACGAAGAGAAGGTCCGGATCGTCGAGGAGAGCCTGCAGGGTTTTCGGCAGGGTTCAGTGACAGCACGGCGCTATGGATTGTCGCGATCGTTGCTGACAGCCTGGCGTCGTCAATATCGGAGCGGGCTTTTGAACGTTTCCGCGTCAACGGGCTTCGTACCGCTTTCGATTTCGCCGCCGGGGGCATCTTCCGAGATGAACTCACCGCCGCGGTCTGAAGACGACAAGACGATCGAGATCGGCCTGCCGAACGGCCGGCGGCTGACGATCCCGGCCTCGCTTGATCCGACCATTCTTGCCCGACTGCTACCGATCCTGGATGCGTCATGATCGCTTTTCCAGCCGGGGTGAAGGTGTGGATCGCGGGTGGCGTGACGGACATGCGTTGCGGCATGAACAGCCTGGCGCTGAAGGTGCAGGAAGGCCTTGGCCGCGATCCTCATGGCGGTGAGGTCTTCTGCTTTCGCGGCCGCAAGGGTGACCTGATCAAGGTCCTGTGGCACGACGGCGTCGGAATGTCGCTTTATATAAAGCGCCTTGAGGCTGGCAAGTTCATCTGGCCGGTCAGCCATAACGGCTCTGCCGTGCCAGTGTCGACGGCGCAGTTGGGCTACCTCCTGGAAGGGATCGATTGGCGTAATCCGCGTTGGACGCAACGCCCTTCCAAGGCAGGTTGATCGCCTCTATTTGCGCTGTTTTTGTTGGGCTTTCGGCATTTTTCATGATAGCTTTTGGCCATGGATGACGCTGCTTCGGAGATAGCCAGATTGCGCGCCGCGCTTGCGGCGTCCGAGGCGCGTGCTGCCTCCGCCGAGGCCAATCTCGCGCAGGTGCGCGCCGTCGTGACAACCTCTGAGGCGATGATCCGGCACCTGAAGCTTGAGATCGCAAAAATGCGCCGCGAACAGTACGGACAAAGTTCGGAACGGCGCGCTCGGTTAATCGACCAGATGGAATTGCAGCTCGAGGAACTCGAAGCTGATGCCACCGAAGACGAGATCGCAGCTGACCGCGTGGCAGCGAAGATCACAAATGTCTCCGCCTTCGAACGCCGCCGGCCGGCCCGTAAGCCGTTTCCTGAGCACCTGCCACGTGAGCGCATGATCATCGAAGCTCCGTCGACCTGCACCTGCTGCGGCTCGACCAGGATCGTGAAGATGGGCGAAGACATCACTGAGACGCTGGAGGCGATCCCGCGGCAGTGGAAAGTGATCCAGACGGTGCGAGAGAAGTTCACCTGCCGGGATTGCGAGAAGATCAGCCAGTCACCGGCCCCGTTCCATGCGACACCGCGGGGATGGGCAGGTCCCAACTTGCTCGCCACGATCCTGTTCGAGAAGTTCGGCCAGCATCAGCCATTGAATCGCCAAGCCGAGCGCTACGCCAAGGAAGGCGTCGATCTCAGCCTCTCCACGTTGGCCGACCAGGTCGGAGCCTGCGCGACCGCCCTGCAGCCGATCCATGACCTGATCCGCGCCCATGTACTGGCAGCCGAACGGCTGCATGGTGACGACACCACCGTGCCGCTCCTGGCCAGGGGCGCAACACGGCAGGCAAGGTTATGGACCTACGTGCGCGATGATCGTCCGTTTGCGGGCGGCGCACCGCCCGCAGCGCTCTTCTACTTCTCACCCGATCGCGAGAAGACCCATCCCAATCGGCATCTCGCCGGGTGGCATGGCATCCTGCAAGCCGATGCCTACGGAGGCTATAACGATCTCTATCGTGCCGATCGAAGTCCGGGGCCGGTCAGGAGTGCACTTTGTTGGAGCCATGCGCGGCGCAAGTTCTTCGAACTGGCAGATATCGCCGGCAACGTACGCAAGGGCAAGCCAGCCCATGAGATATCGCCTGTCGCGCTTGAAGCCGTTGCCCGCATTGACGCGCTCTTCGACATCGAGCGCGGCATAAACGGCATGTCCGTCGAGGAACGGCTTGCCGCTCGGCAGGAGCATGCTCGCCCACGCGTCGAGGATTTGTACGACTGGCTCAGAGCGCAACACGCTCAGATGTCGAAGCACAATCCCGTCGCCAAGGCGATCAACTACATGTTCGATAAGGAGGGACGCTGGGAGGCCTTCACCCGGTTCCTCGATGACGGCAGGCTATGTCTGACCAACAATGCGGCCGAGCGGGCCCTGCGCGGGATTGCTCTCGGAAGAAAGTCCTGGCTATTCGCCGGCTCCCAGCGAGGAGGCGAGCGTGCCGCCTTCATGTATTCTCTGATCGTCACCGCCAAGATGAACGACATCGATCCGCAGGCCTGGCTGGCGGACGTACTCGCTCGCATGCCTGGCATCCCCGTATCAAGGCTGCCGGAACTGTTGCCATGGAACTGGTCTTCCGCAGGCCATGTCCGTCAGAAAGCAGCCTGATGGCGCGCCCGACGCATGTCTACACGATCGACTATGTCGCCTCGCTGATCGGCGAGAACATTGAACTCATCCAGCAAGTCGCCAGCAACTCCGACAACATCGACTACGGCGAGATGATCCACACCCACGATGGAAGCGAAGAGGGCATCACGACCTTCACCGAACGCGGGATCGAAAGCTTGCAGGAATTCCTCGCCGATATCCGCACCTGGGATGGTGGTATCCGCCAATTCCTCATCGACGAGCAATGCGATCAGGGAAAGATCGAACGCATCATGGCAGACGAGCCGAAATCATAACCCCTGCGGCCCTCGCCGGATGGATACTGATTGCCTGCCAAGCGTGACGCTCTTGCGAGGCCGTTCGCCATGCCCCGTGGCGGATTTCGATGATTCCCGAGGTGAAGCGAAGATGGATTGGGTTTGACACCGCCTGACGGAAGGCAAAATATCCCTATACAGGCATGTGTGCGTGCGTATGGGTGAAGACAAAACCTAGAATGGTGAAGCGCAGCAGACTTCCTCTGACCCACTCTGCAGCAAGTGACTACCTAACCCTACCAATTTGCTCGAGCGGCTTCCAATGGACAGCCCGCCGCATGTTGACGCGGCGGGCTCGGTCGGCGATGGGCATCAACAACCGGCGTCATCATGGCGCGATTACAAACGCCACGGAAAGAAAGGAGTTCCCATATGCTGACAGCAATCGCTTACCCCACCACTTAGACGGCGGTATAGCGATAACCGGCTTCAGGCTGAGCGTGATGCGGATGTGCTCGCCAGAATAGCGGTTGTAATTACAACAAACGGCCAAGCCAAACACGTTGCGAGGCCCACGAAACGATTGAACGACCACCCGATCCTATTGCGATTGCCCTCGATCAACGTTGGAATAGCAAAGCTAGCTGCAATCGCGAGGTAAATAAAAATGGCCATGACCTTCTCCCTGACATTAAGGGAAACTATCGGATGCCCGTGAAGCGAGAATGAGTTTTTTACTTAAAAACCTACTCAACCCTCGGAATAACTTGTCTTCGTCGTCAAATCAGATTGGACACGTCAAGGAGCCATATATACGTCACCTTCCACAGAGCTGACAAAATCTCCAAAAGGATTTTATCAGGCCCCTATGTTTGGTTGGCGCCCAGTCGTGGGAGCCTTCATTCAACTGCCGTGGGTCACCGCATATTCGACATGCTTGTATCCAAAAAAGCCGCTGAGCTTACCAAGCACACGGGCCCCAAGTCGCGCGGCTTCGAAACGTTTCGCGGGATGCCAAAAAAACACAACAAGAGTCGCGGCGCTAAAACATAGGGTGCCAGCGATCCGAAAGGCCTCGCGCGCGAAACTAAATCCCGGTGGTCGATGCTTCAGGTGGACGAGCGTATACGTATTGCCGATCCGGTAGGCGCGCTTTAGCATCCAACGGGTCGAGGATCGCGAGACTGGCATGTCCTCCAAGACCGTCGCATCATGTGCCCAGGCGAATTTGGTACCCGCGAGCTTGAAGCTTAGCAGCATATCCGTATCTTCGCCACCCAGTAGGCCAAAGACAGGATCGAACCAAGGCTCTGCCCGTGTGCGGAAAGCAGACGCGGCAAACAAAACATTGCTGGTCGCATCAACCCAATCGATGGGCCCTGTCTTCATTTTGGAAAAATCCGCCAGATTGGCTGCCGCTAGAAACTCCGGGACCGGCTTTTCAAATATACGTCGCACGGGTCCACCGACAACCTCCGCCTGGGTCAGTCGCTGCGCATCCAGCAAAGCCTGCAGCCATTGTGGCTCTGGCCATTCGTCGTCGTCGATCATAGCAAGAAATTGGATATCAGGGTTTTTCAGTGCTTCCGCAACAAGTGCGTTGCGGGCTTGGGCAATGCCGCGCTCGCTAACGGCAACAGCAACAATGTCAAAGCCAAACCCGATATCCAACATCGCCTGACATGTCGCAATGCCCTCCCTCCCATCCACGTCGTTATCGGCAACGATAATCCGAAACGCCGCGTCTGTTTTAAGAGCGGAAATAGCGTGGAGGCACCGTCCTAAACCGGCGGGGCGCCGGAAGGTTGGTATACAAATCGCGACATTACAGCCTGGCATGCAAATCCATTCGACAATCTGCGGGATCGTTATTTACATTCAAGTACGTGACTTCCGCCATCCAGTCCGTCCAGGCGTCGGACCAGCCGGCTTAAGGGAAAGGCGTCGGCTCGAAAGCGGCAGGTGGGAAAGCCGAAGTGTCGGCCCTCTCAACCCTGGTGGTAATAATCGGCATAACGAGTGTGATAGTATTCTTCCGACCCAAATTCGCGGTAAAGATCCATCTTCTTCGCGTCAACCTTATTGAGGATGACACCGGCGCATTTGTCATAGAGGCGCGCCTCGTTCATGAGCTTGTTTCGGACAACTTGACGCGATGTCCTGCCCCACTCGACGACCATCAATACGGCGTCCAACAACGGGCTCATCGCACGCGCATCGACAACAGGGCCGATTGGCGGCAAGTCGATGACGATATAGTCGAAATGCTCCTTTGCTTCGTCAAGAAGTCGCGTCATCGCCGGAGACACCAGAAGTTCCGGTGAATGCGGAACGCGGCGCTTCGATACGGCGGGAAGGAAGGTCAGGCTGGTGGTCGTATCGGTCAGTATGGCCTCACTCATCGGAACCTGTCCGATCAGCACTTCAAGAAGGCCGTCTTTCGCATGCTGTCCGAGGCTGCGCGTCGCTCCCGGATTGCGAAGGTCGGCGTCAATCAAAAGTGTTCTGGCACCTTGCATTGCGAGAAGCTCCGCAAAATTGACGGCGATCGTCGATTTTCCCTCACCCGGCAAGGTTGAGATGATACCGATGACCTTGCTGCGCCCTTCTGTACCTTGAAGATCGGCCGATATTTTTGCACTGCGCATCGTCTCCGCAAATGCGGAGTGTGGATGGTCGACCACATATCGCATCAGGCTGTTGATGGGCCTAATGGTTTTCAAAATGCCAACTGGCGACACGTCTTTGAGAGGCTTGGCCTTGTCGTCGAGCAACACCGATCCGAGATATTCAAGTTCCAGGGTGTTTCTGACCTGTTCGCCAGTCCGAAAAAACCGATCCCGGAACTCACGAAATGCTCCGATGCCACCACCAAGCGCGATACCTAGGAAGGTAGCGATAGCAACGACGAGTGGCTTTTTCGGCTTGCTGGGCTTGTCCGGTGGTGTCGCATTGGTGATGATGCGAGCCTCAGTAATGGGAAACGACTGCTGCTGTGACGCTTCCTGAAAGCTGGCAAGAGATGTCTGCAGAAGGTTTCTGTAACTGTCGGCCGTGCGCTCGAGTTCACGCAACTTGACTTGCGTTTCGCCGGCCACGGCACTCACGCCGCTCGCCTGGGCGACATTCGTTCGCAACGCGTCTTCCTTGGCCTTGGCAACCTGCAACTCGCTGTTGTAGCTCTCGGCGATACGGCCGAGCTCTTCAAACATCTGCCGCTGATATTCGGCCATTTCGGAGCGCAACCGGACCGCCTGGACATGGTTGGCGCCCAGTCGGCTGGAAATGTCGGCCTCGGTCTTGGATGCAGCCAAGTATTTTTGGCGCAAATCGTTCGACACCGAGCTACCGAGCACATCCGTGACGATCGCATCCGTTCGTTTAGCATCAATGATCGACTTCACCCGATCGTATTTTGCTTGAGCCTGAGCTCTGTCGGATTGAGCGACAATCAATGCGCTGTTTAACTCAGACAGCTGTTGATCGCTAATCAGGCTGCCATCCTTTGCGGGCATCAGATTATGCAATGACCGATACTTCTGGACCTCGAGATCCGAATCTGATGCCTTTTGCTTCAGTTCGTCGATACGCTCTTGCAGCCACTCGCTGGCACGGCGCGTCGCCTCGTAGCGGGAATCGAGCTTGTCTACGACGTAAACATCGGCAAAAGCGTCTGCGATTTGAGCTGCGAGATCTGGGTCTGGAGACGTGTAGCTGATATTCATGACATAGGAACGGCCACTCCGCTCCACCGCCATGTTATCGAACAGCACGGCCCGCGCTATCGTTTCAGGATTTTCCTGCTTGGGAGGAGCGCCACCGAGCAAAGCCTTGATATTCAACATAGAGCGAGCCGTACCGAGTATCGAACTCTCAGATTGCATGAAAACAGCGTTGTGGGTCAGATCCAATTTGCGGATCACGTCAAGCGCGATTGTTTTCGACTTGATAATCTCGAGCTGGCTCAGCACAGTGGATTCGTCATCCGACGATACGGGCGCGCCGGAATCCGAGATTTGGTTGACGATCCCGCTGTTGCTGTGCTCGATTAAAACATCGGTTTCAGCGGTATACTTTGGCGTTGCAGTCAGCGCTATCACCACGCCAAGCACCATGAACACCAACGCGCAAATGGCAACGATGCGCCACTGGCGGCGCACGATAGCGAGCAGTCGATTAAAATCCAAGGATTCGACCGAGGTGCTGGCATCCCACATGCTGTCGCTGCGAGAGGAGAGTTTATCTGGTGACAGCATATGGCACTCACGGTTCGTAGGTTGATATTGACTATAGTTCAACGCATTCGGTCGACGCGGTGACGCCACCGGCGCCATTGATCATGCCCTTAGCCGCGTTCGCAGGACCACCGTCGTTCATGTGTCAGTATGCCCAACGGAGCTTCGAAAGGTAACGACGCAGCCTCCCACGGACACTTGATAAAAAGCACTTCTGATTAGGCTTTACCCGATCAATATTCCAAATGCCATGTTGGCAACACCGCATTAAGGTGAATGATCCATTTCGATGGGGCTATGTGGCAATGCAACAACATACGCGCTGTGAGATTTTGATGTACGATTTTGTGCATAAGATGTCCAGATGTTCATGAAACAGCGAGATTCACCGAGAAATTCGCGTCATTGATTAAATTCAAAGCAACGAAGACATTAATGATTCCCGATTCGATGTTTTTTTACTCAGCAAATGCAAAGCGTGCATATCTTCCGACGCAAAGTGGATCTGCGAGCCTGTCGTTTCTCGCAACTGCGAGCTATTCGTCATTCCACGTTCGAGCGCAGACATCGGATAGCAACAAGCTGTTCGGCTGCATATACTCTAAGCACATTCGCCTAGACGCGAATGGTTTCTGTCAGGCGCTGCGATAGAGGGTTGACTTTGGCCCAATACTTGCAAAAACAACGACCAAGAGGCGCCAATGGTTTGAAGCATAATGTAAAATATGCCTCCATTTTGCGACGTCCGATCGAGTTCAATTTTTTATCCGCTTCGACGCCGATGGCTTAAGTTCCGTCGATAAACTGCCGCATCGAGGTCGCCAACACCAGCAAGGCTTGAGTGAATGTCCGATAAGTTAGCCCTCGCCGTCACCAAGACGAACGAGCTGAGAACGCAGCATGACAAGACAGCCGTTTCGTTAGCATCAACGAAAGGCATTTATAGACCGGACATCGATGGCTTGCGAGCACTCGCAGTCAGCATAGTGCTGATCTATCATACCGGTATCACGGGCCTCAGAGGAGGCTTCATCGGCGTAGACGTTTTTTTTGTCATCTCTGGCTTCTTGATCACCAGCTTGCTGCGGAGTGATCTCGAACAAAACACTTTTTCGATCGTACGTTTTTATGAGCGTCGCGTTCGCCGGATTTTTCCGGCATTAATTGCCGTTATTGCGGTTACGCTTGCAGTCGCTCCGGTTGTCCTGTTTCCTGTTGAAATACGAACGACGGCGTTGACGGCGATTACCGCGCTGAGTTCGTTCTCCAATATATATCTACTCAATTCTGCCGGCTATTTCGGCGCCGACGTCAATTCCCAGCCGCTCATCCACACTTGGTCGCTGGGCGTCGAGGAGCAATTTTATCTGGCCTTTCCGCTCGTACTGGCTGTGGTCGGTACATCGCGCCCGAGAAAAGCGTTTTGGGTGATCGCCGGCCTAGCGCTTGCCAGCCTTATCGGCGGCATCCTATTGACGACTGCCAACCGTGACGTGGCCTATTATTTTCCGCTGACGCGCGCTTGGGAACTACTGGTCGGCTCGCTGTTGGCGTATCGCGGGTTACCGCTCATGCCCCGCATCTTCCGTGAACTCGGCATGCTAGCAGCGGTTGTCTTATTGCTTGCCTGCAGCTTGAAATTTCACTCTGGGCTCGCGTTTCCTGGCTATTATGCGGTCATCCCCTGCCTTACCGCCGCGGTCCTTATTGGCGTCGGCGGACAGGGCCCTTCGATCGTCAAAAGCCTCCTTTCTGCTGGACCTGTCGTCTGGGTCGGTAAGATCTCCTATTCTCTCTATCTCTGGCATTGGCCGATCTTCATCTACTATCAACTCGCGCGCGGAACGGCCCTATCGGCGCCGGAAGCACTAGGGCTCGTTGCCGCGAGCATCGTCACTGCCTATTTGTCATGGAGATACATAGAGCAGCCATTTCGCGAGCGAAAAATCGCGGGAAACCGTACCGCGCTCTTTGCATGGGCTGGCACCGCTTACATGATACTTTGCGCGGGATCCGTGCTTCTTTATAGCAATATCCTGACAATAACCCGGGGTAGCGAAGCCGACCGGCTGGCGAGCTACATCGACTATGACGATACTCCAACCTACCGCCGCGGTGTTTGCTTCCTGCTCGGCCATTTGAACAGCTTGTCAGACTACGATCGCGACACCTGCCTGAAACCCTCCATCGACAAGCCGAATCTCTTGCTGGTTGGTGATAGCCATGCTGCAGATCTCTGGAGCGGACTGCATGCGGTACTACCGCAGGAAAATGTCATGCAGGCGACATCAAGCGGCTGCAAGCCGGTAATCGTCTTAAAGGGTGAGCGCGGCTGTACGGATTTGATGCAAATGGTGTTCAATGATTTCCTGAAAACCCACCATCCCGAAACTTTAGTTCTGTCTGCGCGCTGGATAGCGAGCGATATTCCAGACCTTGTCAAAACAATCGAAGCGCTCCGCTCCAAAGCGGGACGGATTGTCGTATTCGGGCCCATCGTAGAGTACGTCAAACCGCTTCCCCGCCTCCTTGCGCAAGTCGCCGGTGGCAGGGATGAAAGTCTGTTGGTTTCAGCTCGCAACTTTGAACAAGTTGCTACGGATGAGGGTATGGCAGCAGCAGTCAACGCGGCGGGAGGATCTTATATCTCTACGTACGGTCTTCTCTGCCCGACGAACGGTGCGGTCTGCACCACCGAGCAAAACGGTGTACCATTGCAGTGGGATTACGGGCATCTCACTGCCGAGGGGTCAAAAGTGGTGGCGCAACAGGCAATTTCGAGTAGCCCTGATTTCTTCAAACCAACGTCTTTCTAGCTGACTACATTTGGGATCACATTTTATGAAACGGTGACCATTCTTGCATCAGCCCCAAAGTCAGTGTTTATGTCCAACACAAAGAAAACTGTGGTAGGAAAAAAATTGAAACGAAGAACATTCCTAGCCGCTGCCGGTGCTTCCCTTGTTTCGAACAGGCTACTAGCTTCTGACAAGCCGCTAGCAGCGCCAAGAGACGGTCTGCGAACATTGGCAGCCAAAAAAAATCTCCTATATGGCTGTGCGGTCTCAAGTATCAATCTCGCCAAAGATAAAAGTCTTGCAGCCGCTACGGCCGCAGAGGCCGGAATACTTGTTCCAGAATTCGAAATGAAACGGAAGTATATAGAAACTGTTCCAGGCGCTTACACATTTGAAGCTATCGATGAAATCGTGGCATTCGCTGAAACTAACAACCAGGATGTCAGAGGACATCCACTGGTTTGGCACAGTGAAAACCCGACATGGTTAGCTGCTGGACTGGAGACCGCTTCATCACTCCCTAAGAGAGAAGCACTTTTAGTAGACTATATCTCCAATGTTATTGGCCGCTACGCTGGTCGCTTCCACTCTTGGGACGTCGTCAATGAGGCCATCGAACCGAGAGACGGGGAGAAAAACGGCCTCCGCAAGAATAGCATATGGTATCAAAACTTCGGGGAGGATTATATAGCCTTGTCATTCCATGCTGCGAAAGCTGCTGATCCTCATGCGCTCCTCGTCCTCAATGACTACGGCGTTGAGGCCGCACCAATCTGGCATTCAAACCGACGCACAGCGGTCCTCTCGCTACTAGAGCGAATGAAGACCAAAAATGTTCCTATTGAATGTCTCGGAATCCAGGGACACCTCTGGCCTTATGCCGACCGCTTCGATGAAAGGGTCTTCTCGAATTTTTTAGACGATGTGTCGGCTCTCGGGTTAAAGATCATGATAACAGAGATGGACGTGTCCGATAAGGCTGGTCCCAGCGACGTTTCTCAACGAGATGCATTTGTTGCTCACGCAACCAAGCCGTTTCTCGATGTTGCGCTTTCGAAAAATGCGACAATCGGCGCACTCACCTGGGGCCTGTCGGACAGATATTCGTGGCACTCGGTTTATGAAAAATATAGGCGTACAGATGGGCAGATCTCGAGGGTGCTCCCGCTAGATGCTGACATGAAGAGAAAACCGATGTGGCAATCGATCGCCTCTTCGTTCGAAGAAGCGGAACCGCGATCACCTATTTGAAATTTGAAATGACAAACAGCAAAATTTATAGAGACATGGGACCCGAAATTGGAATTGCAGGCCATTGTCCGCCAACGCGTCGCGGGGTTCGAACAATATTGCTTCTTGGTACTCGGCGAGCGAGGCCATGACCTCTCCCAAATGCGCCTCGGTTTTGCGTGAATTGCGATCGCCGCCGACCGGCCCAGCCGCACATCACCCTCCGGCAGTTGCAAATTTCGCCAGCGGCTGACTCTTGCGGCAACCACAGAAAACGTTCAGCGGCCTTTCGATGCGTTGGACCAGCAGAAACCGCGGCAATAACACGAACGCGAAGATCGACTGGAAGGGATTTTGACGTATCCACCGACCTCCATCGGCAGATAGTTTGAACCAGACCCGGAGCGATTGCGAAGCCCCAAAGATTCAATCAGTAAGGATCCGCTCTAACTCAGCACTTTGCGGGTCACCCGCGAAGCCCCTATCTCCCGGCTCGTTCCCTCAGCATTTCTCCAAGAACCGTGCCAGTATGGCTCGCACATTCCCTATTCTGCCGCAATGGGCCTGTTGAATTCTTGGCCTATTTTTCGAGGGACGAGTGATCCCAAATTTGGGACGTAGACCCGCGGTATCACTCTGAGATTAATGCAAAGCACCACCTGGATTAACCACACCTCCCAGTCCTTTGTGAAGATTTGAGCTTCAAGAAGATTAAAGAGCACGGAAAAAAGCAACCAACCAAACATCAACCCGCAGAGATTAGCGTTGTATCGTGCCTTCCTGAACACCTGTACAAGAGGTATGGCTACAGTTGGGATCAATGCCAGAATTGCCCCCGGAATACCCAACATTAGAGCAAGCTCGATATATCCGTTGTGAGCATGGAATGTACCAGCTAACCAGGGTTCTGCGGAGTAGGTGTCGAGGAGAGAACTATCTCCGAGTTGCCAGAATGAGCCGTAACCCGAGCCGAACCAAGGATGGTCATTGATGTACTCTAGCGTCAAAGTCCAGATCTGAATCCGGCCGGTAAATGCCATGGGGTCGCTGAATATTTGGATTATCTTGTCGGCGAACAGCATTCCAAATATAGGCACTATAAGGAATAGCATCACCACAATTGCTATAACAACTGTAGAAACGGCCTCTTTCTTTGCGTAGTTTCGAAATACCAACGCCGCGATGAGTGAAGGGAATGAAAACCCTAAGGCGGTTTTCCCACCGGATCCCAGCAAAAAGACTACACTGAGTAAAAACACGATGAGATCAATCCACTGTTTACGGAGTGCCCACCTATAGCCAAAGAGGATTAGCGCAATTGCACACGCTGCCGCCGCGTGATTTTTGTGAGTAAAGAGCCCTCGCCACATACCGACAAGTGCGGGGTCCGTTTCGCCGGGTGGGTGTTTTGCCCAAGCCGGGACGACAAATACAGCAATCACTGAAAGTATGATCAGCAATCCTAAGGTGAATGTAAGGTTCTTAAGCACCGCTCTGGATCCCAACAGGGCGAACCAGTTAACAACAATTATTATGAATATTATGGCGAGTACTAATTTTCGCCCTCCTATGTCTGGCCGTACGGCCCAGGATATACTCAGCGCGGAGTACGCAAACAAAACAACAAACATTGGTGAGTATAGTTTAAAATAGTCCAGCCCTCGGGAGCGGATGGCCAGCACAGTAGTTAGTGCGAAAAAGGTCAAGTAGAAAAACTGGCGAAACGCGTTTCCCTCTTGAAAATCTGCCACTGTCGCAACTGAGGTATCTCCACGCGATTCAAACGGCATGCCGCCCAGCATGACGTACGAGAAAAAAAGCACAGACAAAACAAAAAGTAGTTTTTCGAAAGACGTTGTCTGAATAGGACTTGTCAAGGTGCGATTCAATTCCCACTTCCCCTTAGGTTGTAATGTCTTTTGTCCTGACAACCAGAATTGCCTATATCAGCCTAGGTCTCTTAAAGATGTAGCAAAGGAAAGTGCGGTTGTCACATCTAGCACGTTTGTTGCTCCCTCGTCTCGTGTTTCTAACATTCGCGTAGTCTTCTTAAATTTTCCAATGACTCAGCATACAATTGGACATGGTTAGCAACGCACGCTCAACATTCGGTTAGGTCAGGCCCTAAGGCCTTTCAACACCGACATAGATCATCTTCACAAAACAGCTTGTAGGGAACGGACGACTTCGATATTTTTCGTCGAGAATTTGCGTGCGAAGTGGGCCGGGCCCGTGCCGTAGCCATCTTCGATTGTGAAACCCTCGGCCAAAATGACTGGAAGATGGTTCATGCGAATCAACGCGGGCGCCTCTCTGGGATCTGACCAGTCAGTGTATACGTCGGCTCTTGCGCAGGAACCGAGAAATCCCGAATTCCCTAATATAGTTTGAAAAAAGCTTTCATCAGGGCATTTTACGTACTTGAAAAATTCAATCAGTTCCGGCCTAGTTTTGATAGTGTCTTCAACGCATGAAATTGCATCGTCGGAGAGGGTCCACCAATTACTGCCTGCGTAGAGCGTCCAACCTTTCAAATACTTTTTGATATTGCGGATCGGGAGTCGGGCGATCAAACGATAAATAGGCGATTTTACACGAGCGGCGAAACCTTTGGGTCTATAGGCGCCGTCTACGTTAAACGTTTTAAACCGGCTCATATTTTTCTGCAGAGCAATGTTCGGAACGGAAACCAAATTGATATATTCATTTCCAGATGCGATATAGTGACTCCATATCTTTTCCGGTTTCTGAATGGGAAAATGGTTCCCGCTGGCAAACGTGAAATATTTGAACTCGAACGGACTCTTTCGTGCCGCTTCGATTAAATTCAGAGTTGCTTGGACCTGGCTCCAACCACCCCAATGAACGTTCACCCTGCTTTCGATCAGGCAAACGCGAGGCATCTTTTGCAGAATGGAAAACCGGTCGAGATCGGACTTCATGTCGACATGAATATAAAACCAGACATGGTCATCGGACATTATATCGATAAACATTCTCAGGTGCTCGGGATCATCATGCGCCGTGATCAATATTGCCCAGTTTTGCATTATTTCCCTGAATTCCCATAGGAGTTGTTATCAATCGCATCATAGCTCAGCTGTATCAATAGCTTCAACAAGTTGCCTCCTCGATTTGATCGAAGACTTTGGGACCAACTTATACCATTAGATGTTCGGTATATATTCACCTGCTGCCTTTCAACTTGGTTTTCGAAATTCGCCAATCAGCTAGCCATCTGTAGGTCCTGTCACTCGCAAATATCTGTAGAAACACCAATGCTGCCAGACCGGGCGAAAAAGCCCCGTTCACGACAGCTCTCAAATATAAGCCCAACGCCAGCAACGGCCTATCGGGTGCAATGCTTTTTGCAAAATGCCAACCGCGATAGCCATGATATGCCTTCTTGGCGATGTATGGCTTGAGAGCAACGAGCCATGGCAGGTCGCCAACAGACGCGCGGCCGATAGAAAGCCGGTCGGTGCGCCAGCCATCGTACCAAATTACGCTCGGCTCTTCATGCATGACAAACTGGCAGCCGGCGAGCTGCAGGCGGATGGCGAAGTCCGTGTCGTCACCAAAGCGTGCATCTGGCCTATAGCGGACTGTACGCGCTATATCCGTCGGCAGGGCCAAACTGCTGGTCTGCACGAAACCGCGGTTGCAGATCAGGTACAACGCCATGTCTTCGCCTTCAGCGATGCCACGAGGCGGCTTCACAAAGGTGTTCCCGTTGCCTCTGTCAACGATAATCGGTGAATAGACGGCAAGATCTTGGCGGGTCCCGAGCAGGCCAAGCAGCAATTCGAGGTGCCGCGGCAAGAACGCATCGTCGGAGTCGAGAAAGGCAACAAAGCGTCCGCGCGCAGCGTCGATACCTGTGTTTCTGGCAACGCTTGCGCCAGCATTGTGCTGGCGTATAAAATTAACCCTCTCGTCGGCGACAAGATCGATAACCGCTTCAATGTCGTCAGTCGATCCATCGTCTACTACAATAATCTCGAGATCCCTCCATGTTTGCGTAAACACAGAGTTCAAGGCTCTCATGATTAGATGAGCCCTGTTGTAGACGGGGATTACAACGGAGAATGTGGGTATTAGATTAGTACTCAAACGTTTCGCCTTGCTAAGCCTATAACGAGGTCTGAGAACCGTCTATAGTATTCGCCTGGTAACGCAATCTGCAATAGGACGACAAATGCTAATTTAGGTCCGTAACATCCTGAAAATAGGGCACTGAGATAATATCTCATCGCTAGCAATGGCTGCTGCGGCGCGAGGCCCTTGGCTACATGCCATCCTCGGTAGCCTAGGTAAGCCTTTCTCGATACAAGTGGCTTCATCTCCTCTAACCAGCCTATGACCCTATGGCCTTTCCGCGCCGCCGACACCCTTTTCGGGTCTACTGCATCGTTCCAAACGACGGTCGGCGTCTCTGTCATCTGGAATCGGCTGCCGGCCCTAAAAAGTCGCACGGCAAAATCTGTGTCTTGGCCGAATGGCAGGCCCGTTCGGTAGCGCACCTTGGCTGCGATTTCTTTCGGTACCACGAGGCCACTCGTCTGGATGAAGCCACGATCCCGCATGACATAATCGGCCATATCCTCGTTGACCCCAATAGCGCGCGGGGGCTTGACGAACGTCTTGCCGTCGCCCCTATCGACGATTACTGGCGAATATATCGAGAGATCTGATTGCGGATTGCGAGATAAGACGTCATGCATCGTCTCTAGATGGTTGGGCAAGAACCTGTCATCAGAATCCAGGAAGGCAATGTAACGCCCTTTCGCCAAATCGATACCCTTGTTGCGCGCTGCGCTTCCCCCGGCGTTGACCTGACTGAAAAAGCGAATGCGTGGGTCACCGATAGCGTCGATAGCCGTCTGGGGCGCGTCGATTGATCCGTCGTCCACTACAACAATTTCAAAGTCCCCGAAGCTTTGATCGAGCACAGATTGCACTGTCTCCGTGATGCAGTCCGCGCGATTGTAGAGCGGAATGACCACTGAGAAGAAAGGAAGTCTATCCATTTTGCTCGCCTATCCTAAAACCCGTCCCATGTCGCATCATCAACTCCTAACCCTCATGATTTTGCGGGCGCTAACTTGAGTCTGCCGGTAATTCCCGCCATGCCGAGCATCGCCTCGCACCACTGCCGGTTTAGCAACCAGCTAAACGCTAGATATGCTGTGCCACCGACAGGCAGTCCAACGGCAAGCCTGGTGATATCTGTCGGCAGGCCGTAGGAGGCTAGCAATGCGACGCCGAGGGACAAAACAGTCACTATTAACGGCACCACCCACTGCAGCGTGTATTCAAGAAGGCCGGCTCCAGTAATTCTTCTGACAACGAACAGCCAGACGGCAAAGACGAACAGTATGTAGAAGCCTGTGAGTGCTATCACCACACCAGCTGCCCCCCACAAACCGCCTACATATATTGTAGGTATGATGACCGCAGTCACTGCGAGCGCCTGGTAGAGGGCTAGTCTTGAATGACCCGTTCCGTAGAGTAGGCTTCCTACCGGGTTGCCGAGCGCTCGGAACATACCCCATATTGCCATAAGGCCCAGAAGATCCGCCGACTGGGCCCAGTTGGGTCCGAGCACAATATGAACTGTTTCGTTGCGAAAGGCCGCTATTGCGGCGTAAATCGGAAAGTTTATTGCGGATGTCATCCTGATGGTCGCCAGATAGATCTTGCACAAAAGCGCTTTGTCGCCTTGCGCTTTAGCGATCAACGGCGTGCCAACGCGGGTCACGATAGGATTTGTTGCCAGCATCACCTTTAAGGAAAGCTCACGTGGAACTGTGTAGAAACCTAGCGTAGCGCTGCCTAGCATTCTTCCGACAATCATGACGTCTGCCTGGAGAGTGGCCGTATTAGCCAAACTCGCACCTAGCAAATAAAGTCCAGATTTCACATTCGGCAATGCTTCTCGAAATCTGAAATCCAGACTGGGCAGCCAGCCGTCGCGCACGAAAAGCCAATAGAGAAGGCTATTTCCGGCCGCGAGGGCAGTAACGGCGACTACAAGAGAGTAAACCCCACCCCCGAGATAAGCGACCAAGATCGCCAGCACTGTACTAATGGTTGCAGATGCTAACTCAACCACAGCAATTGGCCGGAATGCGAGTCGCTTTTCGGCTAAGACTTTTGCCTGCTGACCGATGGCGAGTAGGAAGAAGGAACTCCCCGCAAGTGACAGCGGGATCTCCAAGCCCGGCGTTCCGTAGAAGCTTGCGACCCAGGGGCTTGCTACCCAGACCAGACCTGAAAGCAAGGCTCCCATAAACAGGTTCAACCAATACAACGTAGAGAGTACTTCCTTGGATATTTCCCGCGAATAGATAATAGTCGTACTGACGCCAAGATCGCCGAAAAGCTGGATGAAGGCCGTGACACTTAGGATCATGGCCATCATCCCGAAATCCTGGGGCGAAATCAGCCGGGCAAGGACAACCAACTGAATCGTCTGCAAAATAACGCGACCAACCGTGGCGAAGGTGGTCCAGCGGACCGCAGAAAATGCTTCCTTCTTAACGCTCATCGTCTTTTCTCCGGCAGGCCGTAGCTACGCACGAGATTGGCAATCTGAGCATCATTGCCACCATTGTCACCTCGATTGCCGTTCTGCAAAGCAACGGCTTGGGATCCGCTCCACTCGTAAAATCGGATCCAGCCGCTGACCTTGCGAACCTTTGCACCATTTAGACGAACCATCCAGTTCAACCAGACATCGTCAGTCGTCGGACATAGTTCGAGTATTTTCTCAATATCCTGAGCTTCCGGATGGAGGATCCCAGGGGGATAAAGCACGCCGCCAACGCCAGTGAAAAACACGTCCCGTCCGTCGCTAGCCGTCTTGATATTGAATTGCCATCGGTCGTAGGGATGAAACCCGTCGTTGCTTCTACGCATTAGATGAGCTCTGTGGCAAAGCACTTCTGCCACGCCTTGGCGATATTCCTCCGTCAGCCTTCGCAGCCACGACGGCGGATAATATACATCATCATCGGCGGTCACGATGACCGCGTCACCATACTCACCAAGAGCCGGAATAATTTTCTTGTATGATCGCAGGTCGTCTGTTGCGCGGATGGTAAGACCGTCCTGCGCCAGGATCGTGATTGAAGCCGGTAGCGCTTCTAAATCGCTATGCGCGATCCACAACACCACCGCATCGGGCGACTGATCTTGCGTCAAAATTGTCTTCAGAGTTAGTTCCAATACATCGTATCTCTTCGGATAGGATGTCAGGGAAACTACTATCCGATGCGGCAAGCCATGGCGCGGAGCAACAATCCTGCGACGCCAACGCAGTTGCGTCCAAGCCTCTAGCGCATGCATGAAGGCAGGTTTTGCAATAAGTTTCAGTCTACTTAGCACTTATAACGTCCTTTCCCGCCCGTCAGGTAGAAGAAGAATTTTCCGGTAAATCTCACGCGCCAATTGTCTCCATCGCCGTTAATTCTTGGGGTTGATGTTTCACTCGGACGCTAGCTATAATTCCATAGGTCATAACGATCTGGCCTAGAAGAACGCCCAGCGTCGCGTAGACGGGTCCGATCGTCAGCAACAAGACCACGACGCCCACGACTGTGACAAGGCATGCCTTGATGCTTGCCTGGGCCAGTGCACGAAAGCGCCCCTCCGCCTGCAGCAAGACGTTCAAGGGGGTTTGCGCAGATGTCACCAAGCAAATGACCGCCCATATGACAAAAGCCACCACCACCAGCTTCACCTCAAGCCCCGGCTTAAAGGCTATTCCCGGGAAGAAGTGTAAAATGGCCAATGTCGCTGCAATCGTCAGCACCCATACAAGAAAGAGAACAGCCGTAAACCGCTTGGCGCATGCAAATGCCAGCTTGCGATTGTTGGCGGCAAATGCACGCGCCATGGCAGGTCTCTCGATCTGAGTCAGCGAAGCCGTACAGACACCGATCGGTCGCAGGAAAAGCATAGCGGCAGCGACCGGCGCGAATGCGGCCGGCCCGGCAATCAGCGTGACTAGGTAAGAATGAGCGTTCGACGTTGCCTCAGTTGTCACCAGGCCTGCAACCGCCCAGCGTGTCTGATCGCGCCAAATGGGCTTGTAGAATGCAACCGTCGAACGCCACTGATTGTTTGCATGCTTGCCCACAAAAGAAACACCAAGCGGAATCATACCTGCGATGCCTGCCACCACGAAAACTATTGACGCATGCAGCAGCGACATGCCGAGCAGCCATGCAATCCCGAGAGCAAGCAGTAGCACGACGGAATACGCAATATCGGATGCAGCAGCCTTGACCGCATTTTGCGTAGCATATGCATCTGTTCGCCCGAACCAACGGATCGTAAAAAGCGCACTCGACAGTCCGAAACAGAACGCAGTCAGAAAGCTCGAATTTCCTATCCACAGGGACATTGTGGCCGCAAGTGCACCGTTCACGAAAGCAAGGACGCCATTGACGGTGAAAAAAAAGTCAGTTGCAGGCCCATGCTCCGAACTAGAGCTGACAAGAACGGTGTAGGGCGCTGCGACCAAAGAATTGCAGAGACCTGAACCAAACTGCATCAATGTCAACATGAACGCTACCAGCCCGAACTCTGCCGATCCTAAGCTATGCAGCACGGCAAGTTGCAAAAGAAGATGACTTGCAGATACAGCCGCCGTTGCAAACGTGGCGAGCCCGTAGTTGCCAATCAACAAAAAAGTATTTCTCATGAGGGCTGCCAAGTTGATGTCAACTGTTCATAGTTCAATTTCATGCTGCAACGCAATGAAGCACGTCTGCCTTTACGCATATTTAACCTTTTATTGTGGGCGCCGGTGCGCGGCGAGGCTATGAACAGTGTCGTTCCTGTATAGCGCGACCAATCAAGCCGAAAAACAGACAGTCCTCTCAACCAGATGATCAGGGCGGGAGACCAGATGAACCGGCAGGATTTCCAAGCAAAGGTGACATTTCAGTGCAGGTTCATGAGGCCACCCAATGACGTAAATTACCGACTGCGACCATCTGAGAGCGAGAAGCGACAGGATGACTGGGCCGTCTGGCCTCCCATGCACCCCCCAATGCTTTAAATCCTTGAGCCACCGCTCCGGACGACCGAGGGTCCCCACTCATCCGAACGGTACACTCCTCATTCGCGCCCAAGGACGAAACTGGGCTTAGATTCAGAACAACGGTGATACGTCGAGCGCAAGCATCCTGACGGGCGGCGCTCGAAAACGCAGGACGCGCGGCGCGACCGAAGGAACCCCCTGACCATACCTCAAGTTTACAATGAAGTCGCAAGTCCCGGCTGTAGCGCTAGAGTGCTGCCAGATCGACGCCATGAAGCTTCAACATAGCTATGCGATTGGGCGGAACAAGCTTTGCGGCAGCGAGCACATACGCCTTTAAATTCGCACCCGGATTGGCCAATATCTCGCTGATATCCTTCCAATAGGCTTGGCTTAACAGGGTCCTGATGTCCCGCTCGACAGTCTCACTCGAAAGCGCCAGCGTCTGGGCTGACGCCCGTCTCCACACGAAGAAACGCGCCCGCAAGACATACATTTCCGATGGGGCGAGAAGGGAGGACTGACTCAAGATCGCCGACAGTTGGTCGGAGTTTTCGCTGGATGCCTGCCGTACCATGGCAAGGCGCGCCCAAAGATCGCCATCGCCGGGACTGCAGGACAGCGCATGTAGGATATAACGGTCCGCGCGCTCCATCGCCGTTGCCCAGTCTTCGTAATGAGCGACAGAATCCTGGAGATCCAGATCCCTGAGGATAAATGCGAGGCCTCCATCGAGAATATCCGACCGGCACTCGTTGCTGCTAACAATTGCTTCGGCTTGAGAGGCGTAGCGATCAATTACTGCCTTGTTTGCAGAATCACCGGCAGTCAGCGTTGCGTTCAGATAGAAAAGATCTGCAAATGTAAGCGTCGCCTGCAGTTGGCGAAATGCCGAGACCATCAGGAAGATTGACAGGCCTATATACAATAGGCCCGTGGGATTAAGCCGTCGCGGCAAGTTCTTAATCTTCACGATAGTAGCTTGTATATCGGGAGTGATAATACTCACTTGAACCGTAGGCTCGATACAACTTCATCTTGTCATTGTCGACCTTGTTCAGAATGATACCGGCGCATTTCTCGATAATTTCAATGTTAGCGCGAAGTGTCGAACGTACAACCTTCCGTGTGGTCTTGCCCCACTCCACCACGAACAGGAATGAATCGACCTGTGCCGCGATAGCGCGCGCATCGACAACCGGTGCAAGCGGAGGTAGGTCGAGAATGACGTAGTCAAAACTCGTTCTAACGCTGTCCAACAGATCGGTCATCTCCGATGAGGATAATAGCTGAGACGAATGAGGGATGTTGTGTTTGACGACCGCGGGCAGAAATGCGAGGCGCGTTTTATCGCTCAGCAGCAGTAGATCCGCCAACGCCAGTCTCTCGGTTAAAGCTTCAACAAGTCCGACTTGCGCATGCTGAGCGAGGGAGTGTGTCGAGCCTGGATTGCGGAGATCGCAATCGATCAACAGCGTCCGGGCACCTTGCATGGCCAGCAATTCGGCGAAGTTCATCGAAATTGTTGACTTTCCTTCACTCGGAAGAGTTGAAACGATACCGATGACCTTGGCGCCAAGGCCTTTTCTGGAAAGGTCAACCGCCATCTTGGCTCCACGAAGCGTTTCGGCAAACGCTGACATGGGGTGGTCAACCACATAATTCGACATGGTGTTCGTGCGGCGTATACTGCGGGTATCCCCATCGCCACTGGCGGTCGATTTGGTGGCTTTACCGACCTTTACGAGTGGTGCAAGTCCAAGAAATTCGAGCTGAAGCTCGTCTCTGACCTGTTCTCCTGTCCTGAAAAACCGGTCGCGCATCTCCCTCAATCCGGCGACCCCCGACCCGAGCGCAACTCCGACGACACCAAAAAACGCAACGACCAGCACCTTGCGTGGATATTTCGGCTTATCCGGCTTGACTGGGCGGGTGATCACCCGAGCCTCAGTTATCGGAAAAGACTGCTGCTGAACGGCTTCCTGGTATCGTTGCAGGAATGTTTGGTACAGGTTTTTGAAGGAGTCGGCAGCACGCTCCAGCTCACGAAGCTGCACACCAGTTTCACCCGCAAGTGCGCTTTCACCTCTGGCTTTTGCGACGCTGTCGGTCAGAGAGTTTTCTCGCGCTTGAGCGACATCATACTCGCTTTTGTAGCTCTCCTGATATCGGGAGAGCTCTTCAAACATCAATCGTTCGTATTCTTTCATTTCAGCCCGGAGCTGCACTGCACGAATGTGGCCCTTTCCGAGGCGGTTCGAGATATCAGCCTCGAGTTTCGAGGCCGTCAGATACTTTTGGCGCAGCTCGTTTGAAACCGCGCTATCCAGCACATCCGCAACGACAGCGTCCGACTGACCGTTTTGGACGATCTGCTGAATACGCTCATATCTGGCTTTGGTTTTCGCAGTGTCGGACTGGGCAACGATCAGTGCACTGTTGAGCTCAGAAAGCTGTTGATCGCTGATCAAGGTTCCCCCGGCAGAGAGCAGCCCATTCTCCGAGCGGAATTTCTGGACAGCATGGTCACTGTCCAATGCCTTTTGCTTCAATTCGTCGATGCGAGCCAACAGCCAATCGCTTGCGCGACGGGTCGAATCATATTTGGAATCGAGCTTGTCCACTATATAGGCATCCGGGATCGCATTGGCGATGCGAGCAGACAAGTCGCCCGAGGGCGACGTAAAACTAATGTTTAGAATGTACGTGCGTCCGACACGCGTGATATCCATGTCGTCCTGCAGAAGGGTAAGCGCATCACGCCTGCTTTTCTCGGTCAGATCCGTATCGATATCGCTCGTGACAAACCATTTCATCGGATTGAGTTTGCTAAAAAACGAGCCAGAAGAGGCCATGAAGAGCGAATCTTGCCCCAGATTCAGCTTGTCAACGACAGCAAGGCCGATCGTATCCGATTTAAGGACTTCCACTTGGCTCAGAATAGAGACCTCATCATCCCCGCCAGTCAAGCTATCGTTCTGGGTCAAGCGATTGACTAAGCCGTCATTGCCACGGTCAATCAGCAAACTGGACGTGGCTGTGTAAAGGGGAACGGCCGTCAGAGCATAGGACACGCCCATAATGACTGCGATAATCGTAGCAAGGGCGACAACTGTCCATTGCCGTCGGACAATCGCCAGCAATTTTTCGATGTCGATGGCATCATTTGGCGGCCGTTGTTCGAACCAGTCATGCTGTAATGTAGAAAGTCTTTCTGGAGACAGCATTGTGTTTTTCTTTCTTCAAATAGAGCAGACTACCGTGACGCTTGCCTCTACTGAATAACTATCCCACGTTTCAATAAAATTAAGGATCACTAGCCAGACAACACTTAAGGTAAAGAATGCGTCACAATGCTGGAGCGAATCACACTTTTCGCCGTGCTCAGATCTTTACGAATTATTCCAATCCACACCGGAGAGAATTCGCGGTCGACAGCAGAACTTGGGGGTGACTATCGTATAAGAAATGACATTTTAGCCCCGGGGACCGGCTATAGTCACTCTCGAGCGCGTCCTTGGACAGGTAGGGTGTTCGGAATTACCCCGGGCACTCGAGCGATTTCAAAATGTGAACTGACCGTCTCTTTCACTCGCGCAAAGCTTGACCTTAAGGTTGGGCAGCTTAACTTGCTGGACTTGTCGAGTTGCGCTGGGTAGCCGTACGTGAAAATCGAGCCGAGCTTCCCGTTATGAACGTTGTCGTTTCGGTTTTCGTCCCTGAATCGCCACCAGAAGTTCCGCCAGACGAAAGTCCCGGATTGCCCCCGCCTGTGATGCCGGATGCGGAGGTCCCTGCCCCTGTCGCACCGAGCGATGCGGTCAGCACATCGTTCAGGCCCGCCGCAAAAGCAGTCGTTAATTCATTATCGTTGGCAGCCGCAACCTTTTGTTGAATGAGCAGTACATATTCTGGCGTCGTGACCTGACAGGATTTTACCGCCCGTGCTAGGCCCGCGCCGATCGCAGATTTCTGTGGACTGTTTGCCCGAGCAACGAGCGACATCATCGGATCCAGAACTGCAGTGCTGGAACCCGTCAGCCCTCGGACTTTCGAGCTCATTGGCAGCCCCGCGGCTGGGAAGTCCGATAGCAATGATGCCGGCTGCGCGAGGAACGCGGCAATATCAGTGTCTGCCAGCCGGGCCGGCGCGACGAAGCAGCCGGGCGAAACCTGTGCAACGGCCGATCCGCCCACGGTGAGCGTGGCAAGAGCTAGGCCGAACGGAACGCAGTACTTAAAGGAGGAATGCACGGACGACCCCACAACTAAATCATTACCATTGTGTTAACGTGCTACACCGCCAGCGGATATCAAGCAAGAAATTTAGTATTCCCTTTCCGGGTTCCAGCTGTAAATTCTGAAATTTCCGAATTCGTGGTTAAAAAATATCATAATTTAACCTTATATGCTGTCGTAGATCGACAAATGCAGATCCAAAATATATTTTCAGGTTCTTTTACTCTCGCTTGGAGGCAGCAAACGAGCTCAGACTCCAATAACCTTGAAATTTAGATGCATTGGATTTTCGCTTGATGCTTCAATTACCGCCGTTGCATTCTTTTTTGAGGTTCGAATGTCGGCTAATATCAGTTATTTTATAATCTCGATGTATCGTTCGTTCCAGCATAGGATGTTAACCTGCCGTTCAGTAACGATTGAAGAGTCAATTTACCCATAATTGTAAATTGAAAAATCCGTAGGTCGATGCGAGTTCACAAAATTTGGGATGATCTTTTCAATGTTCGGCAATATGGAATTACGGTCGAAGGTGACTGCACCGTCCATCATACAAGCGCTTTACGTGCTATCCCTTACGTTGGCCGTTTTGCCGCTGGGTGCTGTTCATTCCATTCCCCTGAGTTTGGCGACGATCTTCTCGTGTTTTTTGGCTCTCGTTGCGACGAAAGTCTTCGGGTTGCCGGTTCGGACGCGCTGGCTGTTTACAGCTGGTCTCATCCTGGCTACCACGACTACAGTCTGGGTAGAAATCCAAAGCATGACGACCATCACAGGTGGGTTTGCCAATCCCCTGTGGCAAGATCTCGATAAGGCCTTTTTACGTATCACTGGAGCGATCTCCATCCAGCCCGCAGATTCGATCGCGACGCTGATGTTTATGGCTGTTCCCATGATGACGTTTCTCACGGGGTTGATCATCAATCGTTCGGATGAGGACGGGCGGCACATGGCAGCGGCCCTGACGGTTGGGGGTGGTCTATGCGCCATCTACGGCCTTATTCAGTTCAACTTTTTCCCGAACACCAATATGTTCTTCCCAAAAGTCGCATATCAAGACAGCCTCACAGCGACCTTTGTAAACCGTAACACTGCGGGAACCTTTCTGGGCCTGGTCTGTCTGGCTCTCGTCCGCTACGGCTGGTCGTTGTCGAGAAAGATCTCTTGGATGGCGTTATTGCACCCTGCGCCATCAGGCCACATACGCAGGAGCTCTCTCCTGCCTTTCTTCTCGTTCATTGCACTCTTATTTGCCTGCTCCGTCGCGGCGTTGCTTCTGACAAAATCACGTGGAGCGATCGCGAGCGCCGCCATAGGCACGCTCTTTCTCGTATTCTTTCTGGCAATCCAACCTATGAAAAAGACAGGTTTCTCCGCGCCAGCGTCTCGCATGAAGCGAGTTTTGCGAGGAGCGCTGGCAATGACGATTGTTGTTGGCCTACTCGTCGTCTTCGGTGGAAGGACCCTTTTAAGAGCTGAGACACAGGGCACCGACGATGCCCGGTTCTGCGTTCTTCCCGGAATTCTGGAAATGGCTAAGGGGGAGCCTCTGCTTGGCTACGGCTTTGGCACCTTTCGCTATGCTTTCCCACCTTACAGAGACGCTCGATGCGGCATTGTCTACATCTGGGAGCGCGCCCACAATTTTTACCTTGAAGGGTTTATCGGTCTTGGTGTCATGTTCGTAGCGCTCGTTTTCATCGGTTTATCCGCCCTGCTGATTGTCCACGTCATCGGCATGTACAAAAGACGCACTATGCGTTCGTATTCCGCGCTCGGGTTCGCCAGTATCCTCCTCGTTAGCCTTCATGGCCTTGTCGATTTCTCGCTCGAGATTCCTGGTATGGCTTCCTATTTTGCGGCTATAATAGCCACCACATCTTCCGTTTCACTTGGAAGGTCACCCCACCGGGGGGAGCGGCAAATCCGTTCATGAAACCCGTCGCTGGTAGGGTTCAACCCTACCCTGCCGTGACTATACAATGCGGCAACCTTTTGCATACTGTCTGCACAAGCACGCCTACAGCCAGCCGTTGCTCTTCGGCTTTGCGATTCGACGGCTCCATAAATTTCCGGGCACGGTCTCCCGCTTAACAGGTGTGCTAGGTAATGTGCCCATTATGTCCAGTCATAGTCGTAAGATAGACGTCCTGTCCGGCCCTGCCCCGTTGCTGCACATCGGATGGAGCCTGCACGACGCCGGTCCGCAGCTCTCAGTCTAGCGGAATGGCCGATGTGTTTCGGCATGCAAATTTTGCGTGCCGATTGACAGGCCGAAGCCTTCGTCAAAAACCTTCAGGCGCACCTATGTCTCGGTCAATCCCATCCCGGACGCCGAAACGGTCATCGCCCAACTGCCATTGTGGTTCGAGCACTACAACACGCTTCACCCGCTCAAAGCTATGGGGTCTCGATCCCCGCGGGAGTTCTTAGACCGTCAAACAGAAATCTGATCCTGTCCGGTTTTTATGGGGAAACTCCACTTCGGCTTTGGAGACCAGATCTATCGAACTCGCTTGAACTGTGGGCGGATGTTATCAAGATAGTGCTGCCCAGGCGATGCCGACCCGACCATCGCCAAAGCCGCCCGCTCTGGCACATCACGAAACAGACGTTCTTCGCCATTTTTAAATCTTATGCGAAGTTGGCCATCCGTCTGGCTAAAAAAAACTGATTTAATGATGCGGGAGGACACAGTAAGCTCTCTCATGACGACCTCGTTGTCTGGCGATATGAGAGCTTTCCCATACAATTTTCAAAATTGCGTAAAACGACGACATGAAGAAAGGGTTACCTCGATCCGAACTCAAGGACCTGCTGACGCAGTGTGATGGTTGTGAACATCTGGGGCAAGCCCAAGCCACCGGACAGTTCCGCCGAATTCCATGCTCAGCAAAGGCTGGCCGCAAGATCCGCTAGACAACCACAACGTCCGTTTGGCGAGTGAAGGGAGAGGCGTCCGCTCGATAACCACACAGCCGTCGCAGATTTCTCACCAATATCCCACCCAGTCACGGGACATACGACGAGACACTAACCCAATCGACAAGCATATCCTGGGGCAAGACTGAATCTTCCGGGGGCCCTGGCCAATCACCGCCGACCGCGACATTTAAAAGCATATAGGAGGGTTGGTCATCGAAAATCCATCGCTCGCCGAGGGGGATAGCCGTTTTGGTTACAGTCTTGTATACGGCTCCGTCCAACAGCCATGAAACACGCCCAGGCGTCCATTCAATCGCGTAGATGTGAAAATCATCTGACAGGTCGCTCGTCGCAGTCTTCTCACCCGGTGAAGCAAAATTTGGCCCGTGTAAATTGCTGTAGACAGTGCGAGGAGCGGCCGCCGTATTCTCCATAACATCGATTTCGCCGTTGGCGGGCCACTGACCCCGATCGCCCATCAACCAAAAAGCTGGAAGGAGGCCTGGGCCGCGTGGAATTTTAATGCGCGCCTCAAACTTTCCGAATTTCAGTGAAAACCGTCCCATGGATTTAATGCGGCCTGATGTATAGCTACCATCGGGCTGCCTACGAGCGGTAATTACCAAATTCCCACGGCCGTCTTGTCGGATCGTTGTAACCTTATCAGTGTAGGTTTGACTCTCGTTATTTCCCCAAACCTTACCTGAGCCAAGATCGTAGGTCCACTTTGTCGGGTCCAATCGGCTCATGGCAGTGCCATTGAAGTCATCGCGCCAGACGGGTTTAAATGTCGCCGCAGGCGCGGCACTGGGAGCGGTCAAAATGAGCGCCAAGACCAAAACACCCTGCTGTAGCTTGAACAATGCCTGCTCCCGCGGCGCCCAAAACACAGCCGCCGTCATTATTAAGATGCTGCGCCACGTCAAGAAGTGAAGTGACTAGTTCCGCCCCACACGCAAAGCCTATCCCGTCACACCCTCGATGTGTTTGCGGTTTTTACGTGATCGCCGGTTCGCATAAGCAGCAGCATGAACGCAATTGGCGTCGTGGAGACATACCGCCACAGCAATTTACGGGGCTGGGTCACCATGCGGTGCACCCACTCGGTTCCAGTCCGCTGCATCCAAAGCGGCGCACGGCCATAAGTACCAGTTACATAGTTGAAACACCCGCCGCAGCTGACGAGCCATCCAGCCGAAATCCGATGCCGGTTGCGAACACAAAACGCTTGCTCTTTCGGCTTGCCCAATCCAACCCAAACGATATCGGCACCGGAAGCGTTAATTTCAGCGCACACGGACAGTTCCTCTGCACTCGAGAAATAGCCGTTCCTAACACCTGCAATTATCAGGGAAGGGTAAAGACGCCGCATTTCTGCCGCGCAGGCTTGCACAACATCTTCACTTCCACCCAACAGGAAAAAAGACTTGCCACTTTGCTGTGCAGCATTTGCCATATCGTGAAACAGGTCGGTCGTCGCACTGCGCTCAGGAACCGGCGACTTCGTCAGCAATCTGGATGCCGTGACGAGTGGCTGTCCATCGGCATGGATGATATCTGCGGCATTCAAATCGTCGCGATAGCTTTTGTTAAAAAGCGACATCGCCAGACCATGGCCATTTATGTCAAAAAGCAATCTGCTCGTCGAGTCATCGGACGGCTTGGTGTTTTGCATGATGTCCACGAGATCTTGTCTCGAAACGCAAGCTGTTGAAATACCACCAATGGTAACTCGATGAATGTCTGCCGCCACGTAAGCCCCCTTTGCATCCGGAAATATGCAAATATTCTAAACTGCGACGTAGACACGACCGCAGTATCATACTTACTAAAAAGTTAATTGTAAGCAACCCAAGTAATCGGATTATTTCGCAATGCAATACGAATCTTGGTATTTGGTTAGCTTGCGCAACAAAATATGACGGTTTATGAGGAGTCATGGTCTGCGCTGCCGCTCTCATGCAGTGAGGAAGGCTCACGGAATGTATTCTTGGCAAGTTACTAAGACCGGCTCAAGGGCGCTGGTGCGTCACCAGCCGATTTCTACGATGATAGTGCCGTTACTTCATATCGAGGATTAGATCACGAAGGTAATTCAGCCTTTTTTTTGCCGAGGATCTTTGCCGGAATAGAGTCTGGGAGACTGCGCCGTTTGCCTGAAACTGCTTTGAAACAACTCAATGGACCCATAAAAGGGCCGCCGTGCTCTTAACCATTGGTTTACTTTATGGATGACGCTGCTATTTAAGTGCGATATAGCACGCCGCGTAGAACTGCTTCTAACGAAGCGAGATATTAGCCAGTTAATGGGGGAACTCCTTTGTCAGATTCGATTTCAGATATTCGGAATCCTACGGCCGCAGTGGAGTTTAGTAGCAGTCACTTGCAACATGTCATCAAAAGGCTAATGGATGTCGTAATTTCCGCATTCGCGTTGATACTACTTGCGCCCTTGCTGGTCGTAATACTGGTCGCTATTCGCGTAGAGAGTAAGGGATCTCCTATATTCACACAGATGCGTTGGGGCCGGAATGACACCAAGATACGTGTCTTAAAGTTTCGCTCCATGCGTTCAGATCTCGGAGATCCTACAGGCGTAGCTCAGACCGTAAAGGGAGACCCTAGGGTTACTCGGGTTGGAGCAATTTTGCGAAAAACAAATCTCGACGAGCTTCCGCAACTAGTGAACGTGTTCAAGGGCGACATGTCGCTGGTAGGTCCGCGGTGCCACGCGATAGGCATGCTTGCGGGAGGCATGCAATACGAGGAACTGGTGCCGCGATATCACGAGCGCCACTCCATTCGCCCAGGTTTGACTGGACTTGCGCAAATGCGTGGACTGCGCGGTCCGACGGACCGGCCTGCAAAGGCTCGCGCAAGAATTTCCGCTGATCTGCATTATGTCGAGAATTTTTCACTACTTCTGGATATGCAGATTTTGGTCGGCACCGTCATTTCAGAATTGCGCGGCGGCAAGGGTTTTTAACCGTACAGTCAGACAAACCCGCAATTTCTTAAAAACGTAGTTTGTCGCTCATTGCACGGTCTGACCTAGGACATTCCGTAGCATTAATGCGTAAGCAGCGCGAACGGTGTGGCTTCACAGGCACTGCCCTCCCCGGTTAATCTCGAGTTTCCAACAGGCAGGGTAAAGTTTTGATGGTTTTTAAAGATGCGGTCGCATCTGGTTGCAATTTATGATTGCCCTTATCCAGAGGTGGCTACGGAGTTATGTGAAATCGGAAATTCGACGTCCTCGGTTGGCTTTATCGGCTTCCGATTTTGTCGCTATATACGCAATCGGAGACGTCCACGGGTGTGTGGAGTTGCTGAGAAAAGCCTATGAGAGTATTTTAAAGGATAGACCAGCAGTCACGGGTAGAAAGCTTGTGGTATTCCTGGGAGACTACGTCGATAAGGGTCCGGATTCAAAAGCCGTTTTGGAATTTCTGTGTCAGCCTGCTCGCGAAGGGGTGCACCATGTTTGCCTCTGCGGAAACCACGACGCCGAATTTTTTCGCTTCCTTCAGGACCCGAAGTCCAATCTCGGTTGGCTCGAATTCGGCGGTGTTAATACGCTGCGGTCTTATGGGATTGACACCAAGCACATTTTGAAAAACGGTGGCGGACTAAAGGTGTTGCAACGAACCGTCAGCCAAGCCATCCCGGCACAACACATCGAGTTTCTTTCATCTTTGCCGACGATGCTCAAGGTTGGAGATATTGTGTTTGTGCACGCCGGAGTGCGACCTGGCATTTCTCTGACGGAACAGACAGACCACGATCTCTTGTGGATCCGCGAGCCATTCCTTACTGAGGGACCGATGCTACCCTTGTTTGTCCTCCATGGACATACCGTCACGGCAAGACCCGCTTTCGGTAACCGCAGGGTAGGCATAGACACCGGCGCCTATGCGACCGGTCGTCTCACTGTTATCAAACTCTCCCAAGGCACGGTGTCAATGTTGCAGTAGTCGGTTGACTGTGTTTACCACCAAGGGCACGCCAAAATGTTCGCATGGCACCAATAAGAAGACCCCCTGGCATCGCGTCAAATGTGCGGTTCAAATATGCGTGCCGCCATTGCGATTGCACGGGCATCAATACACCTGTTGTCCTTGCACCGATGCCCGCACAGCCCTTACTAGGCAGTATCGCGACCGCCTCGACGCTGGCATCTGCACTAGTCCATAAATACGTCGATGGCACGCCGCTCTATCGTTTGGCCCAGGCCTTCGAACGCGCCGGCGTTCCCGTCAGCCGCGGCGCGCTGGGGCATTGGGTGATCGGATCGAGCGAGAGGCATCTCTCCCGCATCAATCACGAACTGAGACTTCGACTTCGGTCCCACCCGCTCATCCAGGGCAACGAGACGACGGTCCAGGGCCTGAAGGAAAAGAACAGGGAGGCCACCAGCACATCATACATGTGGGCCTATCGGAGTGGAGAGGACAGCAATGAGCCGATCGTGCTGCTCGATTATCAACCGGGCCGCGGCATCCACAGGCCTTCATCAGCGGTTACCCGGGCATCCTGATGAGCGATGGCTACACCGCCTGGCGGACGTCGACAGGGGCCACCCAGCTGGGATGCATGGCGCATTCCAGGCGGCGCTTCGTCGATGCGCTGTAGACAAGGAAGAAAGGTGGTGGCCCGCCGGAGCGGGCGTTGAAGTTCTTCGAACAGCTCTACCGAATTGAAAGTCAGGCAAGAGACAAAACTCCAGATCCCGGAGAGACGAAGGCCGACTGCATCCACGGTTTCCGCCGGCAGCACAGCGTCCCCCATCCTAAACGCTCTCAAGGCATGGCTCGCCGACATAGCACCGAAGGTCCTACCTGATACCAAGCTTGGAGATGCCGTGTCCTACACCCTGAACCCATGAGAGTAGCTGACGCGCTACACCGAGGACGGCAGGATGCCGATAGACAACAACCTCCTCGAACGCGATATCAGCATTTTTGCGCTGGAAGAAAATGCTGGCTGTTCAGTGACACTGTGGACGGAGCCAGGGCCAGTGCTGTCGTCTACAGCATCATGCTGGCCTGTCTCGCCTTCGGCGTGGAGCCCTTGGCGTATCTGCGCCACCTCCTCACGGAATTGCTGCAGCGTCCAACCGACGCAGACATCACCGACCTGCTACCATTAAACTTCACCAAGACCGCTGCTGTCTGATCCCATACGAGTGGCCGACAAGCGCCCAGCTCAAACGGTTCGCGTCAGTGCGCATGGAAATGCGCCCTTACGCACATCCAACGTCAAAACCCTGTCGAAAGGACACTTGAGACGCAGGTCGGTTGCCAAAGGACGCCACCCAATTCTGAGAACGGCGAACGGAGTCGGTGAAATAATGACCAGTCAGACGAGGCCTCACTGAAAGCGCAGAGTGGATAAGGGTGGCGGGGGAATTCTCCCAAATAGTCCGCATCTTTGAATTCGGCTTTTCGCAGTATGCCTTTAAACTATCAAAAGGCTCTGTTTGCCAAATTGTTGGCATCAGTTGATTGAGTGTGCATTGTTCTTGGGCAGTTTTGGCAACAAAAATGCAGTGTGTGGTTACGGCGATCTCCGTACACGAATTACCGGCACACCTTCACACAGCTCTGCTTTGGCTATATCCGTCACTGTTCACGCATGCCCTTATGAAACGCATCGACGAGTGGTCTTGCAATATATTGAGCGAATGTCCTCTCGCCGGTAGAAATAATGACATCCGCCGGCATTCCAGGAAGTAGCCTTCCCCGAATTTCCGTTGGTATGTCTTTGTCATCGACCTCAACCCTGGCCTCGTAGTAAGGCGCTTCGTTTGCCTTGGTGGGTTCCATGACGTCCTGTGAGAGAATTGTGACTTTCCCAAATACAGCTGGCGTCGTCCTGCTCGAAAAGGCAGAGAGGCGAACCTCAGCCCTCAGGCCGATTTTGACATTATCGATGTCAATTGGTCGAATTTTTGCAGTAACTATAAGATTATCGTCGAGAGGAATGATGTCCATGACAGGCTCGGCAGCGCGAATTACGCCTCCTTTCGTGTGAACACGAATATTCTGTAACATACCCCTTACCGGAGCGCGGATAACCGTCCGGTCCAATACATCCTTCGCGGCGCCTACTTTTTCTAAAGCTTCGCTGAGCTGGTCACGCACATCTCGGAGTTCGCCGCCCGCCCTCTCCTCAAATTGCTGGTTGACTTGGACGATTTGCAACTGGGTCTCGGATATTGTCTGCCGAAGCTTAGCAATCTCAGAGTTAATTGATCCCCGATCCCCTTGCATATTTAGCTGCGCTCGGGTGACCTGCGAAATCTGATTTACGGTGACGGCGCCATTCTGCATGCCCTGCGTCAACCTTCGCACTTCTTCTTGAAGCGATGAGGTCTGCTGGTCGGTGGCATTTCTCTGGTCTAAAAGGCCCGAGACAGCTTCCTTAAGTTGGTCTGCGCGGGCTTGAAGAATGGCAACCTGGCCATCTCTGCTACGCCTACGATCTTTGAAAATTATCTGCTGCAATCCGACCGCCGCCTCAATAGCACTGCTACTTTGCGCCGTCAGGTCCGGCGGTAAGGATATGGCGGGCAAGTTTGTGTTTTCGGCGATCAGGCGCGCTTCCTGGGCCTGCAGCTGCCCAACACGGTCCCTCAGATATGTATAGGTGCCTAATGCATGAGTTGGATCCAGCCGCAGAACAACGGCGCCAGGATCGACCACATCGCCCTCTTTCGCAACAATTTCTGAAACAATACCACCTTCAAGGTGTTGTACCGTCTTTCGGTTCGTCTCCACGGAAATCGTGCCATTGGCAACTACTCCGCTGGCGATAGGCGCCGCCGCTGCCCACGCACCAAACCCTCCAAAACCGATCAGGATTGTGATATATCCAGCTATGATGTAAGGTCTAGGGGTAAAGACCAATGCATCATCAGGCCTCCCAATCTCCGATGCAAAGCGCGGTTCGCCATCAAATTGTTGAGCTGTCGTGGGCATCAGTGGTCTCCTCAGGCGACGTGGCGGGGTTGCGGTGCGCTACCAAATGCACGCTCCGGGGCCTGCATCGCCTTGGGCTGAAAAATATCTCGCGTCGCACCAAAGGATTGGGCGCGACCATTTGCGAGCACAAGCGTCTTTTCTGCCAGCGCCACTAGGCTCATCTTGTGACTGACGAAGATTACACCTTTCATTGCGGCCTTCAGTTCACCGATGACTTGAAAAAGTGCTTCTTCTCCATCGCTGTCGAGATTGGCATTCGGTTCATCTAGGATAATCACAGCTGGATTGCCAAAAAGCGCTCGAGATAGTCCAATCCGCTGGCGTTGTCCGCCAGATAGCGAACTACCACCCGGACCAATCTGTGTATCATAGCCATTGGGCAGACTCTGTATCATCGAATGGACCCGGGCCGCAGTGGCCGCAGCGATAATCTGCTCTGGCAAGGCATCGGACTGAAAACGCGAAATATTTTCAGCGATGGTACCAGCGAACAGTTCGACCGATTGGGGAAGATAACCAAGGTGCCTGCCGAGATCATCTTTCTGCCAATGCTGCAACTCCGATCCATCAAGCCTTACCGCACCCGAATGCGCTGGCCACACGCCAACCAACGCCCGGACCAAACTCGATTTGCCGGAACCACTAGATCCCACGACGGCAACCGCCTGACCGGGCTGCACATGGAAACTTATACCCTGCAAAACAGCCATCCGCTGCCCTGGAGCCACAACTGTCAGTTGATCCACCACCAATCTGCCATGTGGTGCTGGCAATTGCGTTCTGATCTGTTCAACCGGGACATCGCTGAAAATTTGAGACAGCCTACTGTAGGCTTGTCGTGCTCCGACAAACTGCTTCCATTGGCCAACGACTTGGTCAATTGGCTGCAGCGCGCGGCCCATCAAGATCGAGCAAGCGATCATAGATCCCCCCGAGATCTCCCCTTCTATTGAGAGATAAGCCCCAGCACCTAGTATTATCGTCTGCAATGCCATTCGAATGAACTTTGAAAGCGACTGCAGTGCGCCTCCCCTATCACTCGCAATCACTTGCTTGACGAGCATGGTGCGGTGCATGTCATGCCATCGAGAACGAAGACTATGCTCCATGCCAAGTGCGCGAACGACCTCGACGTTTTGAAGTGCAGAACTAGCGAATTGCTGAGCTGCTTGGGCATGACCGCTGGCCTCATTCAACGTCCTCTTCGTCATGAATTCGTTGAGAATGGCAAGGCCGAAGATCAGCAGGGCTCCCACCAGTGAGATCACGCCGACAAGTGGATGGAAGAGAAAGCAGACGATCAAAAACACGGGCATCCAAGGAAGATCGCAAATAGCAATCAGGCCGGGGCCGGTCAAAAAATCCCGAAGTCGATCAATGTCCGAAAGGGCAAACTCCGATCGTGCCTGAGGTTGCCGTAGCGTCGTTGTGACAACGCGGCTAAATAGGCCGTTTGAAATCATATCATCGAAGCGAAGGCCCGCGCGGACTAGAATGCGAGATCGAAGCCATTCCAGTAGACTGTAGATGGCCAACAGCACTAGGGCAAGGCTTGTAATCATTAGCAAAGTTGTTTCACTGCGGCTATGGAGCACGCGGTCATAAACCTGCAGCATATACAAAGGCGACACAAACATAAGCGCATTGATGGCGACGCTGAAAACAATTATTGATGATAATATTTGCCGATAGCTCCTCAAAGCGGCGACGAAAGGATTATCGATTTTCATAAGGACACCTTCGACATCAGAAATATACTCGGTGATCGCAACCATCTCGTTTGGTACTTCGCATTATTACGATGTGCGCTGAAGAAATGATAAACATCGCATTTTCGCTAGAATGATGATTAATGCACTGTTCCTTCAAGCGACGCTGACTGACTGTTAAAAACAGGAGTCGAGTGGATCGATCCGTAACGGGTAGTCCATACAGGATCCCTCTGTTGCGCCGGCATGAGACTTTGAGGAAATACGTACCGGGATCACATTTTAAATTTCCGCCTGGGCCGGTGCAGACTGGGCGCAGTGATACACCCTTAGCGGACGAAGCGGCTTCATGACGCATCTAGCAGCCCAACGTAAGTTCACTGTGCAGCCGCCGGAGCCGTCGACTATGTTCGAGGCCAAGGCGTGCTCACTAACCCAATGAACTTCTTTCTCGAGTCGTACGTCTTTTAGCGAGGCGAAGGTCGCCCAATGGCCCAATGCTCGGCTCCGGTATGCGTCTGTTCGCAGACCCATCTCGCCTTGATCGCGGCCGCCAGCACTTTCAATGTCGCATCGACCGGCAAGTTGGACAGGTAGTATTTGCGCTCGTCGTTTGATCGCCATTCGCCAACTAGCCACGCCGCTTCGCCCGGCATGTGCTGCTGTTCCTTGTCATAGATGCGCTGCGGCGTGCCATCGGCGATCCGGATGCGCAATGCTGCAAACCGTGCGGTCAGGCAACCTTTTGTGCCGCGGCGCCAACTGACCTTCTTCCAGCTTGCAGATGCCAACAGAGGTGGCTCGGTTTGTCTGAACAGTTTCGGACGTTTCGCTAAGTGGACTTCCGCCTCGATTATGCCGCCACCATCATTGGTGCCAGCGCGTTGAAGTAGGCCTGATCCGGTGTCTGCCGGTCAAGGGATGAATGTGGGCGTCGGCTATTGTAGAAGGTAAGATATCGGCCGATGCCGACGCGGGCCTCGGACACGGTGTTGTAGGCGTGCAGGTAGATTTCCTCGTATTTGATCGACCGCCAGAGCCGTTCGACGAACACGTTGTCCCGCCACGCACCCTTGCCGTCCATCGAGATGGCGATCTCCGCCTTCTTCAACACGGCGGCGAAGTCGACAGAGGTAAACTGCGACCCCTGGTCGGTGTTGAAGATGTCGGGTTTGCCATATCGGGCAAGCGCCTCCTCAACCGCTTCGATGCAGAAGGCCGCTTCCATCGTGATCGACAGCCGCCACGACAGAACCCTCCGGCTGAACCAGTCCACGACGGCGCAGAGATAGACAAAACCGCGAGCCATCGGAACGTAGGTTATGTCCATTGCCCAGACTTGGTTGGGCCGGGTGACCGCCAACTTGCGCAGAAGATAGGGATAGATTTTGTGCCCAGGCGCTGGTTTTGAGGTGTTTGGGCGGCGATAAATCGCCTCGATGCCCATCTTCTTCATCAGCGTGGCGATGTGCAGCCGCCCAGTTTCCAGCCCTTCTCCCCTCAAGAGCCCTTGCAACATTCGACTTCCGGCAAACGGGTAGTCGAGATGCAGTTCGTCGATCCGGCGCATCAGGGCAAGATCGCCGTCAGGCACTGGACGAGGCAGATAATAGACACTGCCACGGCTGAAGCCGAGAAGCTTCGCCTGGCACACAACGGATAGCTTATGCTCGCGGTCGATCATTTTTTTCCGCCCAGCAATCCCGCCTTGCCGAGCGCACCGGATAAAAAATCGTTCTCCAGTGTCAGTTCGCCGATCTTGGCATGAAGCGTTTTGACATCGACGGTTGGACCGGCCGGTTCGGCCTTGGTTTCATCGCCAAAAACGCCTGTCGCCCCTTCAAGGAGCTGGTCTTTCCATTGCTTGATCTGGTTGGCGTGCACGTCAAACTGCTGGGACAACTCCACCAGCGTCTGCTCACCTCGGATGGCGGCAAGTGCCACCTTCGCCTTGAAAGCCGGGCTATGGTTCCGGCGCGGTCGTCTTGTCATGGTATCTCCTGTTCCCGGCATCTAAGCCGAAGTCAGGCAGAAATTCCACTTATCCTAGCTGTGCAGATTTCCCGAGCCAGCTCTTTTCTTGTGTCCAAGCTTCTCCAGAAACGGCTGCAAAAATGCTGAAAGCTCTGTATCCCAATCCGCCATATCGCGCCCCAAAAGTGAGACCGCAAATCATCTCAAACCAGACTTGCCAGAATCTGCCAAGGTAGTTCTAGCCTTAGTCTCTCGATCTAATTCTAGAAAATCATACGAGCCGATTTGAACTTTCGCCACAATTTCTAGAGGAGGAAGTCAGATCCATCAGCGTGAAGTGATGTTACGCTTACGTTCGAAAGATAAATCTGTGAGTCCGCAATGTGGTCGCCGTTGATATCGATACTGACCATTGAACCGGTACCGCTGGCCGTCACCTGGACCTCCCCCGCCGTTCCCGAGAAGGCATTCGTATAGATGAAAGACAGTTTGTGGTCGGTAATGCTCGAGAAGTCGATAATGTCGCCCCTGGTGAAATCAGAAATTATGTCACGGTTGTTGGCACTCGACTCTAAGACGGAATTGTACTTGAAGGTATCGTTTCCTGCGCCCCCCGTGAGGATGTCAGCGCCCAGTCCACCGATCAAGACATCTCGACCGCCGCCGCCAGACAGTTCATTGTTTCCCGCATTGCCGGTCAATAGATTGTTGTTGCCGTTACCGACTGCATTGATGGCGCCGCCCCCCGTCAACGTCAGATTCTCCACATTGTTTTCCAAGGTGTGCGAAACAGACGAATAGACACTGTCGATGCCACCGGTCGACCACTCGGTAATCGTATCCCCTGCATTATCGACGTAGTAGGTGTCGTTGCCGGCGCCACCTATCATCGTGTCGGCGCCAGCGCCTCCATTCAAAATGTTGTCGCCATCGTTGCCGTTAAGAATATTCGCGAGGGTATTGCCAGTCGCTGTCATATTACCGGTGCCTGTTAGCGTCAGATTCTCGACGTCATCGCCTAGCGTGTAGGCCACAGAGGAATAGACAGTATCATTGCCACCACCGGCTAGTTCAGTGACCACATCCCCTACATTATCGACGTAATAGGTGTCGTTGCCGGCGCCCCCGATCATCCTGTCGGCACCGAGACCGCCGTCCAGGACGTTGTTCCCCGTATTGCCTGTCAACGTATTGTTGAGTTCGTTGCCGGTTCCGCTGGTGTTCCAACCTGCAGTGAGCGTCAGGTTTTCGACATTGGCCCCAAGCGCGTAACTTATCGACGAATAGACGGTGTCCGTGCCGCCGCCAGCCAGTTCCGTAACGATATCGCCTGCATTGTCAACATAGTAGGCATCGCTACCGCCGCCGCCGATCAGAGTGTCGGCACCAGACCCGCCATCAAGGACGTTGTTGCCCCCGTTGCCGATTAGGGTGTTGCTCAGCCAGTTGCCGGTCGCATTGATGTTGGCGAGCCCTGTCAACGTCAGGTTCTCAACATTGTTTTCCAAAGTATGAGAAACAGACGCGTAGACGCTATCGATACCGCCTGCCGACCACTCGGTGATCGTATCGCCGGCGTTGTCGACGTAATAGGTGTCGTTACCGGCGCCTCCGATCATGGTGTCGGCACCGACGCTGCCGTCCAAGATATTGTTTCCAGCATTGCCGGTTAGAACGTTGTTTAGCCAGTTGCCGGTGGCGTTGAGATTACTAGTCCCAAGTAGGGTGAGATTTTCGACGTTGTCGGCAAGTTTCAAATCGATCGACGAATAGACACTGTCGATGCCACCCGTCGACCATTCGGTAATCGTATCCCCTACATTATCGACGTAATAGGTGTCGTTGCCGGCGCCCCCGATCATCCTGTCGGCACCGAGACCGCCGTCCAGGACGTTGTTCCCCGTATTGCCTGTCAACGTATTGTTGAGTTCGTTGCCGGTTCCGCTGGTGTTCCAACCTGCAGTGAGCGTCAGGTTTTCGACATTGGCCCCAAGCGCGTAACTTATCGACGAATAGACGGTGTCCGTGCCGCCGCCAGCCAGTTCCGTAACGATATCGCCTGCATTGTCAACATAGTAGGCATCGCTACCGCCGCCGCCGATCAGAGTGTCGGCACCAGACCCGCCATCAAGGACGTTGTTGCCCCCGTTGCCGATTAGGGTGTTGCTCAGCCAGTTGCCGGTCGCATTGATGTTGGCGAGCCCTGTCAACGTCAGGTTCTCAACATTGTTTTCCAAAGTATGAGAAACAGACGCGTAGACGCTATCGATACCGCCTGCCGACCACTCGGTGATCGTATCGCCGGCGTTGTCGACGTAATAGGTGTCGTTACCGGCGCCTCCGATCATGGTGTCGGCACCGACGCTGCCGTCCAAGATATTGTTTCCAGCATTGCCGGTCAGAACGTTGTTTAGCCAGTTGCCGGTGGCGTTGAGATTACTAGTCCCAAGTAGGGTGAGATTTTCGACGTTGTCGGCAAGTTTCAAATCGATCGACGAATAGACACTGTCGATGCCACCCGTCGACCATTCGGTAATCGTATCCCCTACATTATCGACGTAATAGGTGTCGTTGCCGGCGCCCCCGATCATCCTGTCGGCACCGAGACCGCCGTCCAGGACGTTGTTCCCCGTATTGCCTGTCAACGTATTGTTGAGCGCGTTGCCGGTTCCGTTGATATTCAAATTCCCGGTCAGCACCAGTGAATTGGCGACAGCATCCAGCGTCAGGGAAAAGGTGTCCGACGTAACGACATTCGGAATTCCCATCTGATCGTGCAATTGATAGGCATGAATGTAGTCTATCTGCATGTCGGCACCGGTGAAGTTGGCATCCGTGTCTCCACCCCAGGCGCCGCCGATTGCCAAATTTGTCACCATGTACATGGGCTGGTTCATGTCAGGAGGGGTCGCAGTGCGAAAAACCTCCTCGCCATCAATATACCATACGAGATCCGTCTTCGTCCACAAAACCCCATAGGTGTGCATCCCCGCGGACACGTCGCCGACCCATGAAGAAATCCCCGCCATGGTATGGGTGCCATCCGCATTCGAATGTGCAGTCAGGATAGCCGAGGACGTATCTTTTCCAAGCGTTTCGAAGACGTCCAGCTCCGGCGGCCAGCTACCGTTGGCTGGCAGAAGCCAGAATGCTGGCCAGGTCCCTGTCTCCGAGGGCATTTCCGCACGTATTTCGAAATAACCATAGGTTTGCGAGAAGGTACCACGCGATGACAGCATGCCGGATGTGAAATCTTCGCCCGTGGACTGTTTCACGGCAGCGCTTGCGCTTTCGGCATGAATGGTCAACACCCCGTTCGTCGTCGAGAACGGATTGATGCCAAGGCCGAGATAGTCCTTGTCCATGTAAACTTGGGACTCATCACCATGAAGTCGTCCGGACGCGCCGTCGTGGAAGGAGGTCCGCCAAGTGCCGCCGTCCGCCTGGAGGCTGACACCGTTAAATTCGTCGGCAAAGGTCTGGGTCAGCTTGGTGGTATCCAGTGCGTACTGGAAATCGTTAGCAGCGAAATCGGCAAGCTTGTGGTTGCTAAGTGTCAATGTTTCTCCCGCGTTTAGCTGGATGACAACATTGTTGCCGACTTGCGACATATGCGACGAAAGGCTCTGAAAACTGGTGAAACCGTAGCTCCCGAGCTGGATAACGTCCGAGCCAAGCGCACCGGCTTCGAAATCGGTGATGATGTCCGAACCGCCGCCGACACGAACAATGAAAGTATCACTACCTGCGCCACCGGTCATGACGTCATTGCCTCCTGCTCCGTAAAGCTGCTGATGTCCAGCGCCGCCCGTAATCACATTGTCGAGCGCATTGCCAATTCCGTAGGTATTGTCGCCCGTCAGTTGCAGGTTCTCGAGATTGGAGCCCAGCGTATAGTTTTTAGAGGTGATAACGAGATCATTTCCGCCCCCTGTTTCCTCCTGGATGACGTTAAGGGCCGAATAGGAATAGTACGTGTCATTCCCGCTGCCCCCGACCAGAGTCACCGCGCCATTGATACCGCCCAGCGTGTCGGCGAACCCAGTACCGATCAAGGTTTGCCCAGAAAATGTCGCCCACTGCTTAACGCCGGAGTTACTTGCTGCCATGACCTGTTCCCCTTTTCTCAGATGGTAACAAGCAGCTCTTTTGAAATGGTGAATCACGATATTTCAAATTTAAATGTAATTACGAAATATCTCATGCATACAAAATATTCAGCCCCGATATTTCGCTTACCAAAACGTTTTTTAAGTTATTTAATACAATAATAACCACAGACGTCAGGCGCTATAACTAGCCGCAAAAATCGGTTTCGTAGATTGTAGTGAAGCTCAAGCAATAATAAGGGGATCGGCAATCTTATCGACGAAGAGCCGACCTGCGCGGAAGAAGACGCGGGTCCGCTCCAGCTCCCCACGCGCTTGGATCGGGCGAGTGATCAACCACCATCGACCAATGCGCAGAAGACACGCCCCGCTTCAACAAATCCATTCAAGAAACTGGATTGCTATCGGCCGGTTCTCCCGTAAGTTCCAAGCTGTCATTCTCATGATTGACTGGTCTGATTTGGGCCAAACGCCAAGACTGACAGCCATGCGGACATCTAGCTTGGCCTGTCACCATTCACGTCGCCAACAATGACACAGGCGTGACTTTCGTTGCCGAGGGTTTGCTGCACCAACGCTATGACGTTGCAAACGGTTTTTTCGCGGGCGCCGCGATGGCAACCAGCGGGCGGCTCACCGCGTCCTCTTGGACTTTATCCAGTCAATAACTCTATCAAAGCTGGCCCCGCAGATAGACTATATAAAACATAATCATGCCGACAGCAGAGAGTGCGGATAGAGTGGCGATACTACAAATAAAAATTACCAACAAACGCAGGCGCCAGTCGACGACAAGACTGATTTTCTTTGTTGATATGATTTCGCTCATCACGTAGATATAGGTAACGTTAATGAAATGTCTAACAATATTTTCACTGATTGGCCCGCGCTGCTCGTTCTGACTGCACTCTATTAAGCGCGCTGAACGTCCCTAAATCAAAGAGTTGTTATGCATAGCCGACAAAGACCCACCGAGGAACGTTTGGCACTGGAGCGTAGGCACTTCACAACCTCTGAAAAAAGGCTCTACGTCAAGCAATCGCCGTGGAGCAAGCGCCGTGAAACTTACTTCGGGATCTCGATGGGGGTCTTGTATCAATCTCACGGGCAAATCAGTGTCCACGATGTCGAGTTTCCAGACACAATATTGGCCGAATACGAAAACCTCGATGCCATGCTCGTAGATTGGGTGAAGTTGTAGTGGCACTTTATCTGACACCAAGCAGCGACGCACTACAAAGCGGTACCCGTAGGCGCCTGTCGAAAGAGATGCACTTACTGGATAAAAGCCATTTGCCCGACCTGAGAGAGAGGTGACCTTTCGTACCGGAGACATGGGTAACACTTTTCGCTTTTGCGGAAGGTGCTGATGCCGCTGAGAGAAACTTCGGTTATGGGGGAACGTCTACGATTTGTCGCCCGGCTTCTGGAGGGCAAGGGAAGAGCGAGGTCTGCCGGGATTTCGGCATATCGCGCAAGATCGGCTACAATATCTTCAACTGCTACAGGCAAGATGGCCTGGAAGAATTGACGGATCGCTCCCGGCGGCCAGTGCGCTATGCCAACCAGTTGCCCGATGCCATCGAGACGATAATCGTCGCGACCAAGAAGAACAAGCCGCACTGGGATGCCAGAAGATCGGGGAATTGCTGATCAAGAAGCTTTCCGGCGATGTGCGTGTGCCCGCCCACAAGCACCGTTTACGCCGTTCTCGACCGGCATGGCCTTGTCACCCATGCCCGCAGGCGACACCGCAACAAGGCCGAAGGAACGGACCTGTCCCAAGCCCTGTTGCCCAATGAACTGTGGTGCGCCGACCTCGAGGGCGAGTTCAAGCTCGGCGACAACAGATACTGTTACCCATTGACTGTCACAGACCAGGGTTCGCGCTTCCTTCTTGTCTGCGAAGCCTTCGAATCGACAAGCGAACAGGGTGTCTTGGATGCCTTCCATCGCCTGCTTGCCGACCGCGGCCTGCCGCAAGCGATCCGCACCGACACTGCCCTGCCCTTTGCTTCACCCAACGACCTCTTCAATCTATCGAGGCTGTCTATATGGTGGCTGCGGCTGGGGAGCGCCATCGAAGGCATCAAACCCGGCCGGCCACATCAGAACGGCCGGCACGAGCGCATGCATCTCACTCTCATGAAGGAAGCGACGCGACCGCCAGACAGAAACATCCTTCAGCAGCAGGCGCGCTTCGATGCCTTCATTCACGAATTCAACAACGAGCAATCACGTAAAGCGCTCGACATAAAAGCCCCTGCCGACATCTACACGGCATCGACAGACCCTATAGCGGCCTGCCGGACGTCGAATAAGCGATCGCGGTGTCGACGACCCAGTCCTCTTTCTCGACGTCGGGGTCAGAGAGGCCTGCCCGTGCCATATCGACGCCGATCTGTACGAAGCGCTCGCGTTCCGGAACAGTGAGATCAGGCAGCGTCTCCATGTCGGCTCGCAGCCACTCCTGCGAGTCCGTGTCGTCGAACGATAAAGACGTCTTGTCGTAGGTTCGAGATGGACTGCTTAATGACCTCGATATGTCTGACGCGACCTGCGAGCCGCTTTGCGTCTGGAACGCATCAGTGCTTCCTCTTGCCCCCCAGTTTCCCAGAAGCGGCCAGGAATTCGTCGACGGCGGACTGGTCTTCGGGATGCTGTCCAATGCGCATGCCATACCCACGGTCTGCGGACTCGAAGTGAATGTCTGCACGCGATAGGTTCAGAAGATCGGACACGTCGGAGATGTTAGCTTCTCCCGCAACCCCCATCCGCAACAGGTCGTTTTTCCCGATCTCGACGTCGTCGTGGTCCGCCGCAAGCTCGGTCGCTGCCGATGCTGCTTCCACCGGTCCCACACGCGGCGATCTTCAGGGCGAAGCTTCCCGACAAGATGTGCATGCGACTTGCAATAGAGGCGTCTACGTCTGGTACCAAGGCGGAGCCGCCAGGCTTGCCGCACAGTTCGCACGTCATCGACGACTTCGCCCATGCTAGGTGCTGCCACGCAAAACACTTCTCGGAGGCCGCCGCACAGGACTGGTCGTAGCTCGCTTCTATCTGCAGGCAGCCAAGGTGACGGCGGGCAGAGGCGAACCGGAAATTCCTATCTGGATTCATATTGGAGGCATGGACGATCAAGCTGAGCACGATGCTGTGCCAGCCCCAAGCTACGTCGACGATGATGCCCTTCATCATTAAGGCTTCCGACCAAGCTTGATCCACCCCAGCGTCGTGCGCGCGTACTTTCGGTGACAGTCGACGTGGAGCAGCTGTCTTTGATCTACGATCGCCATGGATTTCAGAGCGTTCTTGCGCCGTCTTTATCCAAATTGGCCTAACGACGCTGCGCGCGTGCAGCGAGCTCATCTCGTACCATGTCTGCGTGCGCGCGCGGTTGCCTGGTCGTCCCTTCAGGTGGCAACCAAATCGACATTTTCACCCCAACCGGCGGACGTAACGCATCCAGTGAAAGCAATTTCGACGACGACGGAAAGAGGCTATAGAGGGTCTCAACTGCAACGCTGAGTCGGTAAATCGCATCTCGCGGTCCTGTTTTTGGGTCCCATGAGGTCGACAAATGATCGAGTTTTGCCTGAGCGCTGTAAATTATCTTTGGACCTAAGGCTATGAAAGCTAACACCATTTTAGATTGACGCGGATGATGTTAACGTCTCGTTAACCAAAATGCGGTTGCAGCACGTCCAGAATCGCTGCTTAGTGCAAGCATCGGAGCAACGCCATATTTCCGCTTGGCAACGCTATTTAGGATAATCGGCTTCTGAA